>VRUE01000009.1:35557-46461 GCA_019456285.1 Solirubrobacterales bacterium | reverse complement strand
CCGGCGCCTCCCGGCCGACTCGCTGGCCACTCCGCTTGACGAGGCCGGCTGTGTCCTGGTCCCGGACCCGGAGGGCCCGGGCCGGGCCGCGAGCCTGAAGCGCGCCGGCGCCGGCGCGCGGCTGGCGCTCGGCCCGGCGGCCCCCCTGTCGGAGTTGGCGGCGTCGTGGTCGCTTGCCCGGCTGGCGCTGCGCGCGTCGGAGGCGGGCGCCCTGCCGGCGCCGGGCCTGCTTCGCGCCGAGGATCACCTCGCCGACCTGCTGCTGTTCGAGGGCAGCGCCCTGGTCGGGCGGATCGCCGCGCGCCGGCTGGCGCCGTTTGCCTCGCTTACCGAGAAGGCCCGAGACCGGATGCGGGAGACGGCGCTCGCCCACGTCCGCCACCAGGGCAACTCCGTCGCGATGGCGAAGGCGCTCCACATCCACCCCCAGACCGTCCGCTACCGGACGGCGCGCCTGCGCGAGCTGCTCGGCGAGCAGCTCGACGACCCCGACGCCCGCTTCGAGCTGGAGCTGGCGCTGCGCGGGCGGTAGCTCAGCTGCGCCGCTTGCGCGGCAGGGTCCTGAAGACGACGTCCCAAAGGGGGGAGGAGACGCCGAAGCCGTAGCGGTGGTCCTGGAAGTGGTGGCGCATGTGATGCTCGCGCAGCCGCTTGTCGAGGTTGGACTTGGGCACGAAGTGGTGCAGGTAGTAGTGCGTGTAGTCGTAGAGGAGGTAGCCGGCGATGAAGCCGCCGAACAGCGGGTAGACGGCCGGCGTCCCGAACAGCAGCGCGAAGGCGCCGAAGAAGAACGCCGCCAGCGGGATCGCGACCGCTGGGGGCATCACCAGGCGCAGCTTGTCGTTGGGGTGGTCGTGGTGGATGCCGTGGATGATGAAGTGCATCCGGCGGCCGAAGGTGTTGTCGGGCTCCCAGTGGAAGACGAGCCGGTGCAGCCAGTACTCGGTCAACGTCCAGATGCCGACCCCGCCGAGGGTGAGCAGCGCCAGCTCCCAGGCGGCGAGGCCGCGGGCGGCGCCCAGCCACTCCGTCGCCACGACCACCGGGACGAAGACGACCGCCGGGATCGCCGGGTGCACCCGGGAGAAGAAGTTGAGGAAGTCGCTCTCGAACAGCTGGGGGGAGGCCACGAGCTTGTCGGTGCGATTGTTGGCTTCCATCGACAGACTGAATCGTAGCGCCGGGAACGCCGCTCCCGCAAGACGCGGGGAAGATGTAAAAAGACCGCGCCAAAGAGGTTGCGCTTTGCGGAAATGAGCGTCACGAAAGCGTCGCAGCGGTGCCAACATGCGCCCCGATGCCGCGCAAGCCGAAGCCACCGAGCTGCGACGACTGCTACTTCCGCAAGAACCTCCTCTGCGCCCTGGAGCTGGACGAGCCCTGCACCACCTTTCGCCCCAACCGCCCCGAGGGCCTCGTCCCGCCCCGCCAGCCGGCCCTGCTGATGCGCGCTCCCCGCTGGACATCCCAGTCCCGCGCGGCATAGGCCCATAGCCTCTGCTCTGGCTATCGTTTCGAGCTATGTCGGATCGTGACCTGTTCGCCAACTTCGCCCGGATGCGGCGGGAGATGGACCAGATGCTGGGCGACGCCTGGGGTCGTGGCGGCTACGCCAGCCGCCGCACCACCGGCTTCTCGCCCAACGTCGACGTCTACTACTGCGGTGACCCGCAGCGGGCCGTCGTCAAGGTGGACCTGGCCGGGGTGGAACTCTCCGAGATCGGGATCGAGGTGAGCGGGCGGCGGCTGGCGATCGTCGGGGAACGGCCGGTGCAGGAGACCGAGGGTCGGGTCTACCAGCAGGTCGAGATCCCCTCCGGTCCGTTTCGCCGCATAGTCGAGCTTCAGGTTGACGTCGACGCGGAGCAGGCCAGGGCGAGCTACGAGGACGGCGTGCTGCGGATCGACCTGCCGCTGCGCGATCCCGCCGAGACCACCCGCCGCGTGCCGATCGGGCGGGACTGATGGAGGGCGCCCCGGTCCTGGAGGTGGTCGAGTCGCCGCTCGACGCCGAGGACGCGATCCGCGCCGACGAGGCGCTGCCCGAGGCGCTGCCGGTCCTGCCGCTGCGTGAGACCGTCACCTTCCCCGAGACCCTGACGCCGCTGGCGGTGGGGCAGGAGCGCTCGATCAAGCTGGTCAACGACGTGCTCGGCGCCAACCGGATGCTGGCGATGGTCGCCGCGCGCGATCCCGAGAACGAGGAGCCGGGCCCCGGCGACCTCTACGAGGTCGGCGTAGTCGGCGTCGTCGCCCGCATGCTGAAGGTCCCCGACGGGACGATTCGCATCCTCGTCCAGGGGACGCGGCGGGTGCGCCTCGGCCCCTACGTCACCGAGGAGCCCTACCTGGTGGCGCGGATCGCCGAGCTGCCCGACGTGGTCGAGGAGAGCCCCGAGCTGGAGGCGCTGACCCGCAACGTGCAGACCACCTTCTCGGAGATCATCGAGCAGATCCCCTACCTGCCCGAGGAGCTGCAGATGGCGGTCGCCAACATCGACGACCCCGCCACCCTCGGCCACCTGATCGCCGGCGCCCTGCGGATCTCGATCGAGGAGAAGCAGCAGCTGCTGGAGGAGATCGACATCGCCGCGCGGCTGCGCCGCCTCTCCCAGATCCTCGCCCGCGAGCTGGAGGTGGTTCAGCTCGGCAGCCAGATCCAGTCGCAGGTGGAGTCGGAGATCGACAAGGGCCAGCGTGAGTTCTTCCTGCGCCAGCAGCTGAAAGCGATCCAGGACGAGCTGGGGGAGGGGGACGAGCAGCAGGCCGAGGTCAACGAGCTGCGCCAGCGGATCGAGGAGGCGGAACTGCCGGAGCACGCCCAGAAGGCGGCCGATCGGGAGCTGTCGCGGCTGGAGAAGCTGCCGCCGGCCGCCGCCGAGCACGGCGTCATTCGCACCTACCTGGAGTGGATGGTCGAGCTGCCGTGGTCGGCGGAGACCGAGGACAACCTCGACATCGCCCACGCCCGCGAGGTGCTCGACGCCGACCACTACGACCTGGAGGAGGTGAAGGATCGGATCCTCGAGTACCTGGCCGTGCGCAAGCTGAAGCCGGACTCGCCGGGGCCGATCCTCTGCTTCGTCGGGCCACCCGGAGTCGGCAAGACGAGCCTGGGGCGCTCGATCGCGAAGGCGCTGGGGCGAAAGTTCGAGCGGATCACGGTCGGCGGGGTCCGCGACGAGGCTGAGATCCGCGGCCACCGCCGCACCTACATCGGCGCGATGCCGGGGACGATCGTCCGCGCCCTGCGCGACGCCGGCTCCCGCAACCCGGTCTTCATGATCGACGAGATCGACAAGATGGGCGCCGACTTCCGCGGCGACCCCTCCTCGGCGATGCTGGAGGTGCTCGACCCCTCGCAGAACGACTCCTTCCGCGACCACTACCTCGACCTCGAGTTCGACCTCTCCGGGGTGATGTTCATCGCCACGGCGAACGTCCTCGGCACCGTCCCCGCCCCGCTCCAGGACCGGATGGAGACGATCGAGCTGGCCGGCTACACGCTGGACGAGAAGAGGCACATCGCTCGCCGCTACCTCGTCCCCCGCCAGATCGAGGTGAACGGGCTGAAGCCCTCCCGGATCGGGTTCGCCGACCCGGCGCTGACCGCGATCGTCGAGGAGTACACGCGCGAGGCCGGCGTCCGCAACCTGGAGCGCCAGATCGGGACGATCTGCCGCAAGGTGGCCCGCGACGTCGCCGAGGGAAAGGTGGACGGCAAGGTCAAGATCTCGGCGAAGCGGGCGCGCCGGCTGCTCGGCCGCCGCCGCGTCTTCGCCGAGCAGCGCCGCCGCACCAAGGACCCGGGGGTGGCGACCGGGCTCGCCTGGACCCCGGCCGGCGGCGACGTCCTCTTCATCGAGGCGACCGCGATGCCGGGCTCGGGCAAGCTGACGACCACCGGCCAGCTCGGCGATGTGATGAAGGAGTCGGCGCAGGCGGCGCTCTCCTACGTGCGCGGCCACTGGAGGGAGCCGGCCCCCGGGCTCGGGGAGGACTGGTTCTCCAAGCACGACATCCACATCCACGTCCCCGCCGGCGCGGTGCCCAAGGACGGGCCCTCCGCGGGGGTGGCGATAACCATCGCGCTCGCCTCGCTGATCGGCGGCCGCCCGGTCCGCAACGACGTCGCGATGACCGGAGAGGTGACGCTGACCGGCCAGGTGCTGCCGATCAGCGGGCTGAAGGAGAAGTCGCTCGCCGCGCAGCGGGCGGGGATCAAGCGGGTGATCGTGCCCGAGCGCAACGAGGGCGACGTCGCCGAGATCCCCGAGCACGAGCGCAGCGGGCTGGAGTTCGTCTACGTGAACGAGGTGGCCAAGGCGATCGACGCCGCCCTCGGATGACGCGTGTGGCGCTTCGCATCTCTGCGTCCTCGCTCGCTCGCGTGCAGAGCACGCCACGCTCACTGCGTCCTTGATCTGCTCGGCCAGGCGCGCCATCGGAGGATTGATTTCGTGGGTATCCTGAACGTCACCCGAGAATCCAGCGAGGAGAAGGCATGGCCAAAACAACAAGGGCGACCCAGACCGTCGACCGCGCCGCCGACCTTTACGCGACCGCGCGCGACAACCCCTACGTGCAGCGCCTGATCGAAGACGACGAGCTGCGCGACAGCCTCCGCAACGCCTTCGAAGCGGCGCGCGGGGCCTACGGCAGGGCGACCGGCAACGGCAAGGGCGCCGTCAAGGCGGTGACCAGCGACAGGAAGGTCCAGAAGGACCTGCGCGCCGCGGCCGAGAGCCTCCGCGACGCCTCGGAGCAGCTGCGGGGGGCGCCGAAGAAGCGCCGCCGCCGCCGCTGCCGCCGCCTCTGCCTCTTCGCGCTGGTCGCCGCGGCGGTCGCGCTGGTGCTCAGCGAGGACGCCCGCAAGACCGTGATGGACGCCCTCTTCGGCGCCGAAGAGGAGTTCGAGTACACGAGCACCACCAGCATCAACGGCTCCTAGCACCGTCCCCCGCCGGGTGCGCCGCCCGGCCCTCTCCATACCCTGAGCCGGGCCGGCGGTTAGGATCCGCCGATGGCGGGAGAGGCCAGGTGGGCTGACGACGAGATTGCCTTCGCCGGCGCGGCGAGGCAGGCGGGGATGGTGCGGGCGGGGGAGGTCTCCCCAACCGAGCTGGTCCGGCTGTGCCTCGACCGGATCGAGCGGCTCGACCCGCAGCTCAACTCCTTCCGGGTGGTGCTCGCCGAGCGGGCGCTGCTCGAGGCCGAGCAGGCGGAGGCGCGGCTGAAGGCCGGCGAGGAGCGGCCGCTGCTCGGGGTGCCGATCGCGCTCAAGGACTCCACCGACCTGGCCGGGGAGCTGACCACCCACGGCACCGACGCTTTCCCCGACCCGGCTCCGGCCGACTCCGAGATGGTGCGAAGGCTGCGCGAGGCGGGCGCGATCATGGTTGGCAAGACACTGCCGCCCGAGCTGGCGATCTGCGGCTTCACCGAGTCCTCGACCTGGGGCGTCACCCGCAACCCGTGGGACCCCCAGCGCAGCCCCGGCGGCTCCAGTGGCGGCAGCGCGGCGGCGGTCGCCGCCGGGCTGGTCCCGATCGCCTCGGGCTCCGACGGGGCGGGGTCGATCCGCATCCCCGCCTCCTCCTGCGGCATCTTCGGGCTGAAGCCGCAGCGCGGCAGGGTCTCGCTGGCGCCCGACCTCGAGCACTGGAACGGGCTCTCGGTCAACGGCTGCGTCAGCCGCACCGTGCTCGACACGGCGCTCTGGCTGGACGTGATCGCCGGCGGCTCCGAGGAGCCGGGCGCTCCGCCCCCGCCCGAACGGCCCTTCGTGGAGTCCGCGAGGACGCCGCCCGGCAAGCTGCGGGTCGCCGTTTCCACCGCGGCGCCGCGGGCGGTTGCGCCGCCGATCGTCTCCGAGGTCGTCAGGGGCGCCGTCGCCGAGACGGCGGAGCTGCTGCGCTCGCTCGGCCACGAGACCGCCGAGCGCGATCCCGAGTGGGGGACGATCGGCAACAACACGGCGTCGCGCTATCTGCGCGGGATCCGCGACGACTTCCGGCGGGTGCCCCACCCCGAGCGCCTCGACCGGCGCACCCGCGGCTTCGCCGCGGTCGGCTCCCTGATCCCCGACGCGATCTTCGAGCGGGCGCTTCGGGCGCGGCAGGCCGATGCAGCCCGCGTCAACTCGATCTTCGATTCCTTCGACGTCCTGATCACGCCGGTGATGGGCGGCACCGCGATCCCGGTGCGCCGCTGGGAGGGACGCGGGGCGCTGTGGACGCTGCTCGGGATGAGCCGCTTCTACCCCTACTGCATGCCCTGGAACCACCTCGGCAACCCGGCGATGGCGGTGCCGGCCGGCACCGCCGCAGACGGCATGCCCCTCTCGGTGCAGATCGTCGGCCGCCCCGGCGGCGAGGCGACCCTGCTCTCCCTCGCCGCCCAGATCGAGGCGGAGCGGCCCTGGGCGGACCGCCGCCCCCCGATCTCGTAGGGCCTATCTCGACAGGCCCAAATCGGCGGCTAGCGAGGCGGGAAGACCTTGCGCATGCGGGCAAGCTCGCGGATCGAGCCGCGGGGGCGGATGCGGCGGCGCAGCATCATCTTCAGCGGGTTGCTCTGGCCGGTCGTCGCCGAGATCCAGTCGCCCCAGCTCGTCTCCAGCGTCAGGTTCGGGTTCGGCGCCTCGCCCGGCTCCGCCCGGGTCGAGCCGTTGTCGATCACGATGTGCCACGGGTCGGCGTCGCTGAACCGCCACTGGTAGGTGAGCTGGCCGCCGTTCACCGCCTCGGTGTCGGCGGCGCGGGCGATCATCTCGAAGTAGAGGCGCTGCACCTCGGGTGAGGAGTCGGGGCGGTCGACTGGCTCGCCGGTGACGCCGGCCTCCAGCAGCTTGATCTGGCGGACGGAGATCTCCTCCGCGGACGCCGCCGGGTCGAAGGGGAAGACGCCGGGCGGCATCTCCTCGATCGGGTAGCCGATCGC
Source organism: Solirubrobacterales bacterium (assembly GCA_019456285.1). Taxonomy (GTDB): domain Bacteria; phylum Actinomycetota; class Thermoleophilia; order Solirubrobacterales; family 70-9; genus VRUE01. The sequence goes on along the minus strand of VRUE01000009.1, from coordinate 39,519 downwards.
CTTCCAGCGCTGGCGGATCAGCTTCAGCCCGAACGCGTAGATGTCCTCGAGGGTGAAGCCGTAGCACTCGGTGTACTCGCGGTCCCAGCCGGGCGGCGTGAAGACGGCGATCGAGTGGGGCATCACCTCGCGCAGCAGCTCGGTGACCGCCGCTTTGCACTCCTCCGACTCGGCGATCAGCTCGGAGAGCACCTTGACGCCGAAGCCGATGTGGCGCTGCTCGTCGCGGGAGACGTTGGCCATCCCGCCGCTGAAGCCGGGCATCGTGTCCTCGGCGGCGAAGAAGTCCTCGATGAAGTGCTGCCCGGGCTGGGCGAGGGTGCCCTCGACGATCAGGTGGTAGAGGGTGATCGCCTGGGCGTACTTCGGTTTCGAGCGATCCTTGCGCAGTTCCTCCGCCATCCGGTCGAGCCGGTCGAAGACGCCGCGGTAGCCCCAGTTGAGCTGCGGCAGGGTGGAGGAGAGCGTCGCCTGCAGCGACTCGCCGCCGACCCCGATCACGTCCTTGAAGAAGCGGTGGAAGAAGACGGAGTGGCGGACCTCGTCGGCCTGCTGGGTGGCGAGGAAGTAGGCCTGCTCCTCGGTCGGGGCGGCGGTGATGTAGGGGGCGAGGGTGTCGGCGACCCGGTCCTCGCCGTAGAAGAACATCGAGTAGATCCACATCGCCGAGCGGCGCTGGATGTCGCTGAGCGCCTCCCAGCCCTTGCGGTCCTCGGAGAAGTCGATGTCGTAGGCGCTCCAGCCACCCTGCTCCCAGCGGTGGTAGAGGTCCTCGTAGGTGACGTTCTGCATCAGGCTCTGGGCTGCGGCGCTCATCTCTCTCCTTGGGTGGTGCCTGCGGCGGCTGCTGGGCAGAGGGTACCTGAGGACCGGCGGCGCATCGGTTCCATCGACCCCAGGTTCAGGCCCATCTTCGCGAGCTTAGGACCTATCCCGGTAGGGAGCCGTGCTGCTGGGGTGGTCTGGGGGCGAGCGGGGCGAGGACGCAGGGAAGCGGATCGTTGCCGCCTACTTGATGAACAGCATCTCCTCGTACTTGGGCAGCGGCCAGAGGTCGTCGGCGACCACCTTCTCCAGCTTGTCCGACGCCTCGCGCACCGCGACCATCGCCGCGAGCTGTTTGTCGCGGGCGTGGATCGCCAGGTCGAGCCCCTCGAGGTCGTCCGGGCAGGCGTTGGCCTCTTCCAGCTCGGCGAGCGCCGTGACCAGCCCGTCGACCAGCCCGCGCACCTCGCTGTTCAGCGAGGAGATCCCGGCCTCGCCGAGCAGCGCCAGGTAGCGCAGCGCCGCCGGCAGGATCATCGTCTTGGCGATCGAGGAGGTCATCTCCGCCTCGATGTTGGCGCGGATCGCGTACTGCTCGACGCAGACCTCGAAGCGGGACTCCAGCTCCCGCTTGGAGAGCACGCCGTAGTCGCCGAACGCCTTCACGGTCTGCTCGGTGAGCACTTCCGGCAGCGCGTCGGGCGTCGTCCGCAGGTTCTTCAGCCCGCGCTGCTCGGCCTCCGTGTGCCACTCCTCGGCGTAGTTGTCGCCGTCGAAGCAGATCTGCTTGTTGGCGGCGTAGGACTCCCTGACGATGTCGATCACCGCCGTCGCGGTGTCGGCGCCGCCGGAGACCTTCTCCTCCAGCTTGCCGGCCAGCTCGTCGATCGCCTCGGCGGCGATCGTGTTCAGCACCGTGTTGGGGAAGGCCAGCGATTCGCTCGACCCCAGCGTCCGGAACTCGAATTTGTTGCCGGTGAAGGCGAACGGCGAGGTCCGGTTGCGATCGCCGCCGTGCATCGGCAGCGCCGGCAGCACCGTCGCCCCCAGCTCGAGGAAGGAGGCCGGCGTGTGCGGGTCGCCCTCGCCGCTGGAGATCGCCTCGAACACCTTGTTCAGCTCGGCGCCGAGGAAGATCGAGATGATCGCCGGCGGCGCCTCGTTCGCCCCCAGCCGGTGGTCCTGGTCGATGCTGGCGACCGAGGCGCGCAGCAGCCCCTGGTGCTTGTTGACGGCCTGGATCACCGCCGCGCAGAAGAACAGGAAGTGGACGTTGTCGGCCGGGGTGTCGCCCGGGTCGAGCAGGTTGGAGCCGGTGTCGGTGCTCATCGACCAGTTGTTGTGCTTGCCGGAGCCGTTGACGCCGGCGAACGGCTTCTCGTGCAGCAGGCAGACCAGCCCGTAGCGCCGCGCCACGCTCTTCATCACCTGCATCATCAGCTGCTGGTGGTCGGAGCCGACGTTCGAGTTCTCGAACACCGGGGCGATCTCGTACTGGTTCGGCGCCACCTCGTTGTGGCGGGTCTTGACCGGGATGCCGAGCTTCCGCATCTCCAGCTCCGCCTCCAGCATGTAGGCGAGGATCCGCTCGGGGATCGAGCCGAAGTAGTGGTCGTCCAGCTCGTGGCCCTTCGGCGGCTTGGCGCCGAACAGGGTGCGGCCGGTGGAGATCAGGTCAGGGCGCTCGAAGAAGTACTGCTCGTCGATCAGGAAGTACTCCTGCTCGGCGCCGACGGTGGTGAAGACGCGCTGGCTCTGCTCGTCGCCGAGCAGGCGCAGCGCCTTGATCGCCGATCGCGAGAGCGCGTCCATCGAGCGCAGCAGCGGGATCTTCGCGTCGAGCGCCTCGCCGGTCCAGGAGGCGAACGCGGTCGGGATGCAGAGCAGCGCCCCGTTCGGGTTCTCGAGGACGAAGGCGGGGGAGGTCGGGTCCCAGGCGGTGTAGCCGCGCGCCTCGAAGGTGGCGCGGACGCCGCCGGTCGGGAAGGAGGAGGCGTCGGGCTCGCCCTGGATCAGCTCTTTGCCGGAGAAGCCGGCGAGCACCGTGCCCTCGCCCTCCGGCTCGAAGAAGGAGTCGTGCTTCTCCGCGGTGGAACCGGTCAGCGGCTGGAACATGTGGGTGAAGTGGGTGGCGCCCTTCTCCAGCGCCCACTCCTTCATCGCCTCGGCGACGGCGTCGGCGAGGCTCGGGTCGAGCGCCTCGCCGCCGGCGAGGGTCGCCTGCAGCTTCTCGAAGACGTCGGCGGGCAGGCGGTCGCGCTGCACGGCGACCGAGAAGACGTTGGCGCCGAAGGGGTCGTTCTCGGGCAGGGTCAGGTCGAGCGCGCCGAGGACCCTCCCGTTGGAGCTCCACTGCGCGGCGGTCACGTTCTGCTGGCGGATACGAGTCATCGCTTGGTCAGCCCCTCACTTGGCGGCGCGCCCACCGGCGGGCGCGCTCGGTTACCGGTCTCACTCCCGTACGAAGAGCCAAAACAGCCTAATAGCCGCGCGCCGCCGATGACTTGTACTCGGGTACAAGGATCGCGCCTCGCCTTTGTCCCGGCGTCGAGCCGGTAGCCTCTCGGCTCGCGGCCGAGGAGCCGCATTCCCAAGCCAGAACTCGGAGGATCGATTCGCAATGTTCGTTTCCAAGGCCGCCGTCGTCGGCGGCGGCACCATGGGCGGCGAGATCGCTCAGGCGATCGCCGCCGCCGACATCCCCGTCGTCGTCAAAGACATCGACCAGAAGTTCGTCGACGCCGCGGTCGAGAAGGCCCGCGCTGTCACCGAGGGCCAGCTCGGCCGCCTGGTCAAGAAGGAGAAGCTGACCCGGGAGCAGGCCGACGCCCGCCTCGCCGAGGTGATGGGGCAGATCGTCGGCACGACGACCTACGAGGAGTTCGGCGACGTCGACTTCGTCGTCGAGGCGGTGCCGGAGAAGATGGAGATCAAGCAGGCCGTCTTCCGCGAGCTCGACGCCGCCACCCCCGGCCACGCGATCCTCGCCTCCAACACCTCCTCGCTCTCGATCACCGAGATCGGTGAAGCGACGCTGCGTCCGGACAAGGTGGTCGGCTTCCACTTCTTCTACCCGGCCTCGGTGATGCCGCTGGTCGAGGTGATCGTCGGCGAGGACAGCTCGCGGGAGACCGCCACCGCCGCCTACAACTTCGCCCAGGCGATCAAGAAGCAGCCGATCGTCTGCGGCGAGGTCC
>VRUE01000009.1:0-35457 GCA_019456285.1 Solirubrobacterales bacterium | reverse complement strand
CTCGCGGGAGACCGCCACCGCCGCCTACAACTTCGCCCAGGCGATCAAGAAGCAGCCGATCGTCTGCGGCGAGGTCCCCGGCTTCGTCGTCAACCGCGTCCTGATGGCGACCGTCGGCGAGATCTGGCGCGCCCAGGAGGAGCAGGGCCTCTCCCTGAAGGCGGTCGACGAGGCGATCTCCGCCGCCAAGGTCGCCCCGATGGGCCCCTTCTTCCTCAACGACCTGCTCGGCCTCGACACGGTGCTGCACGTCGCCGAGCACCTCAGCGAGTCCTACGGCGAGGGCTTCTACGTCCACGAGGGGCTGCGCAAGCTGGTCGGCGAGGGCAAGCTCGGCGCCAAGTCCGGAGGCGAGGGCTTCTACAAGGACGGCGAGCAGACGGTACCCGGCGAGGGCGAGCCCGACGCCGAGGAGCTGGTCGCGATGTTCACCGGCCGGGCGCTGATCGAGTCCTGCCTGCTGGTCGAGGAGGGCGTCTGCTCGGTCCGCGACATCGACCTCGGGATGATGGCCGGCGCCGGCCTCGACCCCCGCAAAGGCCTCTTCCCGCCCTTCTGGAAAGCCGACCTGGAGGGGCTCGACACGGTGCTGGAGCGGATCGAGCGGCTGGAGGAGAAATACGGCGAGCGCTTCGCGCCGCCGGTGACCCTGAAGCGCCTGGTCGCCCAGGGGCGGCTCGGGCTGAAGCCCGGCCAGGGTTTCTACCCCTACCCGCAGCCCGACGAGGGCGAGCAGGCGGAGACCGTGAAGCTGGAGACCCGCGGCGAGGTGGCGATCGCCTGGCTCGCCAACGCGCCGATGAACGCCGTCTCCCCGGACGTGATCCGCGACCTCGGCACGGTCTGGGAGCGGGTCAAGTCCTCCGGCGAGGTGGGCGCGATGGTGATCGCCTCCGCGATCCCGGTCGTCTACTCGGCCGGCGCCGACATCAAGGCCTTCACCCAGATGGACGAAGCGGCCGGCGAGGAGCTGATCCACACCGCCCAGGCGCTGCTGCGCGACTTCGGCCAGGCGCGGGTGGCGACGATCGCCGCCGTCAACGCGATCGCCTTCGGCGGCGGTTGCGAGCTGACGATGGCCTGCGACGTGCGGATCGCCGCCGAGGCGGCCGTCTTCGGCCAGCCCGAGATCAAGCTGGGGATCATCCCCGGCTTCGGCGGCACGCAGAGGCTGCCGCGCCTGGTCGGCCCCAGCAAGGCGCTGGAGATGAACCTGGTCGGCGATGCGATCCTCTCCGAGGAGGCGCTCGAGTTCGGCCTCGTCAGCCGCGTCGTCCCCGACCACGAGCTGTTCGAGGCGGCGCTGATGTGGGGGCGCAAGCTGGCTGGGCAGGCGCCGGTCGCGGTCGAGCAGGTCAAGCTCGTCTCCCACAAGAGCGACCTAGACGAGGGGATCGAGGCCGAGAAGCAGGGCTTCGCCACCGCCTTCCGCAGCGAGGACGCGAAGGAGGGCATCGGCGCCTTCCTCACCAAGCGAACGCCGAAGTGGAGCGGCAAGTAGCCACCGAATCCGGTCGACGGGCCTAAGACGTCCGTATGACGGACGTCTTAGGCCCGTCGACAAGTGGGGCCGAGCGGCTTGCGGAGCTGATCGGGGAGTCGGGCTGCACGGTCGCGCTGACCGGGGCCGGGATTTCGGTGCCGTCCGGGATCCCCGACTTCCGCACGCCCGAGACGGGGCTGTGGGCCAAGGTCGACCCGATGGAGGTCGCCCACATCGAGGTCTTCGAGCGCGACCCGGCCCGCTTCTGGTCCTACTACCGGCCGCGCTTCCACTCGCTCGGCGACAAGCGCCCCAACCCGGCGCACGAGGCGCTGGCGGAGCTGGAGCGCCGCGGCCTGCTGGAGGGCGTGATCACCCAGAACATCGACCGCCTCCACTGCGCCGCCGGCTCGGAGAACGTGGTCGAGGTCCACGGCTCGATCGAGACCTCCTCCTGCACCCGCTGCGACGCCGCCTACGGGATCGAGGAGGTCGAGGCGCTGTTCGACGCCGAGGGAGTCGCCGTCTGCGCGACCTGCGGCGGGCCGGTCAAGCCCGACGTGGTCCTCTTCGGCGAGCTGCTTCCCGAGAGCGCCATGGCCCGCGCCCAGCGGCTTGCCGAGCGGGCCGAGCTGATGCTCTGCGTCGGCTCCTCGCTGGCTGTCCACCCGGTGGCGGGGCTGCCCCGGCTCACCCTTGAGCGCGGCGGCCGCCTGGCGATCGTCACCAAGGGGCCGACGCCCTATGACGGGGAGGCGGAGCTGAAGCTGGGCGGCGAGATGGTCGAGGCGCTCGCCGCGACCCTGGCGGAGCTCGGCTAACGATGGCGGCGGCGGGCGACGGGGCGCAGCCGACGCCCGACGCGGTCGTCTTCGACAACGACGGGCTGCTGCTGGACACCGAGTCGGTCTGGACGAGGGCCGAGCGCGACCTCTTCGAGCGGCGCGGGGTGGAGTTCACCGCCGAGCACAAGCGCGAGCTGGTCGGCACCTCGGCCGAGGTCGCCGGCCGGGTGCTGGAGCGGCGCCTGGGCGAGCCCGGCCGCGCCGCCGAGCTGATCGAAGAGCTGAACGAGCTGGTCGTCGCCGAGCTGGAGCACGGGGTCGAGGCGATGGTCGGGGCGCGGGAGCTCCTGCGCAGGCTGAAGGAGCGGGGGACGCCGATCGGCGTCGTCTCCAACTCGCCGCTCGCCTTCGTGCGGCGCTCGCTGGAGATCGCCGGCTTCCGAGACCGCCTGGACGTGGTACTGAGCGCGCACGAGGTCGCGGCGCCGAAGCCCTCCCCGGACCCCTACCTGGAGGTCTGCCGCCGGCTTGGCGTGGAGGCCGGCCTCTCGGTGGTCGCGCTCGAGGATTCGCCGACCGGCGTCGCGGCGGCGCGGGCGGCCGGGCTGACCGTGATCGGGGTGCCCTCGCTGGAGGGCATCGCGCTGGACGAGGCCCACCACATCGCCGAATCCCTGCTCGACGACATCGTCACCCACAACCTCTCACTCAAGCCGCCGCGCCGTTAGTGACTATCCGAAAACCCGCGTGTGTGGCTGGCGAGCGCCGGACCAAGCGGGGCGAGGACGCAGGGAGGCCCAATAGTGGGCACTATTGGGCCGACTGAGGACGACGCATCCGCGCCGTGTCCGCCGCCGCCAGGCGTGCGCGAGGGTTTTCGGATAGTCACTTAGCGCGGGTAAGGCGGGGCACCCCCGAACGGGCGGATACTCAAAATGGCGGGCTAATTAGCCCGCCATTTGTCCGGGCGGGGGTGCCCCGCCTTACCCGCGCAGAACCCGCCGGCGGCGCAGCACCCGCTCGCAGATCCCGATCAGCTCACGCACGTTCCGCTCCCGCTCGGGGTCAAGCTCGCCCTGCAGCGCCATGTTGGCGGCGTCGCCCGCCTCGCGGCGGCGCGCTCCGAGCTCGGCCATGTTCTCCTCGTGGCCGGGGTCGGCAAGCGCCCCCCGCAGCTCCACCAGCAGCGCCTCCAGCCCGACCCGGAGCTGCAGGGCGGCCTCGCGGGTTCGCCCGGCGTCGAGGTCAGCCCGGGCGCGCAGCAGCAGCGTCTCGCAGGCGTCGATCTGCTCGCGTCCCCCGAGCACCGCCGCGACCCGCTCCTGCGGGCGCAGCTCCTCGGCCCGCCGCCGCCGCCGCGAGGCCCCTGTGGCCCAGACGTCGACGTCGCGCGCCACGGTGAAGCGCCCGGCCACCATCTCCTCGCCGCTGCCGTAGCCGATCCGCACCGTCACCGCCCGCTCCGGGCTCAGCTCGTGCACGCCGGGGTCGGCGCTGGCCGTGCCATGGGCGTGCAGCGCCCGGTTCAGCAGGACGATGCCCGCGGCGACCAGCGTGTCGGCGGTCTCCCCGTCCTCAGCCGCCCCCTCCAGCCAGGCGGCGGCGTCCCGCTCGGAGTCGAACGGCTCGAAGGCCCGCACCGCGGTCGCTCGGCCAAGCGGCAGCGCGGACGGATCGGCGCCGGGCTCGGCCTGCCTCGGCCGGCGGCGACGCCGGGACGGCGGGGAGGGCGCACCCAGCGTCTCGACCACCAGCACGCTCTGCTCGCCGTCCTCACCCCCGTCGCGGGCCAGGTAGCGGCCGTCCGCCACGGCGAGTGCACCGGCGAACTCGAACTGCACGAATCCGAAGAGCTGGGTCAGAAGACCCGATTCTCCCGGCTAGTCGTCGCTCTGTGCGCCGCCGTCGCCGGCCGGCGGCACGCCGTGCTGGCGATCCGGCAGCGAGTACTCCGACGGCGCGGTCGGCACCTGCGGATTGTCGATCTTGCCCAGGCGGCCGATCAGCCGCTGCCACTGGTCGGGTTTCAGCAGCTGCACGAACCGCGCTTCGGGCCCGCCCTCGGCGTAGTGCGGCTGCCACCCGATGTGGATGTGGTCGGCGTGGTCGCCCATCGCGAAGCTCGGCCCGCCCAGCTCCTCGAGCGAGATCAGCTCCTCGGGGGTCATCGTGCCCTGAAGGCGGAGGGCCGCCTTGAGGACGGCGTCGGTGAGCGTTCCCGGCCCCTGGTTGCCGAGCACCGCCACCCCGTTGATCGCGGCGATGTCGATCGCGTTGCCGGAGCTGTGGTTGGAGACGTTGCCGCTCGCCGTGTAGAAGCCGTGACCGCACTTCAGCGAGGTGATCGTGAGGCGGAAGCCCTTCTCGGTCAGGTACTCGACTGTGGCCAGCACCCGGCGGTTGATCTGGCCGGAGGCGATGTCGGAGCGCCCGCAGGGGTAGATCGAGAGGCGCTCGTCGGCGAGCACGCGCCTCTGCAGCGCCTCCTTGGAGAGCAGCAGCACCCCGGCGCTGCCGAGCTTCTTCGCGAACGGGCTCTTGCCCTTGGCGCGGTAGATCGCCGTCGCCTCCAGCAGCTTCCAGCCGTCGAGGATCGGCTTCGGGTCGATCCGCGGGGCGCCCCGCCCGGCTGGCCGGATCGAGAAGTTGATGTGGAGATCGACGCCGTTCGCGCCGGCGCCGATCCGCGCCAGCACGGTGCCGGCGATCACCTTGGAGCCGACCTTCAGGGACCCGTCCGCGCCGACCGTGGCCGCGCTGTCGACCCGCTGGGCTGCCCTGGCCCGGTCGCGGTCGTCGACCCGGTTCGGCAGCGCGTGGAGGCGGGGCCGCAGGTTCTGGCTGTCGACCGGGATGCGCTTCTCCCTGCCGGTCGGCATCACGACCGAGCGGTGGTCGCGGACGATCCGTCCCAGCTTCGCGTAGGTGTAGCGGTTGCCGTAGACATCCTGCAGAACTACGTAGCGGCCGAGCTTCTCCGAGCTGCCCATCTTCTCGATCACCCCGTCGTTGACGGCGACGACCGGCGCCCCCTCCGCGGCGAAGATGTTGATCCCGCGCCGGGTCGGCGAGGAGGCGATCACCTCGGCTGCGTTGCCGTACTCCTCGCGCTCCTCCGGCGTGGCCCGCTTCAGCGCCTCGCGGGTGGAGATGTCGTCGGCGTAGCGCGCGTCGGCGGCAACCGGGAAGTGCGCCCCCTCGGTCAGCCCGGTCAGCGAGCCGACCAGGTCGGAGGGCAGCTTGCCGTAGGCCCGCGTGTAGAGCAGCACCTCCTGGACGTACCAGTCGGCGTGGTTGTAGGCGAAGATCGCCTTATAGAGGTCGTCCCTGCCGCCGCTGGCCTGCAGGTAGTTGGCGGCGGCGCAGATCGCGTCGACCGGGTTGTAGGGGTCCTTGCGGCCGTCGCCGTTGGCGTCGACCCCGTAGGCCTCCCAGGTGGAGGGGATGAACTGCATCCAGCCGACCGCCCCGGCGCTGGAGACGTTGAGGTTGGTGCCGAACGCCGTCTCGATCTTGTTGATCGAGGCGAGCACCTCCCAGGGGATCCCGTACTCGGTCCCGCAGGCCTGGTAGATCGGCAGCAGGAAGGGCGGGATCTCGAAGGAGTCGATGACGAAGTTGGGGACGCCGATCGGGGCGGGGCCGAAGGGGGCGATCGTCGTCGTCGGGTTGGCGGGGGTGGGGGAGCCGCCGTCGGTGAACGAGGAGCCGCCGCTCGGCCCCCCGACCTGCGGCTGGTCGCCGCCGGTGGCGCTGGGAGCGCTGACGCCGCCGCTCGCGCCGCCACCGCCGGAGTCGCCGAGGCTCTGGTTGCGGCTGACGCCGCCGTTGCCGCTGTCGGCCTTGGCGTCGGCGGCGTCGATCGCCGTGCCGGCGCGGACCCCGCCGGATTCCCGGCCGGCGCCCGCCGGCGCGTCGAGGTTGGCTCCGGTCGAAGGCGCCTCGCTGACGCCGGACGGGGAGGGGCAGTCGGGATCGGTGAGGTCGAGCAAGCCGTCGCCGTCGTCGTCGACCCCGTTCGAGCAGGCCGGCGCCTGGACCGTCGGGATTGCGGCGACCGTCGTGGCCGGGCCGGCGGGCTGCCGGGCGCCGATCCCGGTCAGCGGGTCGGCTCCCGCCATGCCCACGCCCAGCGCTGTGAGAGCCGCAAAGCTGGCCAGAGCTGTGGTCAGTGCAAGCTTGTTTCTCATCCGACGGCGCCTCGATACCAGGTTTCGCGGATCGCGCAGCCCGCGTCCGCTTTCTCCCCGCGCAACAGGCTCGCCCACGCTACCTGCTCGCATGGGAGCGCGCAACGGATTGCCGCGCCCCCCAACAAGGCCTTAATCAACGTTTGTTCCATGCGCGGGCAGGAGGATTTCAGCCCGGCCGGATAGTCACTATAAGCTGCTGCCAATGAGCGCCGAGCACGACGAGCAGGAGGGCCTGAGGGCGCGCAGCGAACAGGCGATCGGCGAGCTGGCCCAAGCGCTGCTGGACAGCCAGGTGCTGGAGAACGCGCTGGCCGCCGCCTTCGGCGCCCGCGAGAAGGCGCTGGAGGCCCAGCAAGCCGCGATGGGGGCGCTCGACCTTCCCTCCGCCGGCGATGTCGAGCGGCTCGAGCGGCGGCTGCGCTCGGTCTCACGGCGCCTCGAGGAGGTCGAGGACCAGATCGACCAGGTCGTCCGCGACGTCGGCGAGCTGAGGCGGGAGCTGAACGCCGCCGGTGCCGGGCGGGACCGCCTCCAGGTCAAAGATTAACCCTCGACTTTAGCCTGAGAGTGCCGCCGCGGCGGCACGGCCTCAAAGGACGTCCGCCTTCTTGCCACTCGTGAGAAAGCTGCCGCCCGGATTTGCTCCAGCCGTCCAAACACAGCCCCGGCGCCCGTCCATACAGTGGCTGCAATCGCCAATCCGCGACCGCCGGGGCCTGCTCCGGGGGCAAGGAGGACGTTTAGATGAGAAAGAAGATGGGCCTCGCCGTGCTCTTGGCGGCGCTCGCCTCCCTGGTGTTGCCCGGGGCGGCGTCAGCGGAGAGCGTGGCTGAAATCGTGGCCGCCAAGTCCAGCGAGCTGGACATGGTCTGGGTCGCCGTCGCGACCGCCCTGGTCTTCCTGATGCAGGCCGGGTTCATGTTCCTCGAGATCGGCTTCTCCAGGCAGAAGAACGTGGGGACGGGCGTGGCCAAGGTGCTCGTCAACCTCGCGCTCGTGACCATCGCCTGGTGGGTGGTCGGCTACGGCATCAACGGTCCCGGCAACGACTTCTTCGGGAGCAGCGGCTTCTTCTTCCACTTCGATCAGACGATCGGCAGTGGGGCGGAAGCGTTCAACGTCGCCGGGCCGGACGCGATGCTGATGCTCTATGGGCTCGCCTTCTGCGCGGTCTCGCTGGCGATCGTCTGGGGCACGACCCTGGAGCGGATCAAGTTCGGCGCCTACGTGATCTACGCGATCGTCTTCGGCGCGGTGATCTACCCGCTGGTCGCGCACGCGGTCTGGGGCGGCGGCCTGCTCTCCGACGTCGGCGGCAAGCCGGTGATGGACTTCGCCGGCTCCTCGGTGGTCCACCTGACCGGCGCCGTCGGCGCCCTGGCGGCGCTGCTGCTGCTCGGTGCCCGCAAGGGGAAGTACGACGCTGCCGGCAAGCCCCGGGTCATCCCTGGCCACTCGATGCCGCTGGTCGGCCTCGGCGTGATCCTCCTCTGGATCGGCTGGTTCGGGTTCAACGGGGGCTCGACCTTCGAAACCGCCGGCTCGTTCTTCGGCGAGGTGATGCTCAACACGCAGCTCGCCGCCGCCGCCGGGGTGATCGGCGCCTCGATCGCGGTCTACCTGAAGAGCAGATCGCTCGACGTCGGCATGGCCGGCAACGGCGCGATTGCCGGCCTGGTCGGCGTCACGGCGCCGTCGGGCTTCGTCGAGACCTGGGCGGCGCCGATCATCGGTTTGATCGCCGGCCTGCTCGTCGTCTACGCAGTGCTGTCGATCGAGAGGCTCCTCGACGACCCGGTCGGCGCCCTCTCGGCGCACGGCCTGGCCGGTATCTGGGGCACGCTCTCGGTCGGCATATTCGGCTCCGAGCGGTTGATCAGCGAAGGCGCCGCGCCGGGCCTCTGGTACGCCGTGTTCGGCGACGTCACGTTCAGCGCGTCGCTGGGTCAGCTCGCCGTCCAGGGGCTGGCCGTTCTATTCACGTTCGTGGTGGTGTTCACGATCTCCTACGTCACCTTCGCGATCATCAAAAGGACGATCGGCCTGCGGGTCTCCGACGCCGAAGAGGAAGCTGGTCTCGACATCAGCTCGCACGGCATGTACGGGTACCCGGAGCAGTTCATCCCGCAGCCGGAGTACTCCACCGGCCTGCCCCACACGATGGGCGCCGGGGCTGGGGTACCGGCCACACCTGTCCAGACGACAGCGACCGAGTCGCGTTAAGGAGGCCTGAGCGCATGAAGAAGATAGAGGCGTTCATCCGCCACGAGGCGTTCGAGCCGATCAGGGCCGAGCTGCTCGACAAGGGGTTCCCGTCCCTGTCGATCAGCGAGGCCAAGGGCTCGGGGCGCCAGAAGGGAATAGTCGAGCGCTATCGAGGCTCGACCCTCACCGTCAACGTCCGGCCGAAACTGAAGCTGGAGGTCGTGGTCGAGGACAAGGATAAGTCACTGGTCGTCGAAACCATCCTCAAGCACTCCCGCACCGGCGAGGTCGGGGACGGCAAGATCTTCGTCTTGCCGGTGGAGGAGGCGATCCGCATCCGCACCGGCGAGGCCGGGGAGCCGGTCCTGCAGGCGCACGAGGATCCGGAGGCCCCCGCCTAGCGGTCCGCTGGCAGCAGGGCTTCGAAGATACGAACGAGGCGAGCGGGGCGGCAGATGCCGCCCCGCTCGCGTTTGGGGTCCCCCCGTACAGCTAGCCTCGGTCCCGATGCCCGCCGACGAGCGCATATCCCTCGGCGAGGCCGCGCGCCGCTCCGGCGTCCCGGCCAGCACGCTGAAACGCTGGGCCGGGGAGAAGGTCGTGCCGGTGAGGCGGGGCCGCTGGACAGCCGTCGCCGCCGCTCAGGCGCGGGTGGTGGCGCGGCTGCGCGAGCGCGGCCACTCGCTCGACGACCTGAAGAAGGCGGGCCGTGAGGGCAGGCTCGCATTCGGCTTCATCGAGGACCTCCTCCCCGAGCCCGAGGAGCAGGTGACCGTGGAGGAGGTGTCGCGGGAAACCGGCCTCGAGCCGGAGCTGATCGAGCGCATCCTCGTCATCCTCGGCACCCCGCTCGGCCGCGAGCGGCTGCTCAACCCGCGCGACGCGGAGGCGCTGCGCCACTGCGGGCGGATCCTCGCCGCCGGTTTCCCGCTCGTCGCCTTCCTGCAGCTCGTCCGCGTCTACGTGCAGTCGCTGCGCCGCATCGCCGACGCCGAGGTGCGGCTCTTCCACCTTTACGTCCACGAACCGATGATCCGCGACGGCGTCCCCGAGCTGGAGATGGCGGAGGAGATGGAGGGGCTTGCCGCCGACATCCTGCCGCTGGCGGCGCCGCTCACCGAGTACCTGCACACCCGCTACCTGCGTTTCTTCCTCGAGCAGGACGTGGTCGGCCACATGGAGAGCGACCTCGAAAGCGCGTTCCACCTCGGCCAGGTCCCGGTCACCCTCTGCTTCATCGACCTCACCGGCTTCACCCGCTACACCGAGGAGGAGGGTGACCTCGAGGCGCTCGACGTGGTCGAGAACTTCGTCGAAACGGTGGAGGCGACGCTGCCGCGGGAGGCGACGATCGTGAAGACGATCGGCGACGAGGTGATGGTCGTCTCGCCCGACCCGGCCTCGCTGTCCGAGTGGGCGGTCGGCCTCCTCGCCCGCTTCCCGGTGCGGCCGCAGCCGCGGGTCGGGATCCACTACGCGGAGGCGGTCTACCGCGACGGCGACTACTTCGGGACCCACGTCAACCTCACCCACCGCGTGGTCAGCCGCGCCCAGGCCGGTGAGGTGCTTGTCACCGACCGGGTCGCCGAGGCGATCGAGGCCAGGCAGGGACTCGAGCTCGAGCCGATCGGCGAGGTCAACCTGAAGGGCTTCCCGGCGCCCACCCCGCTCTTCGTGATCCGCGCCGCGTCGAGCTAAGCTGAGCCCCGCCTACACTCGCTGTATGGATAGCGATCGCATGCTCGAGCAGGTGCGGGTCGGGGGCCTGCTGCCCGCGGGGACGGCGGTTGTCGCGATGCTCTCGGGCGGCCGCGACTCGGTCTGCCTGCTCGACCTCGCGGTGCGGCTGCTCGGGGCCGAGGCGGTGACCGTGCTGCACGTCAACTACGGCCTGCGTGACGACTCCGGCGAGGACGAGGCCCACTGTACGGCGCTCTGCGAGCGGCTCGGCGTGCGGCTCGAGGTCGAGCGCCCGCGCCGCCCCGAGGGCCCCGGCAACCTGCAGGCGTGGGCGCGCGACGCCCGCTACGCCGCCGCCGCGCGGCTGGCGCTCTCGCACGACGCCACGGTCGCCGCCGGCCACACCGCCGACGACCAGGTCGAGACGATCCTCTACCGGCTCGCCTCCTCACCGAGCCGCCGCGCCCTGCTCGGGATGCGGCCCCGCGACGGCAGGCTGGCGCGGCCGCTGCTCTCGTTCACGCGGGAGCAGACCACCGCCTACTGCGAGGAGCGGGGGCTGACCTGGCGCGACGACTCGACCAACGCCGAGCCGGCCTACGCGCGCAACCGGGTCCGCCACGGGCTGGCGGCGGCGCTGGCGGAGATCCACCCCGCCGCGGCCCAGAACGTGCTGCGCATCGCGGAGCTGCTGCGCGACGAGGCGGAGGTGCTGGACACTCTGGTCGTCGCGGAGATCGACGGCCCGAACGGATCGGCTCGCGGCACGATCGAGTTGGAGCGGCTCGCCGCCCTGCCTCCGGCGCTGCGTCGCCTCGTCGTGCAGCAGCTCGCCGACCGCGTCGCCGGGCGCCCCGTCCCGGGCGCGGCGCGCCGCGCCGACGAGGTCGCGGCGCTGCGCCGCACCGGCACGACGATGCTCGACCTCGGCGGCGGCGTGCGGGCGATCGCCGAGCGCGGCGTGCTGCGCGCCGAGCGCTGAGACCCCTATATCTAGACTGCTTCGCGATGAACGACCCAGCGATCGGCGAGACCCTCGTCTCCAGCGAGGACCTGAGGCGGCGTGTCGCCGAGCTCGGGAAGCAGATCAGCGAGGAGTACGAGGGTCGCGACCTCTTCATGATCGGAGTGCTGAAGGGCGCTGTGCTTTTTCTCGCCGACCTGATGCGCAGCCTCACCATCTCCTGCGAGGTCGACTTCATGGCGGTCTCCAGCTATGGGTCGCAGACCGACTCCTCGGGTGTCGTCCGCATCCTCAAGGACCTCGACGCGCCGATCGAGGGCCGCCACGTGCTGATCATCGAGGACATCGTCGACTCCGGCCTTACCCTCCAGTACCTGATGCGCACCCTGGCGGCCCGCAACCCCGCCTCGCTGGAGGTCTGCGCGCTGCTGACCAAGCCGGAGCGCCTCCGCGTCGACCTCTCGCCCCGCTACCTCGGCTTCGAGATCCCCAACCGCTTCGCGATCGGCTACGGCCTCGACCACGGCCAGCGCTACCGCAACCTCGACTACGTCGCTGCGCTAAACGGCTAGACGCAAAACCGCCCTGGTACGCTGATTTCCCCCCGTGAGGCGTTTCTCCAAAAGCGCGGCTTTCCCAATCCTGCTGGTGGTGATCCTCGCCTTCGTCGCCCAGCGGGTGATCAGCCCCGACCCGGGCACCGAGGCGCCGTCGTACAACAAGTTCCTCGCCCAGATCGAGCGCGGTCAGGTGTCCGAGGTGACGATCAACACCAAGGACAACACGCTCGAGGTCAAGGAGCGCGGCGGGGAGACCTTCTCCACCGGCTACCCGCCCAACACCGAGCAGAGCCTGCTCAACTCGCTCGACAGCAACAAGGTCGAGACGACGGTGAAGGGAACGGGCGGCTCCGGCCTCCTCTCGCTGCTCACCTACGTCCTGCCCTTCCTCCTCTTCTTCGGCTTCTGGATCTTCCTGATGAACCAGATGCAGGGCGGCGGCTCACGCGTCATGAACTTCGGCAAATCGAAAGCGAAACGGATGTCGGCCGATGCGCCGAAGATCACCTTTCGCGACGTCGCCGGGGTCGATGAGGCGGTGCAGGAGCTGTACGAGATCAAGGAGTTCCTCGAGAACCCGAAGAAATTCCAGGCGCTCGGCGCCCGCATCCCCAAGGGCGTCCTGCTCTATGGCCCACCCGGCACCGGCAAGACGCTGCTGGCCCGCGCCGTCGCCGGCGAGGCCGGCGCTCCCTTCTTCTCGATCTCCGGCTCGGATTTCGTCGAGATGTTCGTCGGGGTCGGCGCCAGCCGCGTTCGCGACCTCTTCGAGCAGGCCAAGCAGAACTCCCCCTGCATCATCTTCATGGACGAGATCGACGCCGTCGGCCGCCACCGCGGCGCCGGCATGGGCGGTGGCCACGACGAGCGCGAGCAGACGCTGAACCAGCTCCTGGTCGAGATGGACGGCTTCGAGATGAAGGACAACATCATCCTGATCGCCGCGACCAACCGCCCCGATATCCTCGACCCGGCGCTGCTGCGGCCTGGCCGCTTCGACCGGCAGGTCGTCGTCGACCGCCCCGACCGCAAGGGCCGCAAGCAGATCCTCGAGGTCCACACCCGCGGCAAGCCGCTGGCCAAGGCGATCGACCTCGACGTGCTGGCAGGCCAGACGCCTGGCTTCACCGGCGCCGACCTCGCCAACCTGATCAACGAGGCGGCTCTGCTCACCGCCCGCCAGGACCGCCGCGAGATCTCGATGCAGGAGCTGGAGGAGGGGATCATGCGGGTGATCGCGGGCCCCGAGAAGAAAACCCGCGTGATGTCGGAGAAGGAGCGGCTGATCACCGCCTACCACGAGCTTGGGCACGCCTTCGTCGGCCACCTGCTGCCCAACTGCGACCCGGTCCACAAGGTTTCGATCATCAGCCGCGGCCAGGCGCTCGGCTACACGATCTCGCTGCCCACCGAGGACAAGTTCCTCACCTCGCGCGCCGAGCTAACCGACACGATGGCGATGACCCTGGGCGGGCGCGCCGCCGAGGAGATCATCTTCGGCGAGATCACCACCGGGGCATCCAACGACCTCGAGAAGGTGACCGAGACGGCGAAGCAGATGGTGATGCGCTTCGGGATGTCGGAGCGGCTCGGCCCGCGCGTCTTCGGCCACGATCGCGGCCAGCCCTTCCTCGGCCGCGAATTCTCCTCCGAGCCCGATTACTCCGACGAGATCGCCCGCGAGATCGACGACGAGATCCGTCGCATCGTCGAGAGCGCCCACCAGGCCGCCAAGGACCTGCTCGCCGACAAACGGGACGAGCTGGACCGGATCTCCAAGATCCTGCTGGAGCGGGAGACGATCGACGCCGAGCAGTTCCTGGCGCTGCTCGACGACAAGGCCGAGGACGAGGTCTTCGCCGACGAGGAGGAGCCGGCGAAGCCGGCCGAGCCGGCGCCGACCCCCGAGCGGCCGCAGCGCGAGGGTGCCCGCCCGATGCCGCATCATCCGCGGCCCGGTTACGCCGGCGGCGACGCAGGCTAACTTCCTCTGCCCGCGGGTCCTGTCGACGCCACCCGCGGGAGGGAGGCTGGGGATACTTTGCTCATGAACCCGAAGCTGATGGGCGTTGTGAACGTCACCCCCGACTCGTTCTCCGACGGGGGGCTATTCCTGGATGCGGATGCGGCGATCGCGCACGGGGAAAAGCTGGCACAGGATGGAGCTGAGATTTTGGATGTGGGGGGTGAGTCGACGCGGCCGGGCGCCGAAGGGGTAAGCGAGAAGGAGGAGCTGGCTCGGGTCGAGCCGGTGGTTGCCGGGTTGGCAGGGGTGGCGACGGTCTCGATCGACACCTCGAAGCTGGCGGTCGCCGCCGCGGCGCTCGATGCGGGGGCGACGATCGTCAACGACGTGACGGCGCTGCGCGGCGACCCCGAGATCGCCGGCCTGTGCATGGGGCAGGGGGCGGGGCTGGTGCTGATGCACATGCAGGGGACGCCGCGGACGATGCAGGAGAATCCCGTCTACGACGACGTGGTCGATGACGTCAAGGCATTCCTCGCCGAGCGGATGGAGGCGGCCGTTTCCGCCGGCGTCGCGGAGGAGCGGATCTGGCTGGACCCGGGGATCGGGTTCGGGAAGACGCTGGAGCACAACCTGGAGCTGCTGCGGCGGCTCGGCGAGCTTCGCCAGCTCGGCCGCCCCCTGGTCATCGGCACCTCCCGCAAGAGCTTCATCGGCAAGATCGACGGCTCGGAGGCCGGCGGGCGGCTCGGCGGCACGATCGCCTCCTCGCTCCTCGCCGCCGCCGAGGGCGCCGACGTCCTCCGCGTCCACGACGTCGCCGAGGCGGCGCAGGCGGCGAAGGTCGCCACCGCGATCCTCGGGTAGGTTGGACCCACCATGGAGGTTCACGGCAACGGGATCGAGTCGAGGGTCGAGGTGGAGCTGCGCGGGCTCTCGATCTACACCCACCACGGGGTCAGCGAGGCCGAGCGGGAAGTCGGCCAGCGGCTCGAGTTCGACATCTCCTTCGACGTGCCCGACTGCGACGCGGTGCTCACCGACCGGATCGAGGACACGGTCGACTACGGCGAGGCCTGCGACATCGTCGCCCTTGCCGCGACCGAGCGCAGCTACCGCACGCTGGAGCGGCTCGCGCAGGTCGTCGGCGAACGGCTGATGGAGCGCTACGGCTGCGAGTCGGCGCGCGTCCGGGCGTCGAAGCCCGAGCCGCCCCTGCCCCTCGCCATCCAGGAGGTCGCCGTGGAGGTCGTCCACGAGCGCGTCGAGGACGAGGCGAGCGACGAGGACGAGTAGCGTGCGGACCGGCTACCTGGGGTTGGGCTCGAACGTCAGCGACCGCGAGGAGCACCTGAGGGCCGCGGTCCGGATGCTGCGCGAGCGCGGGGTCGAGGTCGAGGCGGTCTCCTCGGCGTATTGGACCGAGCCGGTCGGCGAGGTGCTCGACCAGCCCGACTTCCTCAACGCCGTGCTCCGCATTCGGACCGGGTTGGAGCCGGAGGAGCTGCTCGACCTCTGCAAGGAGATCGAGGCTGAGCGGGGGCGCGCCCTCGACGCCCCCCGCCACAGCCCCCGCCCGCTCGACATCGATCTCCTCCTGCTCGGCGACCTCGAGCTCTCGACCGAGCGGCTGACCCTGCCCCACCCCGAGGTGACCGGCCGCCGCTTCGTCCTCGCCCCGCTGCTGGAGCTAGACCCCGGCCTCGCCCTCCCCGACGGCATGCGCCTGACAGACGCCCTCGCGGCCCTGGGTCCCGGCCAACGAGTTGATCAAGCCGGCCCCTTGGACTAGGCCCGTCCCGGTAGGGGTGGAACGTCTTGTACTTTTTCTGTGACGACGCTGGCGGACAGCCGCCAACTGTCTTCAGAAAAAGTTAAGTGGGACCCCTACCGGGACGGGGCCTACGCGACGGCGCTCTCGCTGCGCAGCGGCTCGAGCCAGGCCGGCGGCAGGATCGGCGGGGTCTTGCCGGGGTAGTTCGGGACGACTCGCTTCGCGAGCTGGCCGGCGGGGCGGTTCTCGATCGCCGGCCGGAGGTCGTCGAAGGTCATCGCCAAGCCGAGGCTGGGCGCGATCTGGAAGTCGGCGGCGTTGAGCTGCTCGCCGTTCAGCACCCCGGCTGCGATCCACTCGTCGACTCGCTGCAGCATCTCGGGCAGCGCCGCCAGGTCACGGCGGACGTTGGCGTCGTTCGCCTCGTTGAACCGCGCCGAGAGGGCGACGATCGGCGCCGCGGTGAGCATCGCCAGGTCGATCGGGATCCCCAGCCTGGCGCCCTCGGAGTAGCTGCGCAGCGGGGCTCTGTCTCGCTTGATCGCCCACCAGAGGATCTGCCGGACCGGATGCTGAAGCTGCTCGTCGCCGAAGCGCTCCGCCTCCTCGACCGCAGCCCGCTTCTCGGGGTCGGCCGGGAAGAGGGGCGGCTCGGGCCGGAACTCGTCCAGCGTCCGGGCGATCTGCCGCGATCCCTGCACGCGCTCGCCGTCGATCTTCATCGCCGGCACGGTGTTGCGGGGGAAGCGGAGCGCCCGCAGGACGAGCTTGGAGATCACCGGCAGCAGGTCGGTGCGCTTATAGGGGATGCCCTTGTGGTCGAGCATCAACGCGGCGGCGATGCTCGGGTGCGAGGCGGGGATCACGTAAAGGCGGCCGGTCATCGCCGAAGCATCCTATGCGTTGTAGCGCGCCTTGCGGCCCGAAGTCCTCGATCTCGCGATAATCGCGCCATGCTCCTCGCGGTCGACGTCGGCAATACCCAGACCCACCTCGGCGCCTTCGACGGCGACCGGCTCGCCGAGCACTGGCGCTTCCAGACCCGCGCCGGGGCGACCGGCGACGAGCTGGCGGAGCGGATCGGCGGCCTGCTGGCGCTGGGCGAGATCAGCCTCGGCGACCTCGACGCGGTCTGCGTCTGCTCGGTCGTGCCGCCGCTGGGCGCCCAGTACGAGCAGCTCACCGAGCGCTACCTGAGCGGCGAGTGCCTGACGATCGGGCCGGGGGTGAAGACGGGGATGCCGATCCGCATCGACAACCCGCTGGAAATCGGCGCCGACCGCCTCGTCAACGCGGTCGCCGCCTTTGACCGGGTCGGGAGCGCCTGCGTGGTGGTCGACTTCGGTACCGGCATCAACTTCGACGCGGTCTCCGACGCGGGCGAGTATCTCGGCGGCGCGATCGCCCCCGGCCTTGAGATCTCGCTGACCGCGCTGGTCGAGCGGGCCGCCCGCATCCCCCGCATCGACCTCGCCGAGCCGGAGACGGCGATCGGCCGCTCCAGCCGCGCCGCGATCCAGTCGGGGGTCGTCTTCGGCTTCGCCGGCCTGATCGACGGCGTGGTCCGGCGGATCGAGGAAGAGCTGGGAGAGGCGCGCCTGCTGGCGACCGGCGGCCTCGCCGCGGCGATCGTGCCCTTCACCGAGACGATCGAGGAGGTCGACGAGATGCTCACCTTGAAGGGATTGCAGCTGATCCATGCACGGAACAGATGAGCTGACAGAGCCGTTCGAGATTGGCGGGGTGCGGATAGCCAACCGCGTGCTGCTGGCGCCGCTGGCGGGGATCGGCAACTGGTTCGTGCGCTTGCAGGCGAAGCGGCACGGCGCCGGCCTGGCGGTGTCGGAGATGGTCTCCAGCTTTGGCCTCCACCACCGCAACGAGCGCACCCTGCGGGAGCTGATGCGGATCCACCCCGACGAGCACCCTGTCTCGGTGCAGCTGTTCGGCCACGATGCCGAGGTGATGCGCTCCGGGGCTGCGATCGCCGCCGAGGCCGGCGCCGACCTAATCGACATCAACATGGGCTGCCCGGTCCGCAAGGTCCGCCGCACCGGGGCCGGCGCCGAGCTGCTCGGCGACCCCGAGCTGGCCCTGGCGCTGGTCCGCGCCGCCGCCGAGGGCAGCGGACTGCCGGTCACGGCGAAGCTGCGATCCGGGCTGCGTCCGGGGGATCGCTCCGGCTTCGAGCTGGCGCTACGGCTCGTCGAGGAGGGCGGCGCCGCGGCGATCGCCTTCCACCCGCGCGCCGCCACGGTCGGCCACGGGGGAAGCCCCGACTACGCGCTCACCCGCGAGCTGGTCGAGCGGGTCGACGTGCCGGTGATCGTCTCGGGCGGGCTGAAGAGCGCCGAGGCGGCGCGGCGCGCCCACCGCGAGTCCGGCGCCGACGCGGTGATGATCGCCCGCGGTGCGCTCGGCAACCCCTGGGTGTTCGAGGAGCTGACCGGCCGCCGCGCCGCGCCGCCGCGGCGCGATGAGGTCGCCGGCGAGCTGCTCTGGGTGATCGACCGCGCCGAGGAGCATCTCGGGGCGGAGCGGGCAGGGCGCTACCTGCGCAAGTTCTACCCCTGGTACATGGAGCCGCTTGACGCTCCGCCGGCGGTCGCCGACGAGTTGCAGCGGAGCGCCGACCTGCCCCGCGCCCGCGCCTTGGTTCGCGGCTTGGCCGGCCCTGGGCCCTCGCTATAATCCCGCGACTTCCGGCCCCGGTGCGGCGACACGAAAGCCGTTGTGCCTGGGCGTTTTTGGGTCTGGGAGCCGGATTCCCACCCTCCATCAAACAAAGCGAGGTCAGGACAAGTGAGTCAGCAGGCGGTAATCACCCCGATAGGGCTCGAGAAGCTCAAAGAAGAGATAGAGCACCTCTCGACCGCCAAGCGGCGCGAGGTCGCGGCTCGCATCAAGGAGGCGCGTGAGTTCGGCGACATCTCCGAGAACGCCGAGTACGACGACGCCAAGAACGAGCAGGCGCTGCTCGAGCAGCGGATCGTCCAGCTCGGGGAGAGGCTGCGCCGCGCCACGGTGGTCGACGAGAAGGGCCTCGGCACCGACGAGGTGAAGTTCGGCTCGATCGTCCACGTCAAAGACCAGAAGACCGGCGACTCGCAGAAGTTCCAGATCGTCGGCTCCACCGAGGCGGACCCGCTTGAGCACAAGCTCTCCAACGAGTCGCCGATCGGCAAGGCCCTGATCGGCCGCAAGCGCAACGACGTGGTCAGCGTCGAAGTTCCCCGGGGACCGAAGAAGAAACTCAAGATCACGAAAATCGAGACCGCCTGAGGACGTGACTGAACAGCCAGAACTCTCGGACGTACTGCGCGACAGGCGCGAGAAGTTGGATCGCATACGCGAGGCGGGGATCGACCCGTTTCCGCACGAGTTCGCCGAGCGCGAGGAGATCGTCGCGGTGCGGGCCGCGCACGAGGGCCTGGCGCCGGGGGTCGAGACCGATTCGCGCCACCGCGTCGCCGGCCGCATCGTCGCCCGCCGCGGCCACGGCAAGGCCGCCTTCCTCGACCTCCGCGACGGCAGCGGGCAGATCCAGCTCCACGCCCGCGAGGACCTGCTCGGCGAGGAGGCGTTCGAGCGACTGGTCCACCTCGACCTCGGCGACATCGTCGGCGTCGAGGGCGCCGCGCTGGCGACCCGGCGGGGCGGCGAGCTCTCCCTCGCGATCGACCGCTGGCGCCTGCTCGCCAAGAGCCTGCGCCCCCCGCCCGGCAAGTTCCACGGTCTCGAGGACGTCGAGACTCGCTACCGCCGGCGCGAGCTGGACCTGATCGCCAACGAGACGAGCCGCCGCGTCCTCGCCCTCCGCGCTCGCACGATCGGCGAGGTGCGTCGTTGGCTCGACGAGCGCGGCTTCGTCGAGGTCGAAACCCCGGTGCTCCAACCGCTCTACGGAGGCGCCCTGGCCCGGCCCTTCGTCACCCACCACAATGCGCTGGACCGCGACTTCTACCTGCGGATCGCCACCGAGCTGTACCTGAAGCGGCTGGTCGTGGGCGGCATCGACCGCGTCTACGAGCTGGGCAAGGACTTTCGCAACGAGGGCGTCTCGCACAAGCACAACCCCGAGTTCACGATGCTCGAGTGGTACGAGGCCTACGCCGACTACGGCAAGACCGCGCGCGACCTGGAGCTGCTGGTCGCCGAGGTGGCGGAGCGGGTGCTGGGGACGACCACAATCCAGCGCGGGGAGACGGCGATCGACCTCGCCCCGCCCTGGAGGCGGATGACGCTGCGCGAGGCGATCCGCGAGCGGGCCGGCGTCGACATCGCCGAGCGCCCGACCCGCGAGGCGCTGGCCGCGGCGATGGGGACGGAGCCCGATCCGGCCGAGGGCTGGGGCAAGCTGGTCGACGGCCTGCTCTCCAAGTCGGTCGAGCCGGAGCTGGTTCAGCCGACCTTCGTCCTCGACTACCCCGTCGAGCTGTCGCCGTTCGCCAAGGCGCATCGCTCCGAGGAGGGGCTGGTCGAGCGCTGGGAGGCGTTCGTCGGCGGGATGGAGATCGCCAACTCGTTCAGCGAGCTGAACGACCCCGACGCGCAGCGGCGCCGCTTCGAGCAGCAGGCCGCCGAGCTGGCGCGGGGCGACGAGGAGGCGCAGCCCTACGACGAGGCATTCGTCGAGGCGCTGGAGCAGGGGATGCCGCCGACCGGCGGGGTCGGGCTCGGGATCGACCGGTTGGTGATGATGCTGACCGGGGCGCAAAGCGTGCGCGAGGTCGTGCTGTTCCCCGCGATGCGATTCTGAACGGACCCCGGGAGACCGCTACCAGCGGATTTTCGGGTCGCCGGCCCGGGTGGGCACTCTCGGTATCGTTCAAGGGGCACATGGGCGCCTTCCGATACTCGAAGGGCGTCTGCGGTACTTCCTCAACCGAACTGCGTTTGACCATGTAAGGAAGCCTTTGTTCGAGAGATTCACAGAGCGAGCCCGTCAGGTCGTCGTCCTAGCGCAGGAAGAGGCGCGCACGCTCAAGCACAACTACATCGGCACCGAGCACATCCTGCTCGGTCTGCTGCGCGAGGAGGAGGGGCTTGCAGCCCGCGTCCTCGAGTCGCTCGAGATCACCACCGAGCGCGTCCGTTCCCAGGTGGTGCGGATCGTCGGCTCCGGCGAGGAGGTCACCTCCGGCCAGATCCCCTTTACGCCGCGCGCCAAGAAGGTCTTGGAGCTGGCGCTGCGCGAGGCGCTCTCGCTCGGCCACAACTACATCGGCACCGAGCACATCCTGCTCGGCCTGGTCCGAGAGAACGAGGGGGTGGCGGCGCGGATCCTGCTCGACTTCGACGCGGATTCGGACAAGATCCGCAACGAGGTGATCCGGATGCTCTCCGGGCCCGGCGGCCGCCGTCAGGGCGCGGGCGGAGGCGGCGGTCAGGGCGAGGGCAAGAAATCCTCGAAACTGCTGGATCAGTTCGGCCGCAACCTGACCAAGCTCGCCGAGGAGGGCAAGCTCGACCCGGTGATCGGCCGCGAGATGGAGATCGAGCGGATCATGCAGATCCTCTCCCGCCGCACCAAGAACAACCCGGTGCTGCTGGGCGAGCCCGGAGTCGGCAAGACCGCCGTGGTCGAGGGCCTGGCCGCCCGGATCAACAAAGGCGAGGTGCCCGAGCTGCTCAAGAACAAGCAGATCTACACGCTCGACCTGGCGGCGCTGGTCGCCGGCTCCAAGTACCGGGGTGAGTTCGAGGAGCGCCTCAAGAAGGTGATGAAAGAGATCACCCAGCGCGGCGACATCATCCTCTTCATCGACGAGCTCCACAACCTGGTCGGGGCCGGTGCGGCCGAGGGCGCGATCGACGCGGCCTCGATCCTGAAGCCGGCGCTGGCCCGCGGTGAGCTGCAGACGATCGGCGCCACGACGCTCGACGAGTACCGCAAGTACCTGGAGCGCGACTCTGCGCTGGAGCGCCGCTTCGCCCAGATCAAAGTCGACCAGCCCTCGGTCGAGGACACCGTGAAGATCCTCGAGGGGCTGCGCGAGCGCTACGAGCAGCACCACCACGTGAACATCACCGACGATGCGCTGGGCGCCGCCGCGGAGCTGGCGGACCGCTACATCTCCGACCGCTTCCTGCCCGACAAGGCGATCGACCTGATCGACGAGGCCGCCTCGCGGATGCGGATCAAGTCGATGAGCGCGCCGCCGGTCTATCGTGACCTCGAGGAGGAGATCGAGGCGACGCGGCGCGAGAAGGAGACCGCGATCGAAGCGCAGGAGTTCGAGAAGGCCGCCAACCTGCGCGACACCGAGCGTCAGCTGACGACCCGCAAGCGCCAGCTCGAGGACGAGTGGGCCGAGGGCGAGAACGGCGAGCGCCCCGAGGTCGGCGAGGAGGAGATCGCCGACATCGTCTCGATGTGGACCGGGATCCCGGTCTTCAAGCTGACCGAGGCCGAGACCAAGAAACTGATCCAGATGGAGGAGGAACTGCACAAGCGGGTGATCGGCCAGAAGGTCGCGATCACCGCCGTCTCCAAAGCGATCCGCCGCTCACGGGCCGGGATCAAGGACCCGAAACGCCCGGCCGGCTCGTTCATCTTCCTCGGCCCCTCCGGGGTCGGCAAGACCGAGCTGGGCCGCACCCTGGCCGAGTTCCTGTTCGGAGACGAGGAGGCGATGGTCCGGATCGACATGTCCGAGTACATGGAGAAGCACGCGGTCAGCCGCCTGGTCGGCTCGCCGCCGGGCTACATCGGCTACGACGAGGGCGGCCAGCTGACCGAGGCCGTGCGGCGCAAGCCGTACTCGGTGTTGCTGCTCGACGAGATCGAGAAGGCCCACCCCGACGTCTTCAACATCCTCCTGCAGATCCTCGAGGACGGGCGGCTGACCGACGCCCAGGGCCGCACCGTCGACTTCCGCAACGCGATCGTGATCATGACCTCGAACATCGGGGCGTCGGAGATCGCCAAGAACACCTCGATCGGCTTCACCGTCGCCGACGAGACCGGGATGTCCTACGACGACATGAAGAACCGGATCATGAGCGATCTGAAAAAGGTCTTCCGGCCCGAGTTCCTCAACCGGATCGACGAGGTGATCGTCTTCCACAAGCTGGCCAAAGACGAGGTGAAGGAGATCATCGACCTGATGATCAACCGGGTCCGCGTCCAGGTGGCCGAACACAAGCTGCAGCTGGAGCTGACCGACGAGGCCAAGGACCTGCTGGTCGAGAAAGGCTGGGACCCCTCGATGGGCGCCCGGCCGCTGCGCCGCGCGATCCAGCGCTACGTCGAGGACCCGCTTGCCGACGAGGTGCTGAGGCAGGGCGAGATGACCCCCGGCTCGACCGTGATGGTCGCCCGCGACCCCTCCGGGGACGAGGAGGACCGGCCGCTCAGCCTCACCATCGTCAAGCCGAAGAAGCCGGCGCGGCCCAGCAAGGCCAAGCCCGAGCCCGAGAAGGTCGGCGTCGGTGCGAAGAAGGACGCCGGCGGCGATCGCGAGCCGGACGAGGGTGAGCAGCCCCACGCATGAGGGCGAGGAGCGCGCCGACACCTGGCCGCTCGGCAAAGTAATCAAGGTGGGCAGACCCTGGTGGACCCTCGTCGGGGCCTGTTCCGGCCTCTTCCTGCTGATGCTCGACTCGACCGTGGTGGCGCTGGCGCTGCCGGTCATGCGCAAGGACCTCGGCATCACCGCTGCGGGCCTTCAGTGGGTGATGAACGGGTACCTGCTGACGATCGCCGTCCTTGTCGTCACCGCCGGCCGGCTCGGCGACATGCTTGGGCGCAAGCGGGTCTTCGTCGCCGGCATGGTCGTCTTCGCTGCCGGGTCGGTCCTCTCCGGCGCCGCCCAGGGCGAGCTGACGCTGATCGGTGGCCGCGTCCTGCAGGGGGTGGGGGCGGCGCCGATGCTCTCGCTCTCGCTGGCGATCGTCTGCAACGCATTCCCCTCCGCCGAGCAGCCGCGAGCGCTCGGCATCTGGGCGGGGGTCTCGGCGGTCGCGCTGGCGATCGGGCCGCTGGTCGGCGGGGCGCTGATCGAGATCGACTGGCGGATGATCTTCTGGATCAACCTGCCGATCGTCACCGCCGGCCTCGCCGTGATCGTCGCCGCGGCGCCGGAGTCGACCGACCCGAGCGCCGGCACACGGGTCGACCTGCCCGGCCTGGTCGTGCTCACCGCCGGGCTGACGGCCGTCGTCCTGGCGATGATCCAGTCACGTGCCTGGGACGCCGCCGCGACGGCGTCGCTGGCGGTCCTGGGCGCCGCCTTGCTGGCCGCTTTCTGGCGGATCGAGCACCGGGTGCGGGAGCCGATCGTCGAATTCTCGCTGTTCCGCAACGGCCCCTACTTCGGCGCCAGCGCCGCCGCCTTCGCGGTGGTCGGCGCCTACTGGTCGGTGATGTTCTTCCAGCCGCAGTACCTGCAGGACGTGCGCGGCCACTCGGCGATCGAGAGCGGCCTGCTGATCCTCCCGGTGACGGCGCCGATGGTCTTCATCTCGCCCTTCTCGGGACGCCTGATCGGCCGCTTCGGCTCGCGGCGGCTGATGACGGCGGGGATGCTCTGCGGGACCGGCGGCCTGGTCGTGCTGACCCGGCTCGACTCGGGCAGCGCCTACGGGCTGCTGCTCGCCGGCTACCTGCTGTTCGGGATTGCGATCGGCCTCGTCTACGCGCCGATGTCGACCGCGGCGATGGCGGTGATGCCGGGCGAGAAGGTCGGGATCGCCTCCGGGGTGCTGGCGATGGACAGGGTCGTCGCCGGCGCCCTGGCGCTCGCCGCCACCGGCACCGTCTTCCACGCGCTGGAGGCGGGGGGCGACTCCTTCACGGCGGCGCTCGCCGGCTCGACCTGGATCTCGGTCGGGCTCTGTGTCGTCGGGACGGCGCTCACCTGGGCATTCGTTCGCGACCCGGAGCAGCCGGGGCCCGACCCCGCAGTCGCCGGCGATCCGCCGCCGCAGGAGCTGCTGCACCATCGCCACCACCGTCGCTTCCATCTCTAACCACGGCAAAGAGGCCGGGAATTGCGGCGCGCTGTGATCGGTTTCCTTGACAAACCGCATCCCGATCTTTCCACACGGATATCCCCAGGCCGCATTCCAGAGCGACATTTGGCATCCTAGACAGCAATGCCTTCTCTGTCTGGGGACGAGCTTCACGAGCTTTCAGAACGGCAGGACCCCCGGCTGCTGAGGGCCCTTGACATTGTCGCGCCCGGTGGCGCCCTGCGCGAGGGGATCGACAACATCGTCCACTCCCGCACCGGTGGCCTGATCGTCGTCGGTGACCCCGGGGACATCTCCCACCTGCTCTCCGGCGGGATCAAGCTCGACATCGACTACACCCCGGCGATGCTCTACCAGGTGGCGAAGATGGACGGGGCGATCGTCCTCAACACCGAGGCGACGAACATCACCTGGGCCAACGTCCAGCTGATGCCGGACCCGACGATCCTCTCCGGGGAGACCGGCACCCGCCACCGCACCGCCGAGCGCGTCTCCAAGCAGACCGAGGCCCTGGTCATCGCAATCTCCCAACGCCGCGACGTCGTCTCCCTCTACGTGGAGGGGACCAAGTACATCCTCCAGGACATCCCCGCGGTGCTCGCCAAAGCGAACCAGGGGCTGGCGACGCTGGAGAAGTACCGCGAGCGGCTCGACCAAATCTCCACCCGGCTGACGGTGCTGGAGTTCGAGGGCGGCGGCGTCCTCTACGACGCGCTCGCCGCGCTGCAGCGGGCCGAGCTGGTGACCCGGATGGCGGTCGAGGTCGAGCGCTACATCGTCGAGCTGGGCACCGAGGGCAGGCTGATCGAGATGCAGCTGGAGGAGACGATGGTCGGTGTCGCCGCCGACAAGACGGCGCTGATCCGCGACTACTCGGTCGAGGACTCCGAGCAGAACCTCGCCGCGATGCTGCAGTCGCTGGCCCGGATGTCCCACCAGGACGTGCTCGACTTCGGTTGCCTCGCCGAGCTGCTCGGCTACGACCGCAAGCTCAACACCCTCGACTTCACGGTTGCGCCGCGCGGCTACCGCGTGCTGGGCCGCATCCCCCGCATCCCCAAGCTTGTCGTCCAGAAGATCATCCACGAGCTCGGCGGGCTGGAGGAGGTCCTGGCGGCCTCCGACGCCGATCTCGAGGCCGTCGACGGAGTCGGCCCGACCAGGGCCAAGGACATCCGCGAGGGCCTGCGGAGGCTTCAGGAGGTCGATCTGGTCGACCGGTACCTGCGGAGCTAGATGACTGACACCAAATTCACGCACCCACGGATGACGCGCCTGGCACGGTGCCGGGCGCCGTCGCAAATGGAAAGGAGCAAGCGATTCCCAAGCTAGAGGAAGCCATGGAGGCAGGCTTCGAGGAGGACGTCGTGTGCGTCTGTGACTTCGAGGAGGGGGACAAGGTCGTCTACCCCCACCACGGGGCGGGCCTCGTGCTGAAGAAGGAGAACCGCAAGCTGATAGGGGAGGAGCGTGAGTACCTGACGATCAAGATCCTCCACAACGCGCTCACCGTGATGGTTCCCAGCGAGAACGCCGGCGTGGCAGGGCTGCGGCGCGTGATCGACGAAGTGGAGATCAAGAAAGTCACCGACGTCCTCACCGATGACGTGTCGGAGATGCCGAAGAACTGGAACCGGCGCTTCAAGTACAACCGCGAGAAGATCAAGACCGGCGACGTGTTCGAGCTCGCCGAGGTGGTCCGCAACCTGGCGATCCGCGAGATGGAGAAGGGTCTCTCCACCGGCGAGAAGCAGATGTACACGCGGGCCAAGAAGATCCTCGCGTCGGAGTTCATGTACGCGCTCGACAAGGACGAGGAGGGCGCGGAGGGGTACCTCGACGGGCTGCTGGAGGAGCGCTTCGTCGCAACGGCGACTGTCTAAAGGCCCGATGTGGGTTATCCACGCACGCGGATGACGCCGCATACCGTCGCTGGATCGCCACCCACGGGCTCGCGGGTAGCACTCGGCTACCCGCTTCGCCCGCCTGCGGCGCCCAGCTCGGTCTGCGACGCCCCCGCGCACGCGCCTAACCCACACCGGGCCTCTAGCGCAGCCAGCGTCACCGCGGTCATCGCGGCCGCCGGCTCCGGCGAGAGGCTCGGAGCCGATGGCCCGAAGGCCTTCGTGCCGCTCGCCGGCAGGCCGATGGTCGAGTGGTCGATCGCGGCCTTCCGGGCGGCTGAGCCGGTGGGCTCGATCGTGGTCGCCTGCCCGCCCGGGCACGTCCACGAGCTGGGCGGCCGCGACCTCGGCGTGGTCGAGGGCGGGGAGACCCGCTCGGCCTCGGTGTCGAGCGCCCTCGAGGCGGTCGGGACCGAGCTGGTCGCCGTCCACGACGCGGCGCGGCCGCTGCTCACCTCTGAGCTGATCGCGGACGTCGTCGCGACCTTGGTCGGGGACCCCGGCGCCGACGGCGCGATCGCCGCCACCCCGGTCACCGACACGATCAAGCAGGCGGCGCCCCCTGCGACGACGAGTGCTCCGCTACCTGGCGTAGAGACGGTCAGCGGAGCACTCGTTGTCGAGTCGACCCTGGATCGCGGCCCGCTCTGGGCGGCGCAGACGCCGCAGGTGTTCAGGGTCGAGGCACTGCGCCGGGCGCTGGGCGCCGATCCGGACCGGGTCGCGGCCGCGACCGACGAGGCGATGCTGGTCGAGGCGGCGGGCGGCAGGGTGCTGATCCATCCCTCGCCGCCCGAGAACCTGAAGGTGACGACGCCGCTCGATCTGCGCCTCGCCGAGCTGTTGCTCTCGGCGCGCTCAGCGCAGTAGGACCCAGACCAGCGCCGCCGCGAAGCAGACCTGGCCGACCCCGAGGGCGATGCCCAGGTTGGCGGCGCCGAACGCTCCGGCGATGGCCGCGCCGGCAACGAAGGCGGAGAGAAGGAGAGCGAGCTGGCGGCTCATCTATACGGGTCGCAGGGTACCCGGCCGGGGGCGGCGGCCACGAGGCTCCCGACCCCGTAACGTGCGGGCCGTGCTGACCGATTACCACCTGCACCTCCGCCCCGACGAGGGCGACACGCCGCCGGATCGCTTCTTCACCACGGAGAACGTCGATCGCTACCTGGCCGCGGCTGCGGAGGCGGGGATCGCCGAGCTGGGGGTTGCCGAGCACGTCTGCCGCTTCACCCAGGCGCTCGCCCTCTGGCGCCACCCCTTCTGGGAGGAGCAGGCGCGCGACGACCTCGACGCGTACTGCGCTTTCGTACGTGGCACGCCGCTGAAGCTTGGGGTCGAGTGCGACTTCGTCCCGGGCGCCGAGGACCGCACCGCGGCGCTGCTGGAGGCGCGCGAGTTCGACTACGTGGTCGGCTCGGTCCACTTCATCGGCGACGCGGCTGTGGACCACGAGGGCTGGGACGTCTGGGAGGGGCGGGGCGATCCCGACGAGGTCTGGCGGCGCTACTTCGAGGCGCTCGCCGAGTGCGCCCGCTCCGGCCTCTTCGACATTCTCGCCCACCCCGACCTGGTCAAGGTGTGGGGCGGCGCCCGGCCGCTGCCCGAGCGCGACCTGCGCTTCTTCTACGAGCCGGCGGTCGAGGCGATCGCCGGGAGCGGGGTGGCGGTCGAGCTGTCGACGGCCGGCCTGCGCAAGCCGGTCGGGGAGATCTACCCCTCGCCCGCCTTCGCGGAGATGTGCGTCGACGCCGGCGCCGTCTTCGCCCTCTCCTCCGACGCCCACCTGCCCGAGCAGGTCGGGTTCGGCTACGACCGCGCGGTCGAGTTGCTCGACGACCTCGGTGTGGAAGAGATCTGCGTCTTCGAGCGGCGAGAGCGGCGGCTGGAGCCGCTCGGCGCGCCGGTCGGCGAGAATCGGTGAGATGAGCTCGGTAGGGATCGGCTACGACAGCCACCGCTTCGCCGCCGGCCGCCGCCTCGTCCTCGGCGGGGTCGAGGTCGAGCACGAGCGCGGCCTCGCCGGGCATTCCGACGCCGACGTCGTCACCCACGCGGTGATCGACGCGCTGCTCGGTGCCGCCGGGATGGGCGACATCGGCACCCTCTTCCCCGACGACGAGGAGCGTTGGCGCGACGCCGACTCGGTCGACCTGCTGCGCACCGTCGTTGGAACCGTGAGCGGGCAGATCGTCAACGTCGACGCCACCGTCGTCTGCGAGGAGCCCCGCCTGGCGCCCCACCGGGCCGAGATGGAGCGGATCCTCGCCGCGGTGACCTCGGCCCGGGTCAGCGTCAAGGCGACGACCAACGAGGGGATGGGCTGGATCGGCCGCGGCGAGGGAATCGCCTGCATAGCGGTCGCTTCGGTCGAGAGCGAATAGTCTTGCCGGCCCGATGGCGAAGCTCAGCTCGAACCTGCGCGCGGCGATCGCCGACCGCGCCTTCAACGTCAAGGTGCTGGCCAGGGCAGGGGTCCTCCGGCCGCAGCGGCCCGACAAGGCGCTGAAGATCGGTGCCACCTTCCTGCGCTGGGGCGCCTCGCCCGCGACCGGCACAGCGATCGCCGCGATCCGTTGCCCGGACGAGGTCTCGATCGTCGACGAGGGCGGCTCACTCACCTTCGAGCGGGTGCACCGCCGCACCAACGCGCTCGCCCACGCCTTCGCGGAGATGGGCATCGGCCCCGGCGACGGCGTGGGGGTCATGTGTCGCAACCACCGCGGCTTCATCGAGGCGACCCTCGCCGCCGCCAAGCTCGGCGCCAGCGCGCTCTACCTCAATACCATGTTCGCCGGCCCCCAGCTGGCAGAGGTGACCAGGCGCGAAGGACCGAAGATCCTCGTGCACGACGAGGAGTTCGCCGGATTGCTGGAGGGGGTCGGCGAGAACGTCGCCCGCGTGGTGGGTTGGAGCGATGGCCAGACCGACGGCGTGACGCTGGAGCAGCTGATCGCCGGCGGCGACGAGTCCGACCTGAGGCCGCCCCCCGAGAAGCCGCGCTTCGTGATCCTCACCTCCGGGACCACCGGGACGCCGAGGGGGGCGCAGCGCTCCAGCCCCGAAGGCCTCGGCGGGCTGGCGGCGCTGATCGACAAGATCCCCTTCCGCAATCGCGAGACGATGATGATCGCGACGCCGCTCTTCCACTCCTGGGGGTTCAGCCACTTCGTGATGAGCCTGACGACCGCCTCGACGATCGTGCTGCGGCGCCACTTCGATCCGGAGGACACCCTGCGGGCGACCGAGGAGAGCCGGGCCGAGGTGCTGGTGGCGGTGCCGGTGATGATCCAGCGCATCCTGCGGCTGCCCGAGGAGACGCTCGCCAAGTACGACCTCTCCTCGCTGCGGATCGCCTCTCTGTCGGGCTCGGCGCTGCCGGGTGAGCTGGCGACCGAGTGGATGGACCGCTTCGGCGACACCGTCTACAACCTCTACGGCTCGACCGAGGTCGCCTACGCGACCGTCGCCACGCCCGAGGACCTGCGTGCGGCGCCGGGCACGGCCGGCCGACCTCCGCGCGGCACCGTCGTCCGCCTCCTCGACGAGGACGGCCGCGAGGTGCCCACCGGCCAGGTCGGGCGGATCTTCGTCGACAACGAGATGGCCTTCGAGGGCTACACCGGCGGCGGCGGCAAAGAGGCGATCGACGGGCTGCTGTGCAGCGGCGACGTCGGCCACCTCGATGCCGCCGGGCGGCTGTTCATCGACGGCCGCGACGACGAGATGATCGTCTCCGGCGCCGAGAACGTCTTCCCGCGTGAGGTCGAGGACCTGCTCGCCGACCACGAGGCGGTCGTCGAGGTGGCGGTGATCGGGGTCGAGGACGAGGAGTTCGGGCAGCGGCTGAAGGCATTCGTCGTACTCGCCGCCGGGGCCGAGGCCTCCGAGGACGAGCTGAAGGCGCACGTGAAGGCGAACCTCGCCTCCTACAAGACCCCGCGCGAGGTCGAGTTCATGGAGGAGCTGCCGCGCAACGCGACCGGCAAGATCCTGAAGCGCGAGCTGCGCGACCGCGAGGTGCAGAAATCCATCTAGAGAGAGTCTCGCGCTAATTGCGTGTTTTTCGGGCCGGACGGGGGTAGCGAGCCCTCCGGCGGCCGTAGTAGGTTCCGGCGAGATGAGTGAGCCTGCGGTGCAGCTGAAAGCGGTCGGTGAGGCAACCGGGGAGATGCACGGCATCGCCAAGCAGGCCCTGGAGTGGGTTCGGGTCAGCGAGGAGCGCGTTGCCGAGGCGGAGGAGCGCGTCGCCGAGGCGGAAGCGAGGGCCGAGCGGGTCCGCGCCGAGCTGAAGGAGAGGGCGACGGCGACGCTGCGCAAGCTCGGCGAGGAGGGCCGGGAGCGGATCGCCGCCGAGCGCGGGAAGCGGCGCGAAGCCGAGGCCCGCGCGACCCGCGCCGAGGAGGAGGCCGAGCGGCGGCCGCTCGAGGCGCTCGAGGAGGCGCAGCTCAAGGCCGACCGGAGGGTCGCCGCGGCGGAGCAGCGGGCGGCCGACGCCGAGACGGCGGCCGGCGAGGCGCACCAGATCGCGGTCCGGCTCGAGGCCAAGATCGAGGAGCGCGTCATGCAGGGCACCGAGGACGTGCGCCGCGAGGCCGAGGAGCGGGTCCGCAAGCTGGTCGAGAAGGTCGAGGGCGAGGCCGAGGAGGTGGCGCGAGCCCGAGCCGAGGACCAGCTCAAGGCCGAGTCGGATCGGATCCGCAAGCAGGCCAAGCAACGCGAGGAGCGGGCGCGACGGGCCGGCGAGGACGAGATCAAGGCGAGCGCCAGCCGGGCGAGGCGCGAGGCCCTCGCGGCGGCCGAGGAGACTGCGCCGACCTGGGCTCGGGCCGAGTCGGCAGCAGCCGGGGCTGAGTACCGAACCTTCTAAGTAAGCTCCCCCTCGCCATGCGCGAGGTGCGGATCAAGGACAGCTTCACGGGGGAGCTGCGAACACTCAGTTCCGATGAAGAGATCGGGATCTACGCCTGCGGGCCCACCGTCTGCAGCCTGATTCACATCGGCAACGCGCGGCCGTTCGTCGTCTTCTCGCTGCTTGCCCGGTTCCTGAAGTCCGAGGGGTATCGGGCGAAGCTGGTCGTCAACGTCACCGACATCAACGACAGGATCTACGCGGCGGCGCGCCAGGCGGGGGAGCCTTCGGCGGAGTTCGCCAAGCGGATGACCCGCGCCTACTTCGAGGACACGGACCGGTTGGGGTTGGGGCGCCCCGATGCCGAGCCGCTGGCAACCGAGACGATCGACGGGATCGTTGCGCTGATCGCTGACCTGATCGAGTCGGAGCACGCGTACGAGTCCGGAGGGGACGTCTACTTCCGGGTGCGCAGCTTCGACGGATACGGGAAGCTCTCCAACAGGCGCGCCGAGGAGATGGACCAGGGCGAGGAGGCCGGGTCGGAGTCGCTGAAGGAGGATCCGCTCGACTTCGCGTTGTGGAAGGCGCACAAGGAGGACGAGGACACCTCCTGGGACTCGCCCTGGGGCTCGGGGCGGCCGGGCTGGCACATCGAGTGCTCGGCCATGGCGGAGGCCGAGCTGGGCCCCTCGTTCGCGATCCACGGCGGCGGCTCGGACCTCGTCTTCCCCCACCACGAGAACGAGATCGCCCAGTCCGAGGCGGCGGGGCGGCCCTTCGCCCGGGTCTGGATGCACAACGGGATGATCGAGACCGACGCCGAGAAGATGTCGAAGTCGGAGGGGAACATCTTCCAGCTCTCCGAGGCGCTGGACCGCTACGGGCGCGAGGCTGTCGTCGACTACCTGATCTCCGGCCGCTACCGCCAGCCCCTCGCCTTCGACGCCGAGCAGATGGAGCAGGCGGCGACGCGGGTCGAGCGGCTGCGGAACTTCCTCCGCGAGCACCCGCCGGCCGGCGACGGCGCCGCACCGGAGGACGAGTTCGTCGCCACGCGGCGCGAGGGATTTCGCGGCGCCCTCGCCGACGACTTCAACACACCCCGCGCGATGGCCGAGGCATTCGAGCTGGTCGCCGAGGCGAATCGGCGTCAGCTGCCGGGCGCGCCCGAGGCGCTGCGGGGGATGCTGGCCCTGGTCGGGCTCGAGTCGCTGGCGAGGGCCGAGCAGGGCGCCGGCGCGGAGGCGGAGGGCCTGCTCGCCGAACGGCAGCAGGCTCGCGCCGCCAGGGACTTCGAGCGCGCCGACGAGATCCGCGACCGGCTGGCCGAGCTCGGCTGGGAGGTCCGCGACTCAGCCGGCGCCGCCCGTCTCGTCCGTCGATGCTGATTTATGGGAAACGCCCAGTTGCGGAGGCGGAGCGGGGGAGACGTCGCGTGCACCGGGTCTGGAGGGCGCCGGACACGTCCCCGGAAGGGCTGGAGCGACTTTGCGGATCGCCGGACCATCAGGGCGCGGTCGCCGAGGTCGATCCATATCCATATGCGGATCCGAATGCGCCGCTGAAGCGGGAGGGGGCGCTGCTGGTGGCGCTGGATCAGGTCCAGGACCCGCGCAATCTCGGTGCTGTCTGCCGATCGGCGGAGCTGGCCGGCGCGGCCGGCGTCGTGATCCCGGAGCGCCGCTCCGCGGAGGTGACCGCGGTCGCCTGCAAGGCCTCGGCGGGGGCGGTCGAGCATCTCGAGGTGGCCCGCGTCCGCAACCTCGCCGACTGGCTCGGCGAGGCCAAATCAGCCGGCTTCTGGATCTGGGGCGCCGACGCGGAGGCGAGCGACGCCCCCTGGGGCGTCGACCTGAGCGGCCCGACCGTCCTCGTCCTCGGCGGCGAGGGGAAGGGCATCCGCCCCCGGGTCGCGGCCGCCTGCGACGGCCTGGTGGCGCTTCCCAGGCATGGCCGGGTCGAGTCGCTGAACGTCTCGGCGGCGGCGGCGGCGCTGCTGTTCGAGGCGGTTCGCCAGCGCGGCTGAGCACGAATCGGCGAGCTAGCAAATGCAACGGCGGTTGCACAATCCTCAGCTCGGGGTTGACAGAACTCCGCGCCGCCGTAAACTACCGCGCCATAAAGGGTGAACCTCAGCTTGAGTCTGAGTTGAGATCCCGGTCAATAGGGCGCCTCAGGGGAGGTAACGGCGCCACGACCCTTCGGCTAAGGAGAAGGATCTGTGGCTCTATCTACGCCTACACAGGAAATGCGGCTCCCCTCAGGACGGCTCAACGGCTCCGTCCGTGCGGCGGAGACTAATTCTCGACCTGAGCTTGATGATCACTATCTGGTCGCCCTCGCCAAGGAGGGGAGGGCCGATGCCTACGACACGATCATCCGCCGCTACCGCGGCTTCGTGCGGCTCAAGGCCTCGTCCTACTTCCTGCTCGGCGGGGAGCCCGACGACCTGATCCAGGAAGGCCTGCTCGGCCTCTACAAGGCGGTCCGCGACTACCGCACCGATCGCGAGTCGAGCTTCCGCAACTTCGCCGAGCTCTGCATCACGCGGCAGATCATCACCGCGGTGAAGACGGCGACCCGCAACAAGCACACGCCGCTCAACCAGTACGTCTCGTTCAGCCAGACCCCGGCCGCGGCGGGGGACTCAGACACGACCATCGACGAGATCCTGCCCGGGTCGGCGGTCTTCGACCCGGTCAACCAGGTGATTGCCACCGAGGAGCTGAAGAGCCTTGTCTCCTGCCTATCGGGCGTCTCCGGCGTCCTCTCCGACCTCGAGAGCCGGGTGCTCTCCCTCTACCTCGACGGCCACTCCTACGAGGCGACCGCCGAGCGGCTCGAGTGCGACGCGAAGACGGTCGACAACGCCCTGCAGCGAGTCAAGCGCAAGGTGGGCGCCCACCTGGCCTCCCGCGAGGCGCCGCTCTAGTCGACTCCGGCTCCTATGGGGACGTTTTCGGCTCGTCGACCGGTTGGGGCAGATCGGCGAGGACGTAGTCGAGGAGCTCGCGGCCGTGCTCCGAGGCGACCGCTACGTCGTCCGCGCTGATGCGGACGCGGTGCAGTGACTGCATCCGCAGCATGTCGCCGTCGGCGCGGCTGTTCGGGAAGACCCCGGCGTAGGAGACCCCCAGCCGCTCCAGTTGGTCGGCGACAAGCGCCGTCGCAGGCGTCTCCAGCGGCAGGTCTATGTAGATCGCGTCCAACCCGGTGCGGTGGAAGAGGTGGTGGCGCTCGGCGGCGATCGCCGTCTCCAGGTCCGCCCCGGGAGTCTCGACCGTGACCAGCGCCAGGTTGTGGTCGGCGTCGACCTCGACGTGCAGCTCCGTCCGCTCCGCCGGCGCCGCCCCGGCCGGCGGCTCGGCGAGCCTGCCGCGCAGCTCGCACAGCTCCAGGGTGCGGCCGACGATCTCGCGGTGCCGCTGCGGCGCGTAGACCGGCCGCACGTGCCCATCGTTCAGCTTCGCGTAGAAGAGTGCCGCCGACTGGCGCCGCCGCGTGCCCGCGCCGGCCGCGTCGTTGGAGACCGAGGCCGGGATCCAGCCGAGCAGGAAGCCGGTCTCGTGCGCCCCCAGCTCGACGTTTGCGCGCTGGCTGTAGGGGTGGGCGGCGGTCGCCTCGCTGTACATCCCCGCCAGCCCGGTCTCGCGGGCCCACTCCATCAGGTACCGCTTGGTGCGGGTGAAGAGGTGCTGCCCGCGGGCGGCGGGCATCGTCACCGCCTGCCCGGAGTGCCCGACCGCGTCGCCGGCGGCGCCGAGGCTCATCCCCTCGTGGCAGAGCAGCTCCCCGGCCGCCGACTCGGCGACGCACGACACGTAGGTTCCGGCGGCGAGCCGCGCCGACACCTGCGCCTCGTCGTAGACCCATCGAGCGTCATAGCTGTCCCCGTAGGCAATCCGGATCGCCTCGCTGAGCAGACCCCCCTCGTCTGGCCCCAGGAATCGGAACGTCGCGTCCATGCGCCGCAACGATGCCACAGAAGCAGCGCGTCAATCGCTGGACACGGAGGTGGCCACGTGCCCGCCGACCTCGACACCGAAACCACGATCGAGCGCTCAGGGGCATGTGGCAATGGATCGCCGACAACGATGACCTGGTGCTGCATCAGA
>VRUE01000082.1 GCA_019456285.1 Solirubrobacterales bacterium | reverse complement strand
CAGCCGTCACGTTGGCGCCCTTGCCGTGGGGACGGCCACGGCTGACCACCTGGGCGCCGGCCGCCAGCGCCGCCTCGGCGGTACCGTCGGAGGAAGCGTCGTCGGCGACCCAGAGCGCCGCTCCGGGAAGCGCCCCGCGCAGGGCCGCAAGGGTGTCCCCGATCCGGTCGGCCTCGTTGCGGGCCGCGACGACCACGGCAGGCGAGGCGCCAGCCGCGGGATCAGGCATCGGCTGTCGGTCGCTCCGCCGTCACGCGCGGCTATTGTGCCGCGCCATGGTGTACTCACGCCCGCAGCCCTTCCCGCCCCGAGCAAGGCGGCCGGCGTGAGCACCGAGATCGAGGCGCAGATCACCGGCAACGTCTGGAAAATCGAGGTCGCGGTCGGAGGCCAGGTCGAAGACGGCGACACCGTCGTCATCCTCGAGTCGATGAAGATGGAGATCCCGGTCGAGGCCGAGGACGACGGGACCGTGAAGGAGATCCGCTGCGAGGAGGGTCAGGCGGTCAGCGAAGGCGACGTCCTCGTGGTGCTGGAGTAGCGCGGCGCCGTGGATCGACAGCTCGCCGGCGGCAAGCTCCTCCTCGACTCGCCCGCCGAGGCGGTCGTCCGGATCCGCATCTCCAACCCCGAGCGGCGCAACGCGCTGGACCACGAGATCCTCGACGCCCTGGCGGAGACGCTGCCGCGCCTCGACCGCGGCATCGAGACCCGCTGCGTGCTGATCACCGGCGCGCCGCCGGTCTTCTCGGCCGGCTACGACATCGCCTCGATCCCGGCCGAGACCTTCGAGCGCGACGCCGAGGCGCTGGTCGCCCACCCCTTCCAGGCCGCGATGGAGGCGCTGGCCGGGCACCCCTGGCCGACCGTGGCGGCGATCAACGGCCACTGCCTCGGCGGCGCCCTGGAGCTGGCGATCACCTGCGACCTGCGGATCTGCGCGGCGGGGGCGAAGCTGGGGATGCCGCCCGCCAAGCTCGGCCTCATCTACAGCCACACCGGCCTGCGCAAGTTCCTCGACACGGTTGGCCTGGCGCGCACCAAGGAGCTGTTCCTGACCGGGCGCAACTTCGAGGGGCGCAGGGCCGAGCGGATCGGGCTGGTCCACGAGGTGGTCGACGACGCGCGGCTGGAGGACGAGGCGGTCGAGCTGGCCGCGGCGATCGCCGCCAACGCGCCGCTCTCGACGCGGGGCAACAAGGAGGCGATCGAGCTGCTCAACCGCAACCCGGTGTTGAGCGAGGAGCAGGAGGCGAGCCTGATCGCCCTGCGCGAGTCCTGCTTCGCCTCCGAGGACCTGCGCGAGGGCATCCGCGCCTTCGCCGAGAAGCGCAGGCCCGAGTGGAAGGGGCGGTGAGCGCCGCCCGGGAGGAGCTGTCCGCCGCCGACCCGGCAATGGCGGCGCTGATCGAGCGGGTCGGGGAGATCGACCTCGAGACGCGGCTGCGGCGGCGCAGCGAGACGCGGCCCGCCGACGCATTCGGGGCCTTGCTGCGGGCGATCGTCGGGCAGCAGCTCTCGACCAAGGCGGCGCGGACCATCTACCTGCGGGTCCTCGACCTGTTCGGCGGCGACACCCCGGCGCCCGGGCAGCTTCTGGAGGCGAGCGAGGAGGACCTGCGGGGCTGTGGCCTCTCCGGCCGCAAGGTCTCCTACATCCGCGACCTCGCCTCGCATCTGATCGGCGGCGAGCTGGAGCTCGACCGCCTCCACGACCTCGCCGACGAGGAGGCGATCGAGGAGATCGTCGCGGTGCGCGGCCTCGGCCGCTGGAGCGCCGAGATGTTCCTGCTCTTCCACCTGGAGCGCCCCGATGTCCTCTCCGGCGGCGACCTCGGGATCCGCAAGGCGGTGCAGATCGAGTACGGGCTCGACGAGATGCCGGCGCCCGAGCGGGTGCTGGAGATCGGCGAGCCCTGGCGCCCCCACCGCAGTCTCGCCTCCCTCTACCTCTGGGAGTCGCTTGCCAACGCCCCCGATGAGTAACGGCGGCGGCGATCTTGGCCGACAATAGGAGTATGCGCCTCAGGTTCTGGCTGGGATTGGCGGCGGTCGCCACGATCGCGATCGGCTCGGTGGTCGGGGCGCTGATCGTGCGCTCCAACGACAACGCGTACTTCAATCGCGCCCAGCAGGAGGAAGCCGTGCGCTCGGCCCACCAGGCAGAAACGACGGCCGCCCTTTCGATCGGCCGGCTGGCGACCGCCGCCACCTTCTACCGAGTGGAGGACAGCCTCAGCCGGCACCAGTTCGAGGGGGTGGCTCGTTCGCTGCTGCGCGGCAGCGCCCTCAGCGCCACGGCTCTCACCGACGCCCGGCCCGGCTGCTGCCAGGTCGTCCTGGCCGCCTCCGAGGGAGGGACTCCCGCGAAGCGGGGGTTCGACCTTGGCTCCGACCCGCGACACGCGGCGGCGATTCGCCGGGCGCGCGACCGCGGCCGTCCGGCGGTCACCCCGATCGCACCGGCGCTGATCGGCCCCGGCAGCGGCTTGGTCGTCTATCACCCCGTCTACCGCGACGGCGCGCCGACCCGCACGGTGGCGCAGCGCCGCGCGGCACTACAGGGATTCGCGGCGGGCTCCTTCCGTGCGCCCGACCTCGTCGCCGCCGCAACGGCGGCGGTCCCTCACGACGTCGACGTGCAGCTGCTCGAAAACGGCGACCCGGTGATCGGGCCCGACGAGCCGCTCGACGATGCGGCGACTGCGCCGGTCCGGGTCGCCGACCGCACCTGGCTGCTCGTCGTCCACAACCCGGACCGCCCCAGCGTCAGCCTGCCGATCCTGATGGCGGTGCTCGGGATCTCGCTGGCGGCGCTGCTGGGGGCGCTGGTGCTGATCTGGAGCCACAACGAGCAGATGCAGGAGCTGCGGCGCCAGGCCGGCCAGGACTCGCTGACCGGGCTGAAGAACCGGCGCCGCTTCGAGGAGGACCTGCGCACCGAGATGGCGCGCAGCCGCCGCGAGGGCACCGGCGGCGCCCTGCTGATGCTCGACCTCGACAACTTCAAGCGGGTCAACGACATGCTCGGGCACCCGATGGGCGACCGCGTGATCGGGGAGATCGCCGAGGTGCTGCGGCGGCGGATGCGGGAGACCGACGTGCTGGCGCGGCTAGGCGGCGACGAGTTCGCCGTGGTGTTGCCGCGCTGCGACGCGGAGGAGGCGCGCGGCGTCGCCGAGGCGATCACGACGGCGATCCGCGAGCACGTGCCCGCGGAGGAGGGCGTGCCGGCGATCACCGCCAGCATCGGGATCGCGATGTTCGGCGCCGACCCGCGCACCAGCTTCAAGTCGGTGCAGGCGAACGCCGACACCGCGATGTACGCGGCCAAGGATGCGGGGCGCGACTCGGTGCGCCTCTACGCTTGCGGCGAGGGCGAGGCGGGCGCGGACGAGGCCCGCCCCGGCAGCGCCGACCCCTGATCGTCGCCGCTCCCGTGGGGCCGACCTTACGCGGGCGGATGCACCGCCCAGCCGTCCGGGGCGCCGCCTAGCCTTACGCCGAATGCCTCCCCTGATCTCGTTTGACGAAGCCCTGGAGCTCGGCGGGCTGACCGAGCACCAGGAGATCGGCGACTTGGTCGAGCGCGCCT
Source organism: Solirubrobacterales bacterium (assembly GCA_019456285.1). Classification (GTDB taxonomy): domain Bacteria; phylum Actinomycetota; class Thermoleophilia; order Solirubrobacterales; family 70-9; genus VRUE01. The sequence continues at coordinate 3,020 of VRUE01000082.1, read as the reverse complement.
GGAAGGTGCGCCGGGAGAACTTCGGCGACTCGACCGACATGTGCTCGCTGGTCAGCGCCAAGTCGGGCGGCTGCGCCGAGGACTGCGGCTTCTGCGCCCAGTCGCGCTACGCCGAGTCGGACACGCCGATGCACGCGATGATGGAGCCCGAGCAGATCCTCGAGCACGCGCGGGCTGCCGAGGCGGCCGGCGCGCACCGCTTCTGCATGGTCACCCAGGGCCAGGGGCTGGGCAAACGGGACTTCGCCAAGATCGTCGAGGGCGCCAAGCTGGTCACCGAGAAGACGAACCTGAAGCGCTGCGCCTCGATCGGCCACATGTCCGCCGAGCGGGCCGAGCAGCTTCGCGAGGCGGGGATCCAGCGGGTCCACCACAACGTCGAGTCCTCGCGCTCCTACTACCCGGAGGTCACGACCACGGTCCGCTACGAGGGCCGGATGCGGACGATCCAGGCGGTCAAGGAGGCCGGGCTGGAGACCTGCGTCGGCGGCATCCTCAACCTCGGGGAGACGCCACGGCAGCGGGTCGAGATGGCCTTCGAGCTCTCCGACCTCGACCCGACCTCGGTCCCGATCAACCTGCTCAGCCCGCGCCAGGGCACCAAGTTCGGCGACCGCCCGCTGATGGACGCCTGGGAGGTCGTCAAGTGGGTGGCGATCTTCCGCCTGATCATCCCCGGGGCGCTGTTCCGGCTCTGCGGCGGGCGAGTCGAGAACCTCGGCGATCTCCAGCCCCTCGCCGTGAAGGCAGGCTTGAACGGGGTGATGATGGGCAACTTCCTCACCACCCTCGGCGCCGAGCCCGAGGATGACCGGGCGATGTTCGAGGAGCTGGGGCTGAACGTGGCGCGCCAACCCGACAACGGCGCCAACCCGCGCCCCGACAACCGCTCGGGCTGGCTGGACGGAGAGGCGCCGGCGACGCCGATGGAGGGGCTGATCGACCACCAGGGCGAGGCCAACTTCTGGGACCCCTCGACCCAGCTCCGCATCGTCAAGAAGGCCAAGGAGAAGCCTCCTCCCTACCCGCAGGCGGCATGACCGACATTGCAGACCGGCTGGAGGCGCTTCGCGAGAGGGGGCTCTACCGTCGGTTGCGGTTGGTCAGCGGCCCGCAGGGCCCGCGGGTGCTGCTCGACGGGCGCCCGGTGCTGCTGCTCTGCTCGAACAACTACCTGGGCCTGGCCGATCATCCGCGGCTGCGGGCCGCCGCCGCCGAGGCGGCGATGCGGTGGGGCGCCGGGGCGGGGGCGTCGCGGCTGATCTCGGGCAACATGAAGCCGCACCGCCGGCTGGAGGAGCGGCTAACCGAGTTCAAGGGGTATCAAGCGACGCTGCTGTTCGGCGCCGGCTACCTCGCAAACGCCGGCGCGATCCCGGCCCTCGCCCGCCGCGGCGAGGTGGTCTTCTCGGACGAGCTGAACCACGCCAGCATCGTCGACGGCTGCCGCCTCTCCCGAGCCGAGACCTTCGTCTACCGGCACGGCGACGTCGAGCACCTGGCCTGGGGGCTGCGGGAGGCCGAGGGGCGCGGCTCGCTGATCGTCACCGACGGCGTCTTCTCGATGGACGGGGACATCGCGCCGCTGGAGGAGCTGGTCCGGCTGGCCCGCCGCCACGACTGCCGGCTGATGGTCGACGAGGCGCACGCGACCGGGGCGCTCGGGCCGGGCGGCCGCGGCTCAGTCGCCGCGGCCGGGCTGAGCGACGAGGTCGACCTCGTCGTCGGCACGCTCGGCAAGGCGCTGGGCTCTTACGGCGCCTACGTTTGCGCCAGCCACGAGCTGATCGCGTACCTCGTAAACACGGCGCGCTCCTTCGTCTTCTCCACCGCCCCCCCGCCGCCGGCCGTCGCTGCGGCGCTGGCGGCGCTGCAGCTGCTCGAGTCCAACCCGCACCAGGTCGAGCGGCTGCGGTCCAACGCCGCCGTGCTGCGCACGGCGCTTGCCGGCGAGGGGCTGGCCGTCGGCGGCGAGACCCAGATCGTCCCGGTCGAGGTGGGCGGGGCAGCGCAAACGATGGAGCTGAGCGAGCGGGTGCTGGAACGGGGCGTATTCGCGCAGGGGATCCGTCCTCCAACCGTGCCGGAGGGCTCCTCACGGCTGCGCTTCACCGTGATGGCGACGCACCGTGCGGGGGAGCTGCAGCGGGCCGCCAAGCTGGTCGGGGCCGCGGCACGCGAGCTGGGGATCGCCCCGGTGCCGGCGCCCGCCGAGTCGCTGGCGCTCGCGGCCTGAGCCGGTCTTGCGCGGCCTCTTCGTCACCGGGACCGGGACCGGGGTCGGCAAGACCGTCGTCGCGGCGGTCGTGGCGCGCGGCCTGGCGGCGGCGGGACGTACCGTCGCCGTCTTCAAGCCGGCGGTGACCGGGCTCGAGGATGGCGGCGAGCCCGACCAGGCGCTGCTGCGCCGCGCCGCTGGCTCCGAGCAGAGCGACGGGGAGATCGCGCCCTACCGCTACGGGCCACCGGTCTCGCCGCACCTGGCCGCGGAGCTGGCCGGTGAGGAGATCGAGCCAGCCCGGTTGCTGGAGGCCGCCGCGGCGGCGGCGGCGGCCGGCGTGGTCGTCTGCGAGGGGGTAGGCGGCCTCATGGTGCCGCTCTCGCCCGGCTACCTGGTCCGCGACCTCGCGGTCGACCTGGGGCTACCCGTTGCGATCGCCGCCGCGCCGGGGCTGGGCGCGATCAACCACACGCTGCTGACGCTCGAGGCGGCGCGAGCCGCCGGCCTCGACGTCGCGGCAGTCGTCCTGACGCCCTGGCCCGAGCGGCCAAGCCGAATCGAGGTGTCCAACCGGGAGACGATCGCGGCGCTGGGCGAGGTCGAGGTCGCGGTCCTGCCGCAGCTCGACCTCGCCCAACCGAGCACCTGGCCCACCGAGTGGCGCTTTAGCCGTGGATAGCGTGACTGTTCAGGTCCCAGGCGCTCAGGGCGCAGCCGCGTCGGGAAGCCAGGGATCCCGCTCGGCCAGGCGGTCGAGGACGTCGAGGACATCGTGGCCGTGCTTGGCGGCGGTGCTGAG
>VRUE01000081.1 GCA_019456285.1 Solirubrobacterales bacterium | reverse complement strand
CGTCACCCGGGACCCCGGGATCGCCGCGCACGGGATCCCAACGATCTGGTGATGGCGATCGCGCCGGCTTCTCCTCACTCCGACCAGAGGCTCTTGCAAGATGCGCTACCATGATGCGGATGACGCGCACCACCGTTGATGTCGACGAGCAGGCGCTTGACGCCGCCCGCCGCGAGCTGGGCACGAAGGGCCTCAGCGACACTGTCAACGCCGCCCTGCGCGAGGCCACGCGGCGTCAGGTTCTACGAGGCTTCGACGTGCGCCGTGACGTCGACGGGACCCCGGGGGAGGTCGCGGCGGGGCGGGAGCGCTCCTGAGCGCCGCGGGCGATGCGCAGCCGGCGCAGCTCGATCGAGCGGCCCTCTTCGACACCGGGGTCTGGACCTGGGCGCGTGATCGCCGCCTCCCGCATCTGGCGGAGTGGTTCAACGGCGCGGTCGCCGCGGGGCTGGTCCTGGTCTGTGATCTGGTTGTGCTCGAGCTGACCCGGCTCTCCCCCAACGAGAGCCGGGCGCGGGAGGTCACAGAGCGCCTCACGGCATTCGAGTCGATCCCGATGCCGTCCAGCCTCTGGCGCCGGGCACGAGAGACGCAGCTGATGTTGGCGCCCCAGGGGGATCATCGCCGTGTTCCCCCGGCCGATCTCCTGCTGGCGGCGGCGGCCGAGGAGGCGGACGTGCCGCTGATCCATTATGACCGCGACTACGAACGGATCGCCGCCGTCACGGCTCTCCACCACGAGTGGCTGATGCCCGACGGTGCCTTGGCGTAGCGCGAGAAGTCGGCGTCGCAGGAGCACAACCACGACCCAGACGAGCACCGCCCCGCCTCCTTCGCTTGCCCCCTGGACTCGGTCCGCCCGATCCGCGACCATGTGCTGATGACCGTCGTCGATGAGAAGGCTCGCGTGCCGCCGCTCGACGCAGCGGCGCTCGCTCGGCTGGCCGGCGCCCTCGACCGCGAGGGCGTGGTCGCGGCGATGCTGATCGGCTCGCAGGCGCGACGCAGCGCCGGCCCGCTCTCCGACGTCGACGTCGGCGTCTGGCACGAGCCGGGCCTCGACCCGGCGAGCCGTCTGCAGTTGCGCCTCGACCTCACCGACGCCGCCGCCCACGCGCTCGGCACCGGCGAAGTCGACGTCGTCCTGCTCAACGGCGCGACCCCGCTGATGCGCCACCGCGCCATCCGCGATGCCCACCGTCTCGTCGAGCGCGACGGCGACGAGCGGGTGCGTCTGGAGACCGGCGCCGTGCTCGACTACCTCGACACCAAGCCGCTGCGGGCGGAGCTCGCGCGCGGCCTGCGCCGCCGGATCGCCGAGGGCCGCTATGGTCGACGCTGAGCGCGCCGAAGCGAGAATCGAGCGCCTCGAGGAGCTGATCGAGCGCCTTGAGGCCGTGCGGGCCCGTGGCGAGGCCGCCTATCTGGCTGACCCGGAGTTGCGGGCGATGACCGAGCGCTGGCTGCAGCTGGCGGTCCAGGTCTGCATCGACCTTGGCGCCCAGATCGCCAGCGAGCGCTCGGCGCCCCCGCCGTCTGACTACGCGGACGTGTTCACGGTTCTCGGAGCAGCGGGGGTTCTGCCCGACGAGCTGGCGCAGCGGCTTGGCCAGGCGGCGCGTCAGCGCAACCTCCTCGTCCATATCTATATGGAGATCGACGACCGCGCCGTGTTCGCCGCTCTCGACCGGCTCGACGACCTGCGCCAGTTCGTCACTACCGTCCAGCCGCTGATCGACTGAACCGCCCCCGCTGGCGCCCTTGCCGAGCGCCTCGGGACGGCCACCGTCTTGACCCTCGACCGCCACCACTTCGCCGCCGTTCGTCCGGCCCACTGCGAGTCCCTCCAGCTGCTGCCGGAGTAGCGGCGGCTCCTCGACATGACCAAGGAATCCACGTAACCGGCTCCGTGGAACCCGGGATGGTCCACTTCGTCCTGCCTGACCGTGCCTTCTCGCCCGATCGACCCGTATTCGCCCCGGCGCCGCCGGCGTGCGTTAATATTGTCCGACAGAAACACTAGGCTGCCCGCGTGAATCTGCAATGGGCTCGCGCGGCGACCAGGCATCGGATATCCCGTGAACGCTCTCGCTACGTCATCGAGCACGGAGGCGAAGAGATGGCGAAGGTGAAGAAGGCGACCCACAAGAATCCGAAGTCCAAGTCCGGGACGGAGATCACTCCCGGGATCGCCGACGCCCTGGCGGCCGAGGCGGAGCGCGGCTACGACCTCTCGAAGGCGAGGCGACGCCGGGTCGGCCGTCCTTCGCTTGCCGGAGGCGGGGCCTCCCCTCGGATGAGCTTCCGCGCTACGCCCGACCTCTACCGGGCAGCCCAGAAACGCGCCAAGGAGGAAGGCCGCTCGCTCAGCGACCTCGCCCGGGAGGCAGTGATGCGCTACGTGAAGTCGTAGCTGCCGGCAGACGGAAGCTGTCGATCCTGCGTCCTCGACGAGTGCACGGCGCCCGCGGCCTGGCGGTAGGCGTTGCCCGCGCTCACGGCGAGATCAACTCGGCGCCGGGCAGATAGGTGGAAACCCGGCGCGGGTCGCGGGTGAGCAGGGGGCGCCCTGTGACAGCGGCGTGGGAGGCGATCAGGAAGTCGGCGAGAATCTGCTCGCGGGCGCCACCGGCGCGGCGATAGGAGGCATGCGCGTGTCCTGCCAGGAAGGCTGCGGCGCGCGGTGTCTCCTCGACGAGCATCTGCTCTGGCAGCGCCATGTCGAGATCCTCGATCCGCGAGAAGCGCGGCGCCACCTCGGCGAGCACGACGGCGTTGATCACGATCGGGCCTGCGGCGAGAGCATCGGCAAGCGCCGCCTCCGACCAAGCGAGCCACCGCTCGTCCTCGGTGAAGACATCGAGCAGCACGCTGCTGTCGACGAATGTGCCGGGGAGAGCGCTCACCTACGGGTGAGCGCCAGGATCTCGTCGGTGCTGAGCTGGACGTCGCCCGCTCCGCGCATCGCGGCCACCTGCTGCTGCGCCCGCTCCGCGCCCGTCACCAGCCTCGCTCCCTTGCGGTCCAGCTCGAACCGCACCTGGCTGCCGGGGCGGATCCCGAGCGCCTCTCGCACTCTCAGCGGAATCGTCACCTGTCCCTTCTGCGTCACTCTCATCCCGGTAAGACTAACAAGTAATACCGGGGCCTGCGACGACATCCCTTCCGCGGCGTCGAGCCTCCGAGATCGGCGCCGCGGCGTCTCCTTGCCCCAAGGCCCGCCGCGCCGCACGCCGCCGACCCCACGCCAAGGGGGCCCAGCGCCGGGCCAGGAAGCTCTGCGCCTTCAAGCAGCGTGGCCGCCGGGCCAAGGGCCGTAACGGTGTACACCGGGCCGGCGTGGACCAGCCGCGCCAGCGCCGCCACCGCTGAACCCAACCGACAACTCAGACCCGGATCGTCGCCACTTCGTCGAAAGAGGAGAAGTCGGTGTCCTGGGTGACCACGGCGGCGCCGTGGCGCAGGGCGGTTGCGGCGATCCAGGTGTCGTGGCGGCGCAAGCGACGCCCCCGCGCCAGCTCTGCCGAGGCGAGGCCGGCGAAGCAGCTCGCGACCTCGGGGTCGACCGGCAACAGTGGGTAGGTGGCACGCACCCGTGAGAGGGTGGCCAGGCGCACGGCGCGAGCGTTGGCCTCGGTGGCGCGGAGCACGCCCAGCTCCAGCTCGGCGGCGGTGATCACCGAGACGGCGATCTCCTCGGGGAGTTCGCCCAGCTCACGACCCGACTCCTGGGCGACGAACACCGAGGTGTCGGCGATTGCCCGGCTCAATCGCCGTCGAGCTCCGCGCCGCGAATCTCGGCGAGGTCGGCGAGCAGGCCGGGATCGGCTGGCGCCTCGCGCACGATGCGGCGCAGCTCGGCGGAAGGAACCCAGGGATCGCGCCCCACGGTGTGGGGGAGGATGTCGGCGACCGGGCGGCGGTTGACGGTCAGCGTCAGTCGCTCCCCGGCTTCGACCTGGGAGACGACCGCGGAAGTGGAGTTCCGCAACTCGCGGATCGAGACGCTACGGGCCATGTGCCCGACTGTAGCACCTATTGCGACGCACCGCCGCAGATGGCAGGACCGACTCCGGTCGGCAGTGGACCGACCACGAACCCGAGCCGTGCCCCAGGCACCACCGCCCACACTTCGTCACCCCCTCCCACGCCTCCTCCGTCTCGGCCGCCTTCGTCTCAGGAGCCCCCGCATGACCCGCCGCGCTTCAGTCGTCTCGGTGCAGCCGCCGGTGGGCGATCTCATAGACGCTCGGCCGCCACGACTTGCTGGGATGGCGCTCGCCGACTGCGAGCAGGACCAGGGCCGGCTTCAACGCCTCCCGATCGATCGTGAACACTGCTCCCCACTGACCGTCGGGCTGTGGGATGTAGTGCTTTACGCAATCGCTCAGCTGCGTTCCGTCGCGGGCTTCGGGGTCACAGGGGCGCAGCGAATCGACCGTGACGCCGCCGCCCTCCAGCTCGCGAACCGCCGGCTCGATCGCCGCCCGCGCCGCCTCGCCGGCGTGGGCCAAGTCCTGGGCGAGCGCCTCCTCGTCGACCCGCAGCCTGAAGCGCAGGCCCCCCCCCGCATCGGCCACTCGCTACCCCTCGCCGTCGGGGGCCTGCATCGACGGTCCGTACTCGCGCCAGAACTCCGCGGACTCCTCCGGGGTCATGCCCCGAGTGCCCAGCCGCTTGCGGATCTCCCCGATCGAGGTCGCCCTCGACGGCCACTCCGGCGCGAAGACCAGCCGCATCTGCGCAGCCTCCTCCTCGCTCATCTCCTTCACCTGCGCAAGCAACTCGTCCTTGTTCGACATGGCCACAGCGTAGCTGCCGCCAAGGCCAGAACTTCCGTCACCGCTCCGAGCCCCGCCTCCGCCACCCCCGACCCGAACTCGTCAAGCCGCGCCGCTCTCACCGCCGCGAACGAGTTCGCGGCGGCGCGAGCCCGCAGGGCGCAGCGACCCCTCGCGGGTTGACGGCGAGCGCGGCGCACAATCCCAAGCCGTCTGCGGGCCGGGCGCAAGCCCGCCTCGCAGACCTACCCGCCTTCTCGATTCGTGCCTCGGCCCCGCCTCCGCCACCCCCGACCCGAACTCGTCAAGCCGCGCCGCTCTCACCGCCGCGACAAGTTCGCGGCGGCGCGAGCCCACAGGGCGCAGCGACCCCCTCGCGGGTTGACGGCGGACGCGGCGCACAATCCCCAGCCGTCTGCGGGCCGGGCGCAAGCCCGCCTCGCAGACCTACCCGCACCGCCCCTCCGCAGCCCACCCGACCTTCCGGAAACTCGATTATCTGTCCAAAAACCTACTGATTTGCAGGCAGAAGTAATTTCCGCTTGACACGAGGAACACGCTTATCTATGCTTCCCCCGGAATCGGGGAACGCCGCCGTTTACCCGGCCGTGCAGAACCGATTCGACGCAAGGGACACGAAACAGGGAAACCGAGTCCACGAGGGCCGCGATGGGAGCGGCCCGGCAGAGGGGCTCACAAGGCAAGGAGAGAGCTACGTGAGACACGCAAAGGCACCGTCCGCGGGATCGAGTCAGGGCAGGGGCAGCCGCCTCGGCCGCATCTTCCGTGGAGCCCTCGCCACCCGTGGCGCCTCCCCCGGGGCCGAAGGGAGCGGTGCGCCCTCGCACGGGCGTACCCGCATCGCCCTCGCCCTCGCCACCGCCCTCGTCCTCGCCCTCCTCATCGCCCCTACCGCCCGGGCCGCCCCCTACACCAGCATCGGCGAATTCGGCGCCAGCGGCCAGGCAGACGGCCTCTTCAGTGTGTCGCCGATGCGGCTCGCCGCCGACCCCGTCACCGGCTTCCTCTTCCAGGCCGACGCCGGCAACCACCGCGTCCAGGTCTTCAACCCCAAAGCCTGCCCGGAATGCGCTGAATTCCGGCTCTCCGTCGCAAGCCACCGCCCGCTTGGCATCGCCGTGGACCCCGCAAACGGCGACCTCTACACCACCCACCCCCAGCGCAACGAGAAACAGCTGGTGACGATCGCATCGGCAACGGAACCCCCGGGCGGCCCGGGCGGCACCTTCAGCCTCAGCTTCGAAGGCGAAACGACCGGCGCCACCGGCAAAGGCGACCTCGTCGAACTTTCCAATGAAATCACCAACGTCAACACCGAAACCGGCACCTTCACGGCCGGCGAAGAGATCTCCGGCGCCGGCATCCCCGCAGGCGCCCGTATCGGCGCGGTCGAAGGCACCACCCTGAAACTCGCCGAAGCTGTTGTTGTAGAAGCCGGCGGCGGCGGAAACGAAGTCCCGCTCAGCGCCGACCTCGGCGCCACCGCCAGCTTCGCCGCCGTGGACCGGGCCCTCGAGGCCCTGTCGACGATCGGCGAAGGCAACGTGAAAGTGTCACTCAGCGGGGCGAACCCGCGCGAATACCCGGTCACATTCGAAGCAGCGCTCGGCGGCAAAGACGTCGAAGAGATGACCCCCAGCGGCGAAGGCACCACCCTGACCCCCGGAGACGCGACGATCGCAGTCACCACGCCCGTTGTTGGCCTCCTCGCCGGGATCGACAAATACAACCCCAAGCCCACCCGCGCCGCCCCCATCGAATACACCGCCGACGTAACCTTCACCAGCCCCGCCGAAGGCACGGGGGAAGAAGAAGTCGGCAGCTTCGGCCCGCCTGTTGAAAGCACCACCACCAGCGTCAAACCCGCCGGGATCGCCGTCGATCCGACCAACGGCGATATCGTCCTCGGCGACCCCGGCCAGGACGAAGTCAAGCGCTTTACCTCCGCCGGCGCCTACGTCCCCGCATCGGCCTTCGACGGCCTAGAAGGCTCCGGCTCCGCCTTCACCGACGTCCGCGACATCGCCGTCAACTCCGAAGGCGATGTGATCGTCGCCGACCGGCTCAGCTTCATGGGAGAAGTGCGCATCCTGCACTTCAACCCCTCCGGCACGGCAGCGACGTCGCTCAAAAAAGAAGGAGCCTG
>VRUE01000080.1 GCA_019456285.1 Solirubrobacterales bacterium | reverse complement strand
GCCAGCGCATCGCGGGCGCCGGCAAGCCGCTTGCGGGCGGAGTCCATGAACTCCTCAGAGCGCGGGCTCACTCCAGGGCGCTCCCCGCGAGGACGATCTTGTCGCGATCGACCTCGCCAATGAAGAAGGATTCGATCTCGCGGCGACCGCGCAGCCACTCGGGGTCATATACGTGGACCGAGTAGGTGAACGGGCTCTCGTCCTCGGCGATCGCGGCCGCTTCGCTGAGGTCCATCGCGACCCGCTGGTGGCGTTCGCGATCGCCCGCCGCGATCACCAGCAGGTCAACGTCGGAGTCGGCGCGGGGGATCTCTCCACGGGCGCGGGAGCCGTAGAGCCACAGGGCAAGGAGATCGTCTCCCAGAGCCTCGCGCAGACGCACCGCGAATCGCTGCACGGTGTTGCTCTCTACCTCGGAAAGCGTGGCGGCAGCCAATCGATCGTCAGGCTTCGTTGCCATGCCTACGAGGATAGGCCGAGTCAAGACGCTCCGTCGTCAGTTCCGTGTCCCGAAATATGTCCCCGACTCCACCGAACTCAGCCGAACGGGATCGAACTGCTTGGACTCAACAGGCACGGATCGACCGCGAACGGCTCCCTAGAGCCAATTCTCAGTCCGGAAACCGGGGTTCGAACCCCCGTAGCGGTACTACGACGCAACCCGAGCCACGCCTGTGGAGCGGTGCTGTCAATCACTGCAAGCGCTTTGATCAGGAAGGTGTCCACAAGGTCGAAACCGGCAGTGCCCAGAGGCCGGGGCCGAAGCGCAGCGTCTCGGAGCCCGTGTGAACCACGGCGCCTGCCTTAAACCGCTTGCCCAGTTTGCCTTGGAGGTGACGAAGCGCGGCGAAGTCGCGTGAGCGTGCGGTGGCGCCCAGCTTGACCTCGATGCCACAGACCGATCCGTCGCCTCTCTCAAGCACGATGTCGACCTCACGCCCGCCCGCGGTTCGAAGGTGATGGATGCGGACGTTGGTCTCGGCCCACGCTGCCTGCTTCACGAGCTCCATCGCCACAAAGTTCTCGAACAGGGATCCGGCGAGCGCCGTCTCGTCTTGTTCAAACCGAGTCTGTCTGTAGTCGAGAAGGTGGCAGGCCAATCCCGTGTCGGGGAGCCACACCTTCGGCGCCTTGATCAGGCGCTGGCCGATGTTGCGGCTCCAAGCCCGCGCGCGAATCAGCAGGAACAGTTGCGTGAGGAGGGTGAGGTAACGCTGCACGGTGGGGCGGCTCATGCCGGCATCGCGGGCGATCCCGGTGGGGGAGAGCAGCCCTTAGATGCGGGCGGCGGCGAGACGGAGGAGCGTGGGGAGCTCGTTGAGCTGCTGCGCGTTTCGGGTCAGATCCCGCACGTCTCGTTCCAGCGTCATTGCGACGTACTCCTCGAACCATCGACCTCGCCTCCGCGGCTCCCGGCGCGCGATGGCCTCGGGATACCCACCCGTGGTGAGCGCCTCGGCGATTGCGGTGGAGGAATTGTCAAATGTTGTGGATGACATCGCTGACGAGGATCAGGCGGCGACCCTCTCGTCCTCTCTGTCGTAGTTGGCTTTCTCCAGCTTGATCCCGTCCTTGAAGGTGACTCCGTCGAGAACGTCGGCGACGAGCTCCTGGCCGTTCACCCGCCGCCAGCGCTCCGAGAGGGAGTCGAGCAGCTTGAAGGCCATGACCAGCGCCGCCCGCGGGGAGCCGGCGCCCTTCTGCACCCGGGTGCGCAGGCGGACCCCGGAGAAGGTGGACTCGATCGGGTTCGTGGTCCTGATGTGGCGCCAGTGCTCGGCGGGGAAGTCATAGAAGGCGAGCAACGCCTCCCTGTCGCGCTCGAGCTTGGCGTGGGCCTTCGGCCACTTCGTCGCGAACTCGGCCTCGAAGGCGGCCATCGCCCGCTTGGCCTCGGCGCGGGTCTCGGCCTCCATGATCTCGTGCAGAGCCCGCTTGGCGCGCGGCTGCACGCGCTTGGGGAGCGCGTCGAGGACGTTGGCGATCTCGTGGACCCAGCACGCCTGGCGTCGGGCCTCGGGGTAGACGTCGCGCAGCGCCGCCCAGATTCCCAGTGCCCCGTCGCCGGTCACGAGCTTCGGGCAGGTGAGGCCGCGGCGCTTCAGGTCGCGCATCGCCTCCGCCCAGGACTCGGTCGACTCCCGGTAGCCGTCCGTGACCGCCAGGAGCGCCTTGGAGCCGTCCTCACGCACGCCCATCACCACCAGGCAGCAGAGATCGTCGTCCTCGCCGAGGCGCACCTTCAGGTGGATCCCGTCGACCCACAGGTAGGCGTAGCGGGCGAAGTCCAGGCGGCGCGAGCAGAACGCCTCGTAGTCGGCCTCCCATTCCTTGGTCAGGCGCGAGATCGAGGACGGGGAGAGGCCGGCGGCGTCCTCGCCGAGCAGCTCCTCCAAGGCAGGGGCGAAGTCGCCGGTCGAGAGGCCGTGAAGGTAGAGCGCCGGCAAGAGCTCGCTCACCTTCGGCGAGCGCCGCGCGTAGCGGGGCAGGATCTTCGAGGCGAAGCGCCGCCGCTCGTCGGTCTCGGGATCGACCCTTCGGTCATCGACCCGCGGCGCCTTCAGCCGGATCGTCCCCGAGCCGACCGTGAGACCGCGCTCCTTGCCGCGGCCGTTGCGGCGCACCAGCCGGTGGCCGTCCTCGTCGAGCTCCTCGACGTGCCTCTCCACGTACTCGCCAACCTCGGCCTCCAGGGCGGTGGCGATCATCCGCCGTGCCCCCTCGCGGGCCAGGTCGTCCAGCGTCGTCTCGCCCTCGCGCTCTGTGGCGCTCGGAAGCGTCGTAACATCACTCATGGTGGCGTCCCTCCTTCGCTGGCTCGCCGGCGTGTTGGTCTTCAACAGCCGGGAGGGTACGCCGCCCTTTCCTCGTTCAGCCCGATCCACAACATCTGGTCATACCTCATTGCGGTGCGGCCGACCGGCGCATTCGCAAGTTGCGCTACGCGACCGGCGAAGAGGTCGTCGATGAAGGTCTCGCGCCGACCGTAGAGCTCGCCCTGAGAGAGCGGCCAGAGAGGCACCCGCTCTGCCCGGCCCACGAGGGACTCGGAGATGCGAAGGGTCGCCCAGACGTTTGCGGAGCCGGTGAGCATGAACATTCCCGCCGGGCGGTTGCCGCGCCATCTGATAATCGCTCAGAAACTTGCTGACAACCGATCAGCGTCGATTAAGTCTCAGGGAAACGGGATCGACCTTGAAACGCGCCGCGTGGTTCGGCTCGTGTTTCGCTGGGGGTATGGCCTCAACTTAATGGAGAGGGCGGCAGTGCCTTTCAGGTATGCCCGATCGGCGTTGGGATCGGGCACGAAGTTCGCTACCAGGCGGCTCTCTCGTGGCGCACCCACTCACGCCGGCCCTGGCGACGCTCCGCCTTGGCATTCGCCGACAACTTCTGCGGCTTGCAGAGGAGACAGCCGCTGCGGCGATGCTTGGGGCGTCTGCGCTTGTGGTGGGCCATCGACGTAAGGCTGTCAGAAATCAGCCCGGCTTGAGCTTTTGTCCTCATCATATATACAGCGGAAGCCAGCGTATATACTGCCTGGAGATGAGCAAGCATCTGGTGGACATCGACGAGGACGCCCTGCGGACCGCACGGGCGAAGTTCGGCAGCGAGACGATCAAGGAGACCGTCAATCGCGCGCTTCGCCAAGCTGGTGGCGAGCACCAGCGAGCGGTGAAACGGCGCCTCGATCTCCTCGCCGGCGCCGACCTCGCTGCGCGCGAGCAGGCATGGCGCTGACCCACCTGCTCGATTCCAGCGTTCTCACGCGTTTGCATCATGCTGCCGTCCGCGACGCGATCGAGTCGCCGGCTGAGCGCGGCGCGCTCGCCCGGGCGGGGATCAGCGACCTGGAGATTGGCTATTCGGCTCGCAGCGTCGCCGAGTGGGACGGACTGGCAGAGGCCCTCCGCGCTTTCGAGCTGGTGGAGACGACAGCCGATCACCTGCGGCGAGCCAGGCAGGTTCAGCGTCTGCTCGCAGCCAAGCACCAGCGCGGCCGTAAGGTGCCCGATCTCCTGATCGCCGCTGCCGCGGAGTCTGGTGGCCTCACCGTCCTCCACTACGACGCAGATTTCGATCGGATCGCTGCGGCCACTGGCCAATCGTGCGAGTGGATCGTGCCGGCCGGTTCAGTCGATTGACGTCAGCCGCTGTTGTGCTTGCGGCCTCGGTCACGCCCGGTGGCGCCGAGACTCGGATGCGAGCCGCGACAAGCCCCGCTGGCGGGAAAGCGTGCGCTGGTGGAAGGACTTCCTTGCCCGCCCTCAACGGCCGGCGAACGTCGCGTGGCCCGGCCCGCGCTCGATCAGAGTGCGGGCGCCGTTCTGGAGATCCTCGCTTGCCATCACCCTCGCCCCGGCCTCCGGCAGGGCCCGATCGGCTGCATCCACTCCCTCGTCCACGGCCAGCCGGATCATCCGCTTCGTCGCAGCGTGGGCCAGGGTCGGACCCGCTGCAAGGCGCGCGGTGAACGCGCTTGCCTTATCCATAAGCTCGCCGGGAGGGACGACGCGATTCACCACCCCCCATTCACGCATCGTTTCGGCCGGATATACCCGCGCCCCGAGGGTGGCCTCCGCGGCGCGGCCCGCCCCCGCCCGGGCGGCCAGGCGCTGGGTGCCGCCGCCGAACGGCGTCGCTCCGATCACCGCCTCGACCAGGCCAAGCTGGGCGTCCTGCGCCGCCCAGATCAGATCGCAGGCCAGCGCCACCTCCAGCCCCGCCGCAAAGCACAGCCCCTGAACGGCCGCGACGGTCGGCACCTCGATCTCCGCGAAGCGCCTGATCGCGGGGATGAACTCGCCGATCAGCTCCCTCGCCCCGGCCTCGTCGCGGTCGAGGAACATCTCGACGTTCGCTCCCGCCGAGAAGTTCTCGCCCTGGGCACGGACCAAGACGGCACGGGCGCCGCTCTCCACCGCCTCGCCGGTGGCACGGGCGAGATCGCGTGAGAGCTCGAGACCGAACAGGTTCAGGGGCGGATCGGAGATCACGATCTCCCCGATGTCCCCGTTCAGCTTGAATGCGGCTTTGGGCATTGGTTCTCCTCTCGATCGGGTTGTCGGCGGCCTCGCGGCCGGCGGCATGACGAAGGTTCCCACAGAGTCTGGAGGATCGAACCACCTCTGGGCGCAAAATCGGGCGCTCCTTCCGTTTCCGACTCGTTGACAAGCCGGAAACCTAGGCGCGGAGCGGCGTGCGCCTTGCTTCAGGTGGTTACTTCACCCACGGAAACGTCAGGAGCGCCCGAATTCCCGACCGGCCGCGGCCCGCAGGGCGACGCGGTCAGGATCGCCAACTACGCGCGCTGCGTGCGCGGTTGAGGGGGCGTGCGCAGCAGCAGCCGGTCGCAGTGCTCGGCCTCCTCCATCACGTAGAGAGAAGTTAGTTGGCGGCGGCGACCGGCGCGCCGGCCTCGGCCTGTGCGGCGGTCGCCTCGGGCGCGGGTCCGTGGCCGCCCTTGCCCATCACGCTCATCGTCCCCATCCCGTGCTTGCGGCCCGAGGTCACGAGCAGCCAGTTGACCGGGTAGGTCCAGATGAAGCCGACCGCGATCCCCACCGACATCGCGCCCCAGAACTCGAGCGTCTCCGGGCCCGGCGCCGACGGCCCGCCGCCGCGGAGCCAGTAGGTGGTGGCGAACATCCCGATCGCCATCGCGGTGAGGGAGACGAGCTCGGCCACGAACGCCCCGCGCAGAGCCGCCCCGAGTCGCTGGCCCTGCATGCGCGCCGGCGCGACCTGGAAGATCAGCCAGCCGAACAGGAAGGCGGCGACGTACTCGATCGCGAAGTCGACGCCCGCGGCGAAGCCGAGCGCCGAGGTGATCGCGGCCGCGGTGACGATCCCGAGCGCGTCGCCCGCCACGCAGTGCATCGTGGAGCCGACGGCCTGCTTCCAGATCGGGGCGACGAACTGCTGGTGCGTGCCGGGCCGCGGCTCGCGGCAGGAGACCAGATAGAGGGTCACGCCGACGGGCCCGGAGTACAGGGTGATCAGCACCCAGGCCACCTTCATCACCGGCATGATCTCCGGCTGGTGGGACCGGAGGTCGTAGGCCACCCATGCGGCGCAGGCGATGGCCGAGGCGAAGAAAGCGACGAGGAAGGCGTCCAAGCGCGAAGAGGCTATACGAGCGCTCGACCTTGGCGTGAATCGGACAGAATGCCACGATGGCGATCGACGCTTGGATGCAGCATCCGACTCTGCGCTTTCTCGGCCACGAGATGTTCGAGTCGCTGCGACGCTGGGCCGGCCAGGAGCTGCCCGGGGAGGAGCTGCCGATCGAGTTGACGCTGGCGGCGATGGACGAGGCTGGGGTCGACTTCGGCCTGCTGAGCGCCTGGCACGCGCCCGGGGAGGGCACGTTGATCTCCAACCGCGAGGTCGCGAGCTGGGTGGAGGCGCATCCGGACCGCTTCGCCGGGCTCGCCGCTGTCGATCTCGCCAAGCCGATGGAGGCGGTGCGGGAGCTGCGCCGCTGTGTCGACGAGCTGAGCTTCAAGGGCCTGCGGATCGTCCCCTGGCTGTGGGAAGCAGCGCCGACCGATCGCCGCTACTACCCGCTCTATGCCGCCTGCGTTGAGCTGGGCGTTCCCTTCTGCACCCAGGTCGGCCACACGGGGCCGCTGCGTCCCTCTGAGACCGGCCGGCCGATCCCCTACATCGACCAGGTCGCGATCGACTTCCCCGAGCTGACGATCGTCGGCGGCCACATCGGCTACCCGTGGACCGAGGAGATGATCGCGGTCTGCCGCAAGCACGAGAACGTCTACATCGACACCTCGGCCTACACGAGCAAGCGCCTGCCGCCCGAGCTGGTCGCCTACATGAAGACTCGCAGCGGTCGTCGCAAGGTCCTGTTCGGGACCAACTACCCGATGATCGCGCCCGCCAAGGCGCTTGAGGACCTCGCCGCGCTTGAGCTGGACGAGGAGAGCGAGCAGCTCTACCTGGCCGGAAACGCGCAGCGGGTATTCGGAATCGGCTGA
>VRUE01000079.1 GCA_019456285.1 Solirubrobacterales bacterium | reverse complement strand
AATCACCAATTTATCGGCCGGTTTTGACACGCTTACCTGGGATTTTGGGGACGGCAGTCCGGTTAGTACAGATACAGGAACCACCATCGTTCATACCTATTGCAATACCACCGATAGCACCGTCAATTACATATTGCGGTTGATCGCAGAGACACAATATGGCTGCACAGATACGCTTACAGATACAATACGGGTAGAGCCGGAGATCACTGCCAACTTCAGCACTGATGATGATATTGATACTACGGGCTGTGATCCCTACACCGTAATCTTTACCAATCAATCAACAGGGGCAAGTACGTATTACTGGGGTTTTGGGGATGGAGATACTTCTACACTTAAAGATCCTACTAACACATTTTTAAACGCATCTTGCGTTTCAGATACAACTTTCTGTGATACATTGATAGCCACCTCTGTATTTGGATGCAGCGATACTATTGTAAAATGCAGGGTAGTGTATCCGAAACCAGTTATCAATACCTTTACCGTAACCTCATTTGGCTGTTCACCGCTGAATACTACGCTTATAGTTACAAGTTGCGGGGCGGATAGTCTTTATTGGGATTTTGGGGATAATGATACGATTAAAGTAACTCCAAATGATGACACCCTTTATCATACGTATACCAATGTTGTTATAACAAGCCCGCAGTTTTATACTCCATGTATGAGAATTGTAAATAATGAAGGATGCAGCGATACGCTTTGTAAATCGGTTACGGTTTTACCAGAGGTTACTGCGATCTTTTCTACTCAGCCTGATACCTTTGGCTGCCATCCTTATATAGCTAATTTTGAGAATTTCTCATTAGGCGCTGCTACTTATGCATGGGATTTTGGGAATACAAATACAAGCGCTGCTTTTGAACCCACCGATACATTTCTTAATCTTTCAAATACTTTCCATGACAGTATCTATACCGTCCGGTTAATTGCAACTGCTATATTTCCGATCTGTATAGACACGGCTTATGCTGCAATAGTAGTCCATCCAAAGCCGGCAGCGATCTTTAGTGTTGACACCAATACGGGTTGCAGCCCGTTTACTGTTACGATCACAAACCTGTCCGTTGGAGAAGACAGCGTGATATGGGATTTCGGGGATGGAAGTCCGTTAAGCTATGATACTTCGGCTGTTATCATCCATACCTACATCAACAATTCTGATACAACAAAATGTCATATACTGCGATTGATCGTATTCAACAATGATGGATGCAGCGATATGCTTACAGACACAATTTGCGTACATCCTGAAATAGATGCTGACTTTATAATGACGCCTGATACAAATGGCATTGGCTGCCACCCATTTGCTGTATGTTTCTTCAATCTATCTTTAGGCGAAGATTTCTATGACTGGGATTTTGGTGATGGGACGTCCGATATTACTGAAAATCCTTGCCACACATTTTCCAATACAGATACCGTTGCTTGTTTAGATTCAACTTTTATCGTAGAGTTGGTAGTAAGCTCCATCTTTGGATGCGGTTCAGATACAGCAAGAGATACTATTCTTGAGCATCCTAAACCGGTTGCCAGGTTTACTGCGATTCCTGATACAGGCTGCAGTCCTTTAACGGTTACCATTACCAATCTTGCAAAATGTTATGATACATTGCGCTGGGATTTTGGGGATGGAAGCCCGGTGGATGATACAACAGCAGCATTTTTTGATCACGTTTATACCAATTTTTCAGACACTACAAAATTCCATACCTTGTGCCTGACCGCAAAAACGCAATATGGCTGCACCGACACGATTTGCACCACCATCGTTGTACATCCTGAGATCAGTGCCGGCTTTACAATGACCCCGGATACCTCAGGTATAGGCTGTCATCCATTTGCTGTATGTTTCTTCAATTTATCCTTAGGCGAAGATTTCTATGACTGGGATTTCGGAGACGGTATTACAGATACGAGTGAAAATCCTTGCCATACGTTTTCCAATACAGATACCAGTAATAATAAAACTGATTCTATTTATTATATTTCATTGGTGGTAAGTTCAACATTCGGCTGCGGTTCAGATACGGCAAGAGATACCATTTTAGTGCATCCTAAACCTGCTGCCAATTTTAGTGTTGATACCAACCAGGGCTGTAGTCCTTTAACAATTACAATTTTAAATAATGCAACAGGGTATGATACATTGTTCTGGGATTTTGGAGACGCTGCTCCAATAAGCAGTGACACATCCGACACACTTATTCATATATATAACAATACCGATACTGCAACGGTTTGCTATATATTGCAATTAATTGCACAAACCCAGTATGGCTGCGCTGATACGCTTACAGACACAATTTGTGTGGACCCGGCCATCACTGCCAATTTCACCCAATTCCCTGACACCCAGGGTTGTCATCCCTTTACGGTTAATTTCCAGAATTTATCAATAGGCGCAGCAACCTATACGTGGGATTTTGGGGATAACAGTGCCATTGTAACTGATACGAATCCAACGCATACATTTATTAATTTAGCCGGTATTACAGAAGACAGCCTCTATACAGTAAGCTTGATTGCAACTTCTACGTTTGGATGCGCCTCAGATACCGTAACGCAACAGATCGTAGTACATCCAAAACCTGCTGCCGGTTTTTCTGTTGATACAACCAAGGGATTTAGTCCGCTTACGGTAACAATAATAGATTCATCATCCAATGCTGATAGTCTTTTCTGGATTTTTGGTGATGGATTTTTTCTTAATACAGATTCAACCGCATCAGGTACAATTATACATATATACACAAATACATCTGATACTACATTCTGTTACGTAATACGCCAGATAGTTAAAAATGACGATGCTTGTGCAGATACTGCCTATAATACGATTTGTGTGGACCCGGCTATCACTGCAAACTTTAGCGCTATACCCGACAGCGGCTGCCACCCTTTAACGGTTGATTTTACGAACCAATCACTTGGGGCTGATACTTTTTATTGGGATTTTGGAGATCTATCCTTCAGTACAGATACAAACCCAACACACATTTTTATCAATAATTCACTTAGTATTGACAGTGTATATACCATCACTCTAATAGCTTATTCAACTTTTGGTGCTTCTGATACAACAACTGACACAATAGTAGTACATCCAAAACCTGTGATCAATTCATTTACCTTTCCCTCATTTGGCTGCTCACCGATGACTGGTACACTGTGTGTTACAAGTACAGGAGCAGATACGATCTTTTGGGATTTTGGGGATTTTAAGTATGATACAACCTTTGTAGCTACGACCTTTATAGATACTTGTCTTGATCACCTTTATGGAAACTCTTCTGCAAGTCCTCAATTTTATTACCCTAGAATCATTGTAAAAAATATTGAAGGGTGTACGGATACAATCAATGGAACTATCATTGTTTTACCGCAGGTCACTGCAATATTTTCTACCCAGCCTGATACGTTTGGCTGTCATCCTTATACAGTAAATTTCGAGAATTTCTCTACCAATGCCACTAGCGGTTACAAGTGGGATTTTTCCTATGAAAGTCCGACATTTAATATTGAATCAACCCTTTCTGAACCAACCTATGTATTCACGAATGCCGATACATTTATTGATTCGATTTATACGGTCTGTCTAATAGCCACAGGATTCCCTATTTGCAAGGATACTACATGCCAGGAGATATTGGTACATCCAAAGCCCATAGCAAATTTTACGGTTGATAAGGATACCTTCTGCAGCCCGGATACGGTAACTGTTACTATTCTTTCTGCAGGACACGATAGCCTTGTGTGGATTTGGGGTGACGGAACTCCCAATGACACTACTTTTGCAGATACCATTATTACCCATATTTATGGAAACACGGTTGGCAGCACTGTCAATTACACCTTGCAGTCAATCGCTTTAACACAGTATGGCTGTGCAGATACAATGCTGCATACCATTGTTGTTAAACCCAATATTACAGCAAACTTTGATGTAAGTGATTCCATAGGATGTCATCCATTTACGGTAACCTTCTTTAATTTATCTTTAGGTGAAGATGCGTGGTATTGGGATTTTGGAGATGGGGATACCGATACAGTAGAAAATCCGGTACATACCTACACCAATACCTCATACACCAATGATTCTATCCGTATTGTTAAGTTGGTAGTTACTTCAGTATTTGGATGTGGCGGAGCGGATACTATAAGCGATACTATTTTGATACATCCGCAACCGCTTGCCAATTTTAGTGTAGATACCAACATTATCTGCAGCCCTGATACGATTACCATTACCAGGCTTGCTCTGGGTTGGGATAGCCTCATTTGGGATTTTGGCGACAACAAGCCATTGGGCTTTGATACATCCTCATCGTTTGATCATTTATATGAAAATACTTCAGATTCTACTTTGTTCTACAACTTATGCCTGACCGCCATGACTCAATACGGCTGTTCAGACACATTATGCGATACAATTATAGTTTATCCGGCAATCTCTGCCGACTTCATTATGGCACCCGATACAGAGGGCTGTCATCCATTTATAGTTGATTTTCTGCCGATTGCTCAAGGCGCTGACACGTTCCTGTGGGATTTTGGAGACGGAACAGATACAAATATTATAAAACCAACACATACATTTGTTGATACTTCCTTAACCAGGGATACTACCTATACGGTTGGATTGTTAGTTTACTCCTTTTTTGGCTGTGGCGCTGATACGGTGAAAAAGCAGGTGTTGGTGCACCCAAAACCGTTAGCCGATTTTACTGTTGCTCCGGATACGGGCTGCAGTCCGTTTGTAGTTGTTATAACTAATCTTGCTCTGGGCTATGATAGCTT
This sequence comes from Solirubrobacterales bacterium, assembly GCA_019456285.1. GTDB lineage: Bacteria > Actinomycetota > Thermoleophilia > Solirubrobacterales > 70-9 > VRUE01. The sequence goes on along the minus strand of VRUE01000079.1, from coordinate 2,531 downwards.
ATTCTGGGATTTTGGGGATGGAAGCGCTATTGATACGTCCACTGCCGGTTTGATCCCACATATTTATGTCAATACTTTAGACAGCACTGTTTTCTATAACCTTTGCCTGATCGCAAAAACGCAGTATGGATGTACAGATACGCTTTGTAAGGTTATAAAAGTCCATCCGGAAATTGATGCTGACTTTACGATGCTTCCAGACGCCAATGGCGTGGGCTGTCATCCATTCGTAGTGAGCTTCCTGAACTTATCGTTAGGAGAAGATTTCTATAGCTGGAGCTTTGGTGATGGAGATTCAAGTATCCTGGAAAATCCAATTGATACATTCTTAGACGCTTCGGCTGTTGTTGATTCAATCTATTATGTTCAACTAGTAGTAAGTTCAGTTTTCGGCTGCGGCTCGGATACTGCAAGAGATACCATCACCGTTCATCCAAAACCGGTAATAGATACTTTTACCCTGACTGCTGCCGGTTGTACTCCATTCTGTGATACGATCACGGGAACAGCTACCCATTCAGGGTTAGCTGCCTATTACTGGGATTTTGGAGACGCATCATACGACACAACAACGGTAGATACTACCTTTGTTCATTGTTATACCAATAGCACGAACGATACAATTGTCCTGAATCCTACCTTGATTGTGAAGACTAACTTCGGATGTACGGATACGGCTACATTACCCATTACAGTATATCCACCTGTTGCAGCCATATTCAGCGCCCAGCCAAATACGGTTGGCTGTCATCCATACTTAGTAACCTTTGAGAATTTCTCAACTGGAGCAGATACTTTTTACTGGAATTATGGAAATGGAGTGCTTGATACCACTTTTGCCGTCATCACAACCAATTTGTACATCAACAATGACACAACATTAAAAGTTGACACTTTTTATACTGCGGAATTAATAGCTATATCTAAATATGGTTGTACTGATACAGCAAGAGATACGATCCGGGTACATCCAAAACCTGTTACCGGCTTTACTGTAGATATTGATACGGGTTGCAGTTGCTTTACGGTTACGATTACCAATTCATCTACCAACTACGACAGCCTGTTCTGGGATTTCGGTGATGGAAGCCCGGGCGATACATCTACCGGTACAACGCTTACACATAGCTACTGCAACACCACAGACAGCACAGTGAATTACATCCTGCAACTGATCGCACAAACGCAATACGGCTGTGCTGATACACTGACCCGCACAATTAAGGTTCATCCTGAGATCTCTGCCGGCTTTGTATTACAGCCGGATACGAATGGTGTAGGGTGTCATCCATATAATGTATGTTTCTTCAATTTATCATTAGGCGAGGATTTCTATGACTGGGATTTTGGGGATGGAGATACATCTGATATTGAAAATCCCTGCCATACATTTACCAATACAGATACCAATAAAAATGATTCTACCTATAATGTTTTATTAGTGGTAAGCTCTCTGTTCGGTTGTGGTTCAGATACGGCAAGAGATACGATCCTGGTACATCCAAAACCGAAAGCTGATTTTACGGTTGATATTGACACAGGATGCAGCTGCTTTACAGTTACAATTGCCAATTCATCTGCAGGCTATGATAACCTTTTCTGGGATTTTGGTGATAACAGTCCTGGTGACACTACTACTGATACCAGCTTAGTGCATACCTATTGCAATACCACAGATAGCACTATTAATTACATATTACGGTTAATTGCAGAAACGCAGTATGGCTGTGCTGATACGCTTACAGATACCATAAAAGTTCATCCGGAAATTTCTGCCAACTTTGCGGTCACGCCTGATTCTATTGGCTGCCATCCATTTGGGGTATGTTTCTTCAATTTATCATTGGGTGAAGATTTCTATGACTGGGATTTTGGGGATGGTGTTATAGATTCTATTGAAAATCCGTGTCATACATTTAACAATACAGATACTGCTAAAAATGATTCTACATACTATGTTTCCTTAGTAGTAAGTTCTAATTTCGGTTGTGGATCAGATACAGCAAGAGATACTATATTGGTACATCCAAAGCCAAAAGCTGATTTTACAGTAGATGTTGACACCGGTTGCAGTTGCTTTGATGTGACAATTACCAATCTGTCTGGCGGTTTTGACAATCTTACATGGGATTTTGGAGATGCTAATCCGAATGATACAACAACAGGAGGAAGTCTTGTTCATACCTATTGTAGTACAGATGACAGCACTGTTACCTATATTTTAAGGTTAATTGCCGAAACACAGTATGGTTGTACAGATACACTGACAGATACGATCACAGTACATCCGGAGATTGCAGCCAATTTCACTATGGTGAAAGATACCGTCTGTCATCCATTTACGGTAATTTTTGTGAATACTTCAACGGGTGGCTCAGCACAAAACTTCACCTGGGAGTGGGATTTTGGAGATACAACAAGTGCAATTCCAAATGACACAACTAAAGATCCGTTTCATGTTTTTGTACATTTTGGTTATACTCCTCCGGATTCTTCCTATTCAGTACAGTTGATCGCAACTTCTCAATTCG
>VRUE01000078.1:1256-7769 GCA_019456285.1 Solirubrobacterales bacterium | reverse complement strand
GCCACCGCGATCGACCTGCGTCGCGGCGGCCGGGCCGCGGCGATGCTGGTCGTCTCCCGCTACACCTTCAACTCGCCCGGCTCGATCGCCCTCGACCGGCGCCTCAAGATCGAGGCCGCCGCGCTGGGACGCGAAGCGGGCGTCTCGACCGGCGTCGCCGGCGGCGCCGCCCAGCTCAACGACTACAGCGACGTGACCAGGGCGCGGATCCCGTTCGTGATCGCCGCGATCACCCTCGCCACCTTCCTCGTCCTCGTCTTCGTCCTCCGCGCCCTCCTGCTCGCCGCGATCGCGGTGGCGCTCAACCTGGCGACCGTCGCCGTCGCCTTCGGCATCCTCACCCTGCTCTTCAACGTGCCGGAGGGCTGGCCGCTCGGCGGCCGCACCTACGTCGACGCGATCGGCGCCACGGCGATCTTCGGCGTCGTCTTCGGGCTCTCGATCGACTACGCGGTCTTCCTGCTGGTTCGGATGCGCGAGCGCTACGACCGCGACGGCGACAGCGCCGCCGCGATCGAGTACGGCCTGCAGAGGACGGCGCGGGTGATCACCGGCGCCGCGGCGATCATGATGGCCGTCTTCGTCGCCTTCGCCGGGGCGCCGATCGCGACGGTCAGCCAGCTCGGGGTCGGGCTGACCGTCGCGGTGCTGCTCGACGCCACCGTCGTCCGCATCGTCCTGCTGCCGGCTCTGATGCTGCTGCTCGGCGATCGGGTCTGGTGGCTGCCGCGCCCGCTGGAGCGGGCGCTGCCGCGGCTCAACGTCTGATCCCAGCGCAGCGCGTTGCATTCCAGTTAAGCCCCCGTTCGGTCCGTGCCTGCCGGGGGATTGCTCGGATACGATTCGCGTGCTGTTCCCCCGGGTCGGAGGACGGGGAGCCGCAGGCGACGATCCGTGGCTGCTAATTCTTTAGGCGAGGAGAAAAGCCCGGCGCAAAGCCGGGGGGTCGCTCCCGCCCGCATCGCAGCCCTCGCGGCTCTGGCCGCAGTCGTGGTCGCCCTTGCGATCGTCCTCTTCGGCGGCGGCGGCAGCCACAGGTACGACCTCCTCTTCCAGAACGCCAGCCAGCTCGTCCCCGACAACCAGGTGCTGATCGGGGGCCAGCCGGTCGGCTCGGTCGACAGCATCGACCTCACCGAGGACAACCTGGCCAGGATCGAGGTCAGCGTCAGCCAGCAGCTGCACGAGGGGACGACAGCGGTGGTCCGCGCCACCTCGCTCTCCGGAGTCGCCAACCACTACGTCTCGATCAGCCCCGGCCCCAACAGCAACCCACCGCTGGACGAAGGCGCCGCCCTCGGCATCGACTCGACCACCACCCCGGCCGACCTCGACCAGCTCTTCAACACGTTCCCGCCCGTGGCGCGGCGCGGCCTCGCCAACTTCATCAAGGGCTTCGCCGCGGTCTACGCCGGCCGCGGGCCCGACGCCAACCGGACCTACAAGTACTTCGCCCCGGGGCTGAACCGGCTCACCGCCTTCGTCGGCGAGCTGAACGCCGACCAGCGCCTCCTCGAGCGCTTCGTCGTCAGCACCAGCAAGCTCGTCACCACGATCGCCCAGCGCGGCGACGAGCTCTCCAGCGCGGTTTCCAACGCCAGCACCGCCTTCGGCGCGATCGCCAGCCAGAACGCCGCCTTCAGCGAGACCCTGCGGCTGCTGCCGCCCGTCCTCCGCCAGGGCAGCACGACCTTCGTCAACCTCCGCGCCGCCCTCGACGACCTCGATCCGCTGGTCGAAACGGCGAAGCCGGCGACCAGGGACCTTGCCCCCTTCCTGCGGGACCTCCGCCCGGTCATCTCCAAAGCGGTCCCGGTCTTCAAGAACCTCCGCCTCACGGTGCGCCGCTCCGGGTTCGCCAACGACGCCGGCGAGCTGCTCGCGGCGCTGCCGACGGTGCAGCGGCGGGCGTCGAGGACATTCCCCCACTCCGAAGACGCGATCGCCGACTTCCAACCCTTCCTCAACTTCGCCCGCGCCTACACCCCGGACATCTTCAACGGGTTCGGCAAGCTCGGCCAGGTCACCGGCTACTACGACGGCAACGGCCACTACGCTCGCACCCAGCCGACCGACCTCAACCTGTTCGGCTACGACGGCGGCAGCGGCGTCCTGGAGCCGATCGCGCCGAGCCAGCAGTACGATGCCTTCGGCGCCTCGGCTGGCGTCAGCCGCCGCTGCCCGGGCGCCGCCACCCAGCCCGCCGCCGACGGCTCCAACCCCTTCACCGAGCCGCCCTTCGCCGGGGCCGGCGTGACCCCGTCCCAGTGCGACCCGGCCGACGTGCCACCCGGGCCATGAGGAAGGCGCTGATCGCAGGCGGGGCGGTCGCCGCGACCGTCGCCGCGGTCGTCCTGATCGCCTCCGGCGGCAACGGCGACGGCGGCTACGTCGTCCGCGCCATCTTCGACAGCGGCGGCTTCATGGTCCAGGGCGAGGAAGTCCGGATTGCCGGCGCCAACGCCGGCAAGGTCGACTCGGTCGACGTGACGATGCCCGGTGAGACCGCCGCCTACGAGGACGGTCGCCCGGAGGCGATCCCCGGCAAGGCGGTGATCGTGATGAGGATCGCCGACCCCGGCTTCCAGGACTTCCGCAGCGACGCCACCTGCGTGATCCGCCCGCAGTCGCTGATCGGCGAGAAGTTCGTCGATTGCCGCCCCACCCTTCCCCGCGCCCCCGGCTCGCCGCCCCCGCCGCCGCTGAAGCAGATCCCCTCCGGCCAGCCGGGAGCCGGGCAGTACCTGCTGCCGCTGGGGAACAACAGCACCAGCGTCGACCCGGACCTGGTCATCAGCACCCTGCGCCTGCCCTACGCGCAGCGCCTCCGCCTCATCCTCAACGACCTCGGCGCCGGCCTGGCCGGCCGCGGCGAGGACCTCGAGGAGATCGTCAAACGCGCCAACCCGGTGCTGCGCGACGTCGACCGCCTGCTCGGCATCCTCGCCGCCCAGCGCAAGCAGCTCACCAAGCTCGCCGTTGACTCCGAGCAGATCCTCGGGCCGCTCTCGCGCGAGCGCGCCCACGTCGCCGGCTTCATCTCCAACTCCGGCGCCGTCGCGGAAGCGAGCAGCGAGCGCGGCGCCGAGCTGGAAGCCACGCTGCGCAAGCTACCCGAGTTCCTGCGCCAGTTCCGGTTCACGATGCACAGCCTCCAGGGCTTCTCCGACGCCGCCACCCCGGTCCTCTCCGACCTCGGCAAGGCGGCGCCGTCGCTGACCGACGCGACCCGCACCCTGACCCCGTTCTCGGCCGCCGCGACCGTCGCGCTGAAGTCGCTCGGCGCCACGGGGGAGGTCGCCGGCCCGAAGCTGCGGGCCGCCGACCCGGTCGTCCGCAAGACGCGCGACCTGGCGCGGTCCGGCGCCAGCCCCACCACCAAGCTCGCCAAGTTCCTGGTCAGCACCAAGAAGACAGGGGGCTGGGACGGGTTGGTCGACCTGATCTACAACGCCACCGCGTCGTTCAACGGCTTCGACCAGTACGGCCATTTCGTCCGCGCCCTCGTCACCCTGACCAACTGCGTCGATTACGTGACCTCACCCCAGAGCGGCTGCGTCGCCAACTTCACCGGGGTGGGGGCGAGGATCTCGGCCAACACCAGCGCCGCCGACCTCTACCGGCTGATGCTCGAGCTGCAGGCCGAGCAGGCGGAGCAGGGCGGGGGCACCTCGGCCGGGGCGACGCCGCCGGCGCCCGCGCCGACCCCCCCCGCCGCCGCCACGCCGGTCGCCCCGAGCCTGGACGAGGGCGAACAGCTCGGCGCCAAGACGCCGCTCTCCCAGCCGCAGCGCGCCCTCCTCGACTACCTCCTGGGGCGATGAGGAATCGCAGCGGGATACAGGGGGTCGCGAGCAGCCCGGTGATCGTCGGGGCGGTCACGGTGCTGGTCGTGATCGTCGCCGTCTTCCTCGCCTACAACGCCAACAACGGGCTGCCCTTCGTCTCCACCTACAACCTCACCGCCCAGCTGCCCAACGCCGACGCGCTGGTGAAGGGAAACGAAGTGCGGATCGGCGGCGCCCGGGTCGGCATCGTCAGGTCGGTGGTGCCGGTGCAGCTCGGCGACGGACGGCTCGCGGCCCAGCTCGACATGAGGCTCGACCAGAGCGCGGCGCCGCTGCCCGACGACTCGACGATGATGATCCGGCCGAAATCGCCGCTCGGCCTCAAGTACGTCCAGATCGTCCCCGGGGACTCCTCGCGGAGCTTTGCGGCCGGCGAGACGATCCCGCTCTCGGCCGCCCGCCCCGAGCCGGTCGACATCGACGAGTTCTTCAGCATGTTCGACGAGCCGACCCGGAAGGCGATCCGCCGCAACCTGGCCGGCTTCGGCAACGCGCTCGCCGGGCGCGGCCCGCAGATCAACGGCGCGATATCGGCCCTGCGCCGCTTCGTCGAAAGCGGCCAGCCGACGCTCGCCACGCTCGTCGCCCCGCGGACCAACTTCGGCGGGTTCTGGCGGGCCCTGGAGGACCTCTCCGCGACCGTCGCCCCGGTCGCCGAGACCCAGGCCAGCCTCTTCGTCGGCCTCGACCGCACCTTCGCCGCCCTCGCCCGCGTCTCCCGTCCCTTCCTTCAGGAGACGATCTCGAAGAGCCCCCCGACCTTGGACGCGGCGAACGCCGACCTGCCCGCGGTGCGGCCGTTCCTGGACAACTCGGCGCGCTTCTTCGCCGCGCTGCAGCCCGGCGCCCGCGTCCTCGCCGAGTCCTCGCCGACGATCGCCGCCGCTCTGCGGGCCGGCGTCCCCGCCCTCAACGCCTCGCCCACCCTCAACGCCGAGCTGGAGCCGACCGCGGACGCGCTGCTCGCCTTCCAGAGCGCCCCCGGGGTCTTCAACGGCCTCGACCTTCTGATCGACACCAACAACGTCCTCAACTCGGCGATCAGGTTCATCGAGCCGGCCCAGACCACCTGCAACTACCTCAGCCTCACCTTCAGGAACCTGGCCAGCGCCTCCAGCGAGGGCAACGGGTTGGGCAACTGGCTCAACTTCATCTCCTTCGAGGCTCCCACCGGCCCGAACGCGGAGAGCGCCCCGGCGTCGGCCCCCGCCAACGGCCCCGGGCGCAAGAACCACCTCCACTACAACCCCTACCCCAACACCGCGGCGCCCGGGCAGACCAGGGAGTGCGAGGCCGGCAACGAGCGCTACAAGGCAGGCCGGACGGTGCTCGGCAACCCGCCGGGCAACCAGGGCACAGTCACCTCCGGCCAGCTGAACAGCGGAGGGAACGGCTGATGGGGCGCCTGCCGGAGCGCGACACCAGGCCGGGCGTCAACGACAGCCGCATCAAGTGGCGGCCCAGCAACGCCCTCATCGCGGTGATCTTCCTGCTCGTGTTCACCGCCGGCCCCTACCTGGCGTTCACCAAACACGTGCCCTTCACCGGCCGCGGCTACGAGCTGAACGCGACCTTCGCCAACGCCGTCAACATCGCCGTCAAATCGCCGCTGCGGATCGCCGGCGTCAACGTCGGCCAGGTGATCTCGACCAGCCGCGACGGCGACGCGGCCACCGTCACCTTCACGGTCGACGACGCCGGCCGGCCGATCCACACCGACGCCTTCGCCCAGATCCGCCCGCGCATCTTCCTCGAGGGCAACTTCTTCGTCGACCTCTACCCGGGCAGCCCCAGCGCGCCCGAGGTGGACAGCGGCGCGACGATCCCGATCAGCCACACCTCGACCGCTGTCCAGCTCGACGAGGTCCTGACGGCGCTGCAGACGCCTGTCCGCGCCGACCTCAGCCGCCTCCTGGATGGCCTCGGCACCGCCCTGACCCATCGGCCGACCGCGGCCGAAGACGCGACCCAGCTCCCCGAGGTGAAAGGGAAGACCGGCGCCGAGGGGTTGAACGGCGCCCTCCGCTACGGCGGTCCCGCCGGCCGCTACAGCGCCCAGGTCACCAACGCCCTGCTCGGCACCCGGCCGGGCGACCTCTCTCGCCTGGTCGCCGGCGCCGGCCGCACCTTCGCCGCCCTGGCCAGCCGCGAGGCCGCCCTCCAGGGCCTGATCGTCAACTTGGACATCTTCACCGGGGCGCTCGCCGCCCAGTCGGCCAACCTCGCGACCACCGTGCAGCGCCTCGCGCCGGCTCTGGGGATCGCTCGCACCGCCCTCGTCAACCTCAACCGGACCCTGCCGCCGCTGCGCGCCTTCGCGATCGAGCTGACCCCCGCGGTCGCCGAGCTGCCGGGCCTGATCAGCGCCGCCGGGCCGTGGCTCGAGCAGGCCCGGCCGCTGCTCTCCGGCAAGGAGGCCGGCGGCGTCGCGAAGCTGCTGCGGGAAGCGACCCCGGGCCTCGCCGGGGCGGTCCAGGCCGCCAAGGCGAGGGCGCTACCGCAGCTCAACCGGCTCAGCCTCTGCGCCACCGGGGTCCTCGTCCCGACCGGGGACCAGACGATCGAAGACCAGTTCGGCACCGGCGGCCCCAACTACCGCGAGCTCTTCTACACCCTGGTCAACTTCGCCGGCCAGAGCCAGAACTTCGACGGCAACGGCGCCTAC
>VRUE01000078.1:0-1156 GCA_019456285.1 Solirubrobacterales bacterium | reverse complement strand
ACACCAACCCCGTCCCCAACGTCAACGGGCGGCTGGGCCAGGTTGGCGCGCCCAGCCCCGCGGCGGTCAGCCCATGAGCGCGAGAGACCCGGAGACAAGCCGCTGGCAGCACTTTCGCGCCGCGCTCGGCCGGCAGGCCCGTGGACGGGGTAAGGACACGATCGCGATCGTCGTCTTAGTCGCCGCCGCCATCGTGATGACGCTCGGCATCTTCATCCAGCAGAAAGCCTCGCTGCCCCCGTGGGTGCCCTTCGTCGGCCAGGAGTTCGCCCACGTCACCGGCGAGTTCACCACCGCGCAGGCGGTCACGCCCGGCCAGGGCCAGGCGGTCGACATCGCCGGCATCCAGGTCGGCAAGGTCACCTCGGTCCACCTCGAGGACGGGCGCGCGGTGGTCGGGATGGGCATCGAACCCAAGTACCTGAGGCTGATCCACCCCGACGCGACCCTGCTGCTGCGCCCGAAAACCGGCCTCAACGACATGGTGGTGGCGGTCGACCCGGGCAAGGCGAAGGGGCATATCGAGGCCGGCGCGAACTTCCCGCTCTCGCGCACCGAGCCCAACGTCAACCTCGAGCAGTTCCTCGCCGTCCTGGACGGGGACACTCGCCAGTACCTGCAGCTGCTGCTGGCCGGCGGCGCCCGGGGGATCGGCGGCCGCGGTCGCCAGCTCTCCGGCGTCCTCCGGCGCCTCCAGCCCTTCGCCCACTACGTCGCCCAGCTCAACCGGGCCGTTGCCCAGCGCCGCCGAGCCCTGGCCCGCGTCATCCACGACCTCAGCCTGCTGACCACCGAGCTCGGTCGCCACGACGCCCAGATCCGGCGCTTCGTCACCTCCTCCGACGAGGCGCTCGGCGACTTCGCCAACCAGCAGCAGTCGATCCAGGAGCTGCTGGTCGAGTTTCCGGCGACCCTGGCCGCGATTCAGACCGGCCTGGCCAGCGCCAACCGCCTCTCCACGACCGCCCGCCCGGCCCTGCTCGGCCTGATCCCGCAGGCGCGGGCCCTCTCACCGGCCCTGGCCGCGACCAAGCGTCTCTTCAGGCGGACAACCGTGCCGATCCGCGACCAGATCCGGCCCTTCACCCGCCAGATCCGCCCGGTCCTCACCCACCTCAAGCAGGGCTCCTCCGACCTCGAGAAGACGGTCAGCGGC
>VRUE01000077.1 GCA_019456285.1 Solirubrobacterales bacterium | reverse complement strand
TTTCGGATTTAGGTCGCGATCCGGCTCCAAGTTCATAATATTTATGCAGAAAGTAATAAAATCTTTTTCTCATGTCGGATTGATATTTCATCATTGCGTTGCGGTAATAGTATTTCCCCTTGGGAATGGGCTTTTTGCCCGAAAAGGTAATATCCTTATAACCTTTAACCATACTCCCTCCTCCTAAACTCAGAGCACACAATAGCAGCCGCCACAGCCACATTTAAGGATTCTGCTCTCCCAAAAGAAGGAATTGATATCTTATCAGTAACAAAAGCAACTATCGCATCAGAAATTCCTTCTGTTTCATTCCCCAAAATGATCAGCCCGTTTTTACACATTTTTTTCTGATAAATATTCTCGCCATTCAATACGGCCCCATAAACAGGAAATTCCTTTATTTCCTTTATTCCCTTTATTCCCCCTATTTCCTTCTTGTTTTCATTAACCTCTTTCAAAAATTTCACTAAGTCAACATAATGCACTTTGATCCTTGCGATTGAACCCATAGTTGCCTGCACCACCTTTGGATTGTAAACATCAACACAATTCTCAGAACAGATGATGTTTTGTATTCCGAACCAATCGGCTATTCTTATAATTGTTCCGAGATTTCCCGGGTCGTTGATATTATCCAAAACCAAATTCAAGCTGCTCATGATCTCTTTCAAGTTCAGGCTATATTCCGGGATCTTAACGGCACATATAACTTCATTAGGCGTAGTCAATGAGCTGATACCTTTAAGCTCCTTTTCCGTGATTTCACATACCTCAATGCTCCGCTCTTTACGCTCTGCACTATATGCTATGCGCTCTGCACTTTTGGTAGCAAACAACAAACGAATTTCCAAAGGAGAACCCAACAATTCAGAAACGATTTTCACTCCTTCAGCAATAAATAAATTGTACTGTACTCTGAACTTTTTAAATTTTAATGAACCAATTAGCTGTATTTGTTTTTTTGATAACATAAAATTATTAATTTCTTATTTATAATCATATAAATTAATATTAAACTTTTCTAAAAAAACTTCTGCTACATCACTTAAACATTTTTTGCCAAAATGTCTAAATATCATAAGTTTATTAAAACCATTAATGTTACAATAATTTATAACTTCCTTTACTGTTTCAAATTTATTGTATTTTAACCAATTATAACTTCTTGCGCTTAATCCTAAATCACTTAATTTTTGACCATATATTTCTGCTTCACTTAATTTCTTCTGCCCACCTGCAAGTTTTTTTAATTCTATTTCAAGCCATTTATTCTTTTCTTTCAGATAACTAACTTCTAATATTTTATTAACGTACTGTTCATGTATTTGTGAAAGTTTGTTCATACTCAATGTTATTTTTCTTTGAGCTTTGTTTCTTATTTGTCTGACGCCTTCCGTGGTGAAATTATATTTATTACTTATTTTTTCCAATGTTGATCTATTAACAAATATTTCCTTTAAAACATCTATTTCTCTTTCAGATAAAATAGACGTAATAGCGTTACACTCTAATAATTTACCAATAAAATCACCCATTATATTGTAATGAAGTACATCAGCAGAAAAATAAAACGATAGTTTATCATCATCTTTGATTTTTTTTATTTGAGCCTTATCAAATAAATACCTCGATCCTGTAAAATTAGTTAAGCGATAAAAAGGTATTCTCTTTCTTATTAAAAGATAATTTAACTTTTGGAGAGATTGCATGCCCAATATTTTCATACATTCCTTTTTATCAATAAATTTTACTTCATTAATATTTTTTATACCAAATATTTTGTTTATCTCTTCTATTTCAAAATATGATTTATTTTTAATTATTATTGGTTTTGGCAAATTACCATTTTTGACATGATAATAAATTGTTTTGTTATCGCGAAACAAAAGTTTTTTTGCTAATTCTTTAATTGTTATTGTTTCCATAATTTGTTAATTTATAAATTATTTTTTTATTTTTTTGTTTTTTTGTTTGGTGGTTTCAGATTTATTTGTTTAATTAGCGACAAGTTTATAACTTTGTTTACATATTGCAATAAAATAGTATAAAGAACATATGAAAAAATGGTTCGCTTATATCATTAGCATTATAATATTAGGGTTATTCAACCTTTTATTACCCAATAATTCAATTGCAGGAGGTGGCCCTTGCACTTGTACCTGTACCAATACATACGGCACGTTTGATAATGCCATGTGCACTGCACCGGCTGTAGTGGTTGGTGGCGCATGTTACAATGGAGACAATACCAATATTGGTTTATGCGCCACAGGCGGATGTTTAAGCGGTAGTTGTGCTGACCAGGAATTCCTCTCTTTTGTTGCCACAAATGATACGATACTCTATAACATTGATACCACAGGGGGTGGTACTATGGCTGCTGACCCGGATGTAATGTTATTGACATACGGGTCAGGGGGGTGTCCTGCTACTGGAAATACAACCTGTCCGGGTGGTGGGGGAACGGCATGTATCGTTGTGTGTAATTCAGGATTTGGCACTTTTACTTATACGGGACTTACCGTTGGATGGACCTATTATATAATAGTTGAGAGTGACGATCAACAACCTTGTGGAGGATGCGGCCCCTGCCCCACTACTTCAGGTACTTACACCCTGTGCCTGGCTGAACCACACTGTAATAATGGCGTGCAGGATGCCGATGAAACCGGAGTAGATTGCGGGGGTGCTGACTGCATCGCTTGCCATTGTTTGAATGGATTTCAGGATGCTGATGAGACAGGCGTGGATTGCGGAGGGGCTGACTGTAATCCCTGTTTGTCGTGTACAGATAATGAAGATTGCGGTACTGCAGCACCATTGACACTTACTGGTACGGATACCCTGTCTGTATGTTTTACAGATTGCAATACTGGCGCCAGCACACAAAGCTGGATCTTTGCGGGAGGCGGTTGTCCTAATACAACCAATGCTGAAACTGTCTATTACACATTTACTACTACCAATTTTTACACAGATATATTTTTTACCAGCGCTGATATAACTGAACCACAAATATTAGTTTTTGACGGTTGTGGTGGTGGTTATTTTGCATGTGCTGTAGGAACTGGTGGTTCTGTTTCTATTACTCAATTGGGAATTGCTAGCGGAACCAATATAGTTATTATGGTAACTTCACAAAGTGGCGATAATGGATTATTCAACATGTGCGTATATAATTACCCCGATCCAAGCGCCTGTGCAGTTGACGACACGCTTATTGCAACCCCCCCGCCTGATACCAGTGGGGGGCAGTTCCCTGGGGTATATCCACCAAATACAACAGTAGAATTTTGTTATACACTGACTACTTATGATCAGGCAGCTTGTAATTATTTACACGGTATAGTGCCAATTATTGGCTCCGGTTGGCTACCGTTTGATTACACAACAGATGTAACCGTTTGGCCTGCAACAGCCGGTGGAAATTATATGGGTTCTCCGGTTGGAGTATGGACATGGTTTGCTGATGGCGTTGTCCTGGACAATGGGTCGGGAGCGCCTGTTGGAGCAGGGTGGTTCTTCCTAACCAGCTATCAAAGCCATGGAGGAGATCCAAATCAGAGTTATGGTGATTCAAATTTTCCAAACTGCGATGCTACCCAAGGGCCCTGGACAGTATGTTTTGTATTAACCACTCCTGATAGTTGTGATCCTGGCGCTGACCTGAGTGCAGGAATAAAAACCTATGCAGATGGTCAAACGGGTTTTTGGAATGAGGTTACATGTGAAGTCGATCCAATTGCTTATCCTGCTGGTCCTACCCCTGTCTCAATTTGCTCTCGTTGCGGCATTGATACTATAATTACCACAAATGTGCTGTGCTTTGGCGACAGCACCGGCTCTGCTGCCGTAACAATGGATACTACAGGCATACCACCATACAGCTACTTATGGTCCAACGGTGATACAAATGTAACAGCAGCCGGATTGCCGGCAGGAACATATACGGTGGTGGTTACAGATTCTGCAGGATGTGTTGATTCAGCTACGATAACCATTACACAACCGCTTTTATTAGTTACCGCCATAAGTGATACTACGAATGTTGCCTGCTTCGGTGATTCTACCGGTTCTGCTACTGTCACACCTACCGGAGGCACAACCCCATATACCTATCTATGGGATGACCTTGGTGCCCAAACTGATTCTACAGCAACCGGTTTACCGGCTGATACATTTATGGTTATTGTTACAGATTCCAATGGCTGTATAGATTCAGCTTTTATTATTATTACACAACCTGACAGCGCCTTAGCGCTCAGCATTACTGATTCTACAAATGTTCTTTGTAATGGCGACTCTACCGGGTCAGCCACAGTTACGCCTTCAGGTGGCACTGTTCCATACACTTATTTATGGAGTGATGGACAAACTGATTCTACAGCTACCGGCTTACTGGCTGGAACCTATACGGTAATTGTTACAGACTTGAATGGCTGTATTGATTCAGCTATTGTAACCATCACCCAACCGCCAACTGCTTTATCAGTCAGTATCACCGCTTTTGTGAATGTAGCTTGTAACGGTGACTCTACCGGGTCAGCCACAGTGACACCATCTGGCGGCACTTCACCTTATACTTATTTATGGAGTAATGGACAAACTGATTCAATGGCAACCGGGTTACCGGCAGGAACTTATACTGTAATAGTTACAGATTCTAATGGCTGTATAGATTCAGCCTCAATAACTATAACGCAACCCACTTTATTAGTTGCTGGTATTACCGACAGTACAAATATAAGTTGCACAGGACAATGTAACGGCATAGCAATTGTTACTCCGGCAGGAGGCACTTCACCTTATACTTACCTGTGGAGCAACGGCCAAACCGATTCTACTGCTGCCGGTCTGTGTGCAGGAACCACAGACACGGTGGTGGTCACTGATGCCAATCTGTGTACCGACACCACACTTGTTACCCTTTCAGAACCAATCATATTGACATCATCAATCACTGATAGCACAAATATCACCTGCAATGGCTTGTGCAATGGAATAGCTATTGTAACTCCGGGAGACGGCACATCACCCTATACTTACCTGTGGAGCAATGGCCAAACCGATTCTACAGTTACCGGTCTGTGCGCTGGTACAATTGATACGGTGGTGGTCACTGACGCCAATCTGTGTACTGACACCACTATTGTCACCCTTTCAGAACCATTGCCATTAACATCATCCATCACTGACACCACAAATGTGCTCTGTAACGGTAATTCTACCGGGTCTGCAACGGTAACTCCTGCTGACGGAACCGCACCTTATACCTATTTATGGAGTAATGGACAAACCGATTCCACAGCAACCGGGTTACCGGCAGGTTTGCACACTGTAACGGTCACAGATACCAATAGCTGTGTTATTGTGGATAGTGTTACAATTACCCAACCTCCTGCTTTAGCCCTTATAACAGCAAATACGAATGCGACTTGTGGTAATAATGATGGTACAGCCTGGGTAACGGTTACAGGTGGTATATCGCCATATACATATTCATGGAATGATTCTTCGTCACAAATAACCGATACAGCTTTTAATTTATACTCCGGAAGTTATACGATTACTGTAACAGACTCAAATGGCTGCATAGATTCTGCTGTTGCTGCTGTTAGTGACCTGGGAGCGCCGGCAATAGTGATAGATTCTACAAATAATATTTCCTGTAATGGTGGGTTTGATGGGGCAATATACATTTCAGCTTCTGGCGGAACTTTACCATATTCTTATTTGTGGTCCATTGGTGATACAACCGAAGATATTGATACTTTAACTGCCGCAACCTATAACGTTACGCTCACGGATAGTAATGGCTGTAATGCTGTTGAAAGTATCATACTTTCTCAACCTGCTGATATCCTTTTAACTATGATCGTAGATAGTAATGTAACTTGTAACGGGGGTGCAGATGGCGGGGCAACAGTAACCTTATCGGGTGGTACGTCCCCCTACGATTATAGTTGGTCAAGTGGTGATAGTACCCTGGGAACTGCAGATACTTTCAATAGTGTAAGTGGTTTAGCTGCCGGAACTTATACCGTTGTAGTAACTGATACGAACGGATGTATAGATTCTATACTAGTAACCATTACAGAACCACTGGTAATAACAACTTCAACATCAGCATCCATCTGCCAGGGCGATAGCATGCTGCTGCCTGGTGGTTCATACGCAGCAATAGCAGGCGTCTATATAGACACGCTAACCACCCTAACCGGATGCGACAGCGTTATCGCAACTACCATATCCGTTGATTCCATTTACAATATTCCTGCTTCTGCTGCCATCTGCCAGGGCGATAGCATCCAGTTACCGGGCGGATCGTGGGTAACGACAGCAGGTATATACAACGATACGCTGACCACCATTGCCGGATGCGACAGCGTTATCACTACCACCGTTACTGTTGATTCGGTTTACTTTATTGCTGCCTCCGCATCCATTTGCCAGGGCGACAGCATACAGTTACCGGGTGGGTCGTGGGCAACAACAGCAGGCATATACAACGATACGCTGACCACCATTGCCGGATGTGACAGCGTTATCGCAACTACCATATCTGTTGATTCCATTTACAATATTGCTGCTTCTGCTTCTATCTGCCAGGGCGACAGCATACAACTACCTGATAGTTCATGGGTAACATCAGCAGGCGTCTATAACGATACGTTAACCACCATAGCCGGATGCGACAGCGTTATCACTACCACCGTTACTGTTGATTCGGTTTACTTTATTGCTGCCTCCGTATCCATTTGCCAGGGCGACAGCATACAACTGCCTGATAGTTCATGGGTAACATCAGCAGGCGTCTATAACGATACGTTAACCACCATAGCCGGATGCGACAGCGTTATCACTACCACCGTTACTGTTGATTCGGTTTACTTTATTGCTGCCTCCGTATCCATTTGCCAGGGCGACAGCATACAACTACCTGATAGTTCATGGGTAACGTCAGCAGGAATATATTACGACACATTAACTTCCGTTGCCGGATGCGACAGTGTTATCACAACTACGCTATCTGTTGATTCTATTCTCACCAGTTCTGACTCTGCTTCCATCTGCCAGAACGATAGCCTACAGTTGCCCGGTGGTTCATGGGTAACGTCAGCAGGAATATATTACGACACATTAACTTCCGCTGCCGGATGCGACAGTGTTATCACGACTACCATATCTGTTGATTCCATTTACAACATTACTGTCTCTGCTTCTGTCTGCCAGGGCGATAGCATACAACTACCCGATAGTTCATGGGTAACGTCAGCAGGAATCTATAACGATACGTTAACCACCATAGCCGGATGCGACAGCGTTATCACTATGACCGTTACTGTTGATTCGGGTTACTTTATTACTGCCTCCGCATCTATTTGCCAGGGCGACAGCGTACAGTTACCGGGCGGATCATGGGTAACGAGTGCGGGCATATACAGCGATACGCTGCTGGCCACCATTACCGGATGCGACAGTGTTATCGAAACTACGCTATCTGTTGATTCCATTTACAATATTTATGATTCTGTTTCCATCTGCCAGGGCGACAGCATACAGTTGCCTAACGGTTCATGGGTAACGTTACAAGGAACATATTACGATACACTAACTCCTGTTACAGGGTGTGATACGATAATTGCCACAACTCTAACTGTAAATTCGTCTCCATTGGTAAGTATTACAGCTTCTACAAATGTGCTTTGTAATGGAGGATCAACCGGTTCTGCAACTGCTACACCTGGTGGTGGTACCTATGGTTGGTTTGATGGCTCTGGCAGCCCTATAGGACAAACCGGCTCTACCGCTACAGGTTTAACTGCGGGAAATTACCAGGTCACTGTTTACGATTTAAACAGTTGTATTGATATTGATAGTGTTACTATTTCTGAACCAACTGCGCTATCCCTTACAACTTCTTTTACGAAAGAAAGCGGGCCAAATTGCGCTGATGGTTCTGCAAATGTACAAGTGAGTGGTGGCACTCCATTTAGTGGAGGCCCTCCATT
>VRUE01000076.1 GCA_019456285.1 Solirubrobacterales bacterium | reverse complement strand
GTGAGCCCGCCGGGTCTCGGGGATGAGCGCGGCGGTGCCGCGCCCTCTACCGCTGCCCGGATCGCATCCGCAGCGCCCAAACCGCCTCCGGCTCGGGTCTGGGGCGGCTCTGCGGAACCGCATCAGACCCACACCACGGAGCTGACACTGTCATTCACCCATCACGGCCCGACGGAACTCACTCCAGCGGGCTTATCGCAAGATTTGGGCTGTAGGTAGCGCTACCAGGCATCGGGCAGACTCACCCCCGGCACCCAACGTTGATCCTGGCCGGCCTGATCTTCGGTTCCACCAAGACCGGCAAGGTGCGGACGCTCGGCATCCCGCGCTTCCTGGTGGCGATGCTGGCCGACCACCTGGACGCGATCACAGCCAACCCCGACGCGCTGGTCTTCACGTCGCCCCAAGGCGGACCCCTGCGCCACGGTAACTTCTACCGGCGCCACTTCAAGCCAGCGGTCAGGGCAGCGCTGCCCGCCGAGAAGCACGGCTTGCGCTTCCACGACCTGCGGCATACCTGCGCCGCCCTGCTCATCGCCGCCGACGCGCACCCGAAGGCGATCCAAGATCACTTGGGGCATCGGGACATCCAGACGACCTTCAACGTCTACGGGCACCTGCTCCCGTCGGCTCAGGAGGCCCTGGCTGCGGCCCTGGATACCGCCTACGCGGGCAGCGCCGAGCCGGAACCGCTTCCTCGCATTGGTCGTGTGCGCGACTAGGCTTGATCCGTGACCCCGGATCGGATCGTCGCCGAGCTGATGAAACTGCCGATGCACTCGGTGGACGAGGCGCGGGAGGAGGCCCCAACCTCTCCGGGCTTCTACGCCTGGTGGTGCGATGAAAACACCCTGCCGCACAGCGTTCCGGTGGTGAGGCACCCTAAGTACGGGACCAGCCTGCTCTACGTCGGCATCGCTCCCGACAAGGCCGCCTCAGAGGGCAACCTACGCAAGCGCCTGAAGCAGCACACGAAAGGGGCGATCGGTAGCTCCACCTTCCGGCTCGGCCTGGCCTCCTTGCTCTGGGAAGACGAGGGGTGGCAGCCGATCTGGCCGGCCACGAAGGTGGCGCTGGAAAACGTCGGACTCGCCGGTCTCAGCGCCTGGCAGGCGCAGCATCTGCAAGTCCAGTGGTCCGAGGTCGAGGAGCCGTGGGCCGTCGAGGCTGTCGTGATCGACGCGCTCCATCCGCCGATGAACCGGCAGCACAACGAGGCTCACGAGTTCTACCCCGCGATGGGCGCGGCGCGGAACGGGCTTCGGGATGCCGCTCGCCGCCATCGCGACCAGAGCATCTAGCGGCAGCCCGCCATGCCGAGGTTTTCGCTCCAGTTCCCTGCCGACAGCATCCTCGGCCTAGCGGCTCGGTTCTCCTACCCCAAGGAGGACTCGGCCTGCCTCGCGGCGGGAGTGGAGGCGGCGGCGCGAGGCCACTACACGCTCGATAAGTTGATCCTGATTTGCGAGTGGAAGACGGGGCGCACCAAGACGCTGGTGGCGGCCAACACGGAGGAGGACGCGGAGTTCGTCACCGGCGAAGCTCTGCGTGCCACTGACGAGCGGAGTCGCATGGCAACGATGAAATGGCTCCAGGGCGTAGACGTGCCAACCGCCAGCGCCCTGCTCTTTTTCGCCTTCCCCGACGACTACCCGATCATTGACGAACGGGCGCTTGAGGCCCTCGGGCAGGAAGCGCCGCGCTACTACTCGTTGAAGTTCTGGACCGAATATCTTGACGCCTGCCGCGCCATCGCCGAGGAGGTCGGCGTCCCAATCCGGACGCTGGACAAAGCGATCTGGCAGTTCTCGAAGGAGACGCCTAGATGACTAGATGAGGTCGGTTCCCTCTGCCCACCACTCGTCGAATGGTGGCCGTTTGGGGGTCTCGTGGATCTCGCTGTAGTCGCCCTTCAGCAACGTATTGATGGGTGGCATATTCCATGACCGTGATTTGTCCAAGAGGAATCGATCGTGTTTGTCACTCTTGCCGCCCATGATGCGCCACTCGGCAGTGATTCCGAGCTCCTGCATCTCCTTCTGAAATCGCTTGAATTCATCCTTGCCGCGCTTCCGAAGATCCTCGCGCTTCTCCGGCCCAGTGAGTACACGGATTTCGGAGATGCTTTCAGCATCCGCCTCGTCAGCCAAAGACTCCAGCAGCTTGGGCGCGAAGTGAGGCTCGGTCCACCAGATGTGGCCACGACAGCCCCGCAGCAGTTCACGCAGATGGCGGACATTCGAGTAGGGCCGATCTGGATCGATCACACGAACGACCGGATCCGGGCCACCATCATCTGGCATCAGAGTCGTGACGCGAACAGACTGCGTCTTGTTTGAGTAGGCGACTATCTCTGCCGCTCGCAGAATTGTGAGAAAGGCACGAACAGGCGTTGCGTCGTCAGGGCCAGCGATCTTGTGGCTTGCCAAATAATGAACGACTCCCGCGACAGGCACGTTGCCTCGTCCGTGGAGCGACTGGAGGATGGTCTGCGTCTCAGGAAGCTGGAGAAGCCCTTTTTGCATCACGGCTTCCGCAGACTCTTTGTCGTCATACACGCACCAAGCCGCCTCGAATGCCCGACCTTCGGCATTGAGCTTCCGGTCTGCCAAGAGCAGACCGAGGCTCCCCAGGACATCAAGCTGATCCTCGGTAGCCGACCCAAGACTCGCGGCTTTGACGGCATCGGCGACCTTGTTTATGTCAGCCGAAAACACAGCTCCACCTTCCCGAGCGTTACTTCGGCTCGCGGAGCAGTCGGATCAGCTCGGCCAGTTGAGCTGGCTCCATCTTGCTCCCGTCCACCTGCACCACAACCTGGATCGGCGCGGCGGCTGGAGGGTCCTCCGGTGGGGGCGGGTCCTTCGCAGGAGGCTTTGGCGGTGGATCAGCATGGCGCTGCTTCGGCTCCTTTGGAGAAGTCTGTCCGTTCGAGCCGGAGGACTTCTGAGGACCTGTCGGCTTTGTGCCGATGGCGTCCTCGGGGATGCTCTCAATCGCCTTAGCGTCAAATTTCTCGTCGACGATCAGGCCTGCGTCCGTCGCCGACTCAACGAGAATTTCCCGTCGTCTTTTTGCGCTCGCTTTTGGGGTGTCGTAATCCTCTTGCAATCGAATTTCAATGGCATTGTGATTCACCGTCTTGGTCACAAGTTTCTTGATGAGCGGGCCATATCCCGTACCCATCACCGCCAAGAGCTTTGCTTTTGCGTCCCCGGCGCGAACTGACCCCCCTCGATCAGTGATCTTGTACTTATCTCCCTCTTTCTCGATAAGTCCGTAATGCGCAGCCGACGCGAATTTGGCGTTGAAATTCCCACCAACCGCTTCATTGTTTTGTCCGGCAATGCTTGCCCGGGACGATGGTCCTCCTAGAACTGACAGCGCCTCGACAATCTGGGTCGCGGCCGCCAGCGATCGGTCAGGCAGCTTCGCGCCTGAAGGAGTTCTTGCTTGTTTGGAGGCCTCCGCAGCCAATCAGCGTCACTATAAAGACGGAACAGGACGGAATCCGCATCCGTCGCAGCGGTGACTATTGACAGCGCGCTATTCGCCGCTATGACCGACCCGCGAGGCGCGGCGAGACGCTGGGCCAGTCCTTGCTGACAAGGGCGGTACAAGGGCGCGGGCAGCGGGCGGTCTCGACCCCATCCACGCGAAAACCCCGCCGGAGCGGGGCTTTCTTGAGCGCGCCCGACAGGATTCGAACCTGTGACCTTCGGTTTCGTAGACCGAGCCCGCAGACCTGCTGGGACCCGTGGGGCGCTTTCTAGAGCGGTATTCGGCGAATCGAGTGCGGCTGGGATCGGCTGGGATCTGTGGGGCATGTTGCCCCAGTTGTTGCCCCAGCGACGGTCCGTTGCGGGTCCATCTCGGGGGCGAATTGGCTGTAGCCGATTCTAGAATCACTCGTGCCATGAGGGGAGACCCTTGGACCGACGCCGACCCCCAGCCTGGCGACTTCGATGCCGATCTCAGTCTCGCGCGCTCCAGCAGCATCGAGACACACGAGGGCAATCCCAACGCGAGGCTGTCGATTCTCATCAGAGTCCAGGGCGGCGATGCCAAGCGCCTCGAGCGACTCGCCATCGAGCGTGAACAGCAACCTGGCGAGGTCGTTTCCCAGCTTCTGCGCAGCGCCTGACTGTCAGGACCCCGGAGCCATCGTGCGCAGGCCGGCGAGCCGCGCGGCAGCAGCTTGACGCTCGTCATAGGTGACGAACGCCTCGATCGGATCAAGGTCGACGGCGGACGCGACGTGGATCGCGTCAAGAGCCCGTAGCGCGGGCTCGGCGAGCGCCCCGGCGCCGGCGAGCAAGCCCCGATCGAGCGGCCGTAACGCAAGTACGTCAATCAACTGGCCGGCACGTTCCAGCAGGCGGTCAAGCGGCAGCTCCGGCTCCTGCGCGACCGCACGGCGCACTGCCCGAGGGATCTCAGTCAGGACCAACTCGCTGCTGACCAGATCGGCGTCGGCTAGATATGCCCGCAGGGCATCCGACTCAGGCTCCTCGCGGACGAGCTTGACCAGCGCGGAGGCGTCCGCGTAGAAGGCCGCCACGCTCAGCGATCGCCGCGAATGTCATCGAGCGCCCGGCTCAAGGCCCTGGGATCACCCGTCAGCTCCAATGGCTCCGGCAGGCCCGACCGCACCGGACGCGACACTCGCCCCTCGGCGATCAACCGGTCGAGATCGGGACCAGTGCTCGGCACCGGCCCCAGCTCAGCCACCGGGCGGTTGCGGTCGGTGACGACCAGCCGCTCCCCGCCGCTGACTCGCCGCAGGTAGACGCTCAGGTTCTGTCGCAGCTCCGCAACACCAACCGACTCGCTCATGTACATAAAGGTAGCAGAAGCGCCGATGTTCGGCCAGAGCCCGGTCAAAGACAAACACAGTAGTACTTAATTACTCGATCTCTTTTCGATAAGCTGCCCGCTACGAGGAGCGGGCGCGATTCCGCGCCACGATCAAGCCTGGCTCTGGGTTGGAACTTCACTTGGATCGGCTGGCTGATGAGACCGGGGCCGTGTCTTGGCCCTCCCCTCGCCCCGTCCGCCCGCCGTCGCCTCGAACCGCCCCGCGCGGGCATAGCCCGGCGTCCAGCCGATGCCATCGAGCAGCTCGCCAATGGGGACGCCGACCGCACCGGCGAGCTTGATCGCCGTGTCGATGCGCGGGGTGCGTTCGCCGCGCTCCAAGAGGCCGATCTCGGTGCGGTGCAGCGAGGCCCGGATGCCGGCCTCTTCCTGAGAGAGACCGGCCCGTTTGCGAGCGCGTCGCAGGTTCTCGCCGAACTGCCCGGCGATGCTCATCCGAGCGGTTCCAAGCGCTCGAAGTAGAGCGCTGCCCTGGTCGGGAGGATGTAGCCGCCCTGGCAGCGCAGAAGGCCCGCGCCGACCAGTTCGCGCACGGCCCTCTCTACGGCGTCATTGGTGCTAAAGCTGCTGGTACGGGCATTCAAGGACAGCGACAGCTCGGGGATCGTCAACTGCGATGGGTGCTCTTCGAGCAGGAATGCCAGAACTACGCGCTCAGTCTTGCGGTCGGCCTCGGCGGGGATGTCGGGATCGCGCTTCGCGCAATCCGTAGGGTTGATCTCAGCCATTGGGAGCTATGTCTCCTTGTGGTCAGGCGGCCCGTCGTGTTCACCCACGTCGGGTCGCCGCTTCTTGGAGCCGGTAGGTCGTTACCGTTCCCGCTGCGGCCGGCCTGGTGAGAGCTATGCCGGTCGCCACGGGGCCGGCGACTCCACTCGCGCGGCCCCACTTATGTTTGAAGCATCAGCCTAGCAGTTCTCAAACACATATCTTGAAGCGCGATCCGCGTCAAACCCCGCAGCCACAGCCGGCCCTCGGCCGGGCGATCCGCGAGCTTCGGCGGAAGCGCAACGCCACCCAGGAGTCCTTGGGTCCTGAAGCCGGGATCACCGCGAAAACCCTCTCGCTGATCGAGCGCGGCGAAGCCAACCCCACTTGGGGAACCGTTAGGGGGATCGCCAATGCCCTCGGCGTCTCGATGGGCGAGCTGGCAAAGCTCGCCGACAGGTTCGCCGCGAGCGAAAAATGAGACCAGGATGAGACCACGGTTCCGCGGAACCGCCCGGAATCGACTGGAAGCGCCCGGAACCCGGATTCGGGTCCAAGCCGCGCAATCGGCTCTGCAATAGGAAATCTCCGGCCTCACCCGGAACGAAGCGGAACGCGCCCGACAGGATTCGAACCTGTGACCTTTGGTTTCGTAGACCAACGCTCTATCCGACTGAGCTACGGGCGCGGGTTGCCGGGGCGATGCCCGGAGGGGCGATTCTATCGCCGCCCGGTTGGGCTGCGCCGGCCTTGGCGGCGCCGAGCCTGGCGGTCGCGTCGATCGGCCCCCGGCGATCAGGGCACGCGGTGGACCTCGAAGAGGTTGGTCCCCAGCTCCTGCTCCGGCAGGCCGGCAGTGATCGCGATCAGGTCTCCCGAGTGGGCGATGCCGTGGCGGGCGGCGAGGGCGGCGCAGTCGTCGAGCAGGCCGCGGACCTCGGTCTCGTGCTCGCTGAGGACGGCGGTCACCCCGAAGAGGAGGTTGAGACGCCGCACCGTCTCGATCCGGGGCGAGATCGCCAGCACCGGCACGTTGGGGCGGTGGGCGGAGACGAGGCGCGCGGTGCGTCCGCTGCTGGTCGGCACGACCAGCGCCGCCAGGCCGAGCCGGTAGACGGCGCCGACGGCGCCCTGGGCGACCGAGTCGGCGACGTCCTGGGTCGCCTGGTCGGTGCGGGTGAACAGCCACTCGCCGTAGCGCAGGTCGGGCTCGGTGGCGCGGGCGATCCGGTCCATCATCCGCACCGCCTCGACCGGGTGGCGGCCGACCGCCGTCTCCTCGGAGAGCATCACCGCGTCGGCGCCGTCGTAGATCGCGTTGGCGACGTCGGTCACCTCGGCCCGGGTGGGGCGGCGCGCCGTGACCATCGAGGCCAGCATCTGGGTCGCGGTGATCACCGGCTTGGAGAGCTTCCCGGCGGCGCGGATCAGGCGTTTCTGGACGACCGGGACCTCGGCCAGCGGCAGCTCGATCCCGAGGTCGCCGCGCGCCACCATGATCCCGCCGCCCGCGGCGCGGACGATCTCCTCGGCGTTCTCCGTCGCCCGCCGCTTCTCGATCTTGGCGATCAGCGGGATGTCGGAGCCGAGCGAGCGCAGCCGCTCCGCCACCGGCTCCAGGTCGCCGGCGGAGGAGACGAAGGAGATCGCGAGCAGGTCGATCCCGTGCTCGACCGCGAACTCGACCCAGCCGAGGTCGCCGTCGGTCGCTGCCGGGCCGGCGGCGCCGGGGACGTTCATCCCCTTGTGGGAGGAGAGCGCGCCCCCCACCTCGATCTCGCAGTCGACGCCGCCGTCCTTGGGCCCGCGCACCCGCAGGCGGATCGCCCCGTCGGCCAGGTAGACCAGCTCGTCCTCGCGCAGCGAGGTGACCTCGGGCCAGGCGACCGGGATCGTCTTCTCGTCGCCCTCGACCTCGCGCGGGGTCAGCGTCACGTGCGTCCCGGTCTCCAGCTCGGTGACGTCGCCGCGCAGCTCGCCGATCCGCAGCTTCGGCCCCGGCAGGTCGCCGAGCACCGCGACCTCGCGCCCGGCCCGCTCCGCGGCGGCGCGGATCGCCTCGATCGTGCGCGCGTGGCGCTCGCGGTCGGCGTGGGAGAAGTTGAGGCGCAGCACGTCCACGCCGGCCTCGATCAGCCGCCCGAGGACCTCGGCGTCCCAGCTCGCCGGGCCAACCGTGGCGATGATCTTGGTCCGCCTGCCCCGCACGCGTATGACTGTAGAGCGTGGCGGGCGCCAGCGGAGAGGGAGGGATTCGAACCCTCGAGAGAGCTTGCGCCCCCTACTCGCTTAGCAGGCGAGTGCCTTCAGCCACTCGGCCACCTCTCCGGGCCTTCGGGGTCGATTGTAGGAAGTAATCGGTGCTGGCGGCTGTCTAGCTGGCGGCACGCACCGTGGGCGGCGCCAGGGCGCGGTACGCGTAGGAGGCGGTGACCAGCAGCAGGACGACGACC
>VRUE01000075.1 GCA_019456285.1 Solirubrobacterales bacterium | reverse complement strand
GTGAGCCCGCCGGGTCTCGGGGATGAGCGCGGCGGTGCCGCGCCCTCTACCGCTGCCCGGATCGCATCCGCAGCGCCGAAACCGCCTCCGGCTCGGGTCTGGGGCGGCTCTGCGGAACCGCTTCAGACCCACACCACGGAGCTGACACTGCCATTCACCCATCACGGCCCGACGGAGCTCACTCCGGCGGGCTTATCGCAAGATTTGGGCTAATAAGTAGGCCGGCCCCGCTCGGGGCCGGCCTCTTCGTTTGCGGAGGGAGGTTGCTAGACCAGGCCCAGCGCGCTAACCGCGTCGCGCTCCTCCCGCAGCTCCGCCACACTGGCGTCGATCCGCCCGCGTGAGAACTCGGGCACCTCGAGCCCCTCGACGATCGACCACTCGCCGCCGGAGCAGGCGCAGGGGAAACCCGAGACGACCCCCTCCTCTATGCCGTAGGAGCCGTCGGCGGGAACGCCCATCGAGACCCAGTCGCCCTGCGGCGTGCCGTGCATCCAGTCGCGGACGTGATCGATCGCCGCGTTGGCGGCCGAGGCGGCGCTGGAGGCGCCGCGCGCCTCGATGATCGCCGCGCCGCGCTTCGCCACCCGCGGGATCAGCTGCTCGGCGACCCATGCCTCGTCGTCGACCGCCTCCCAGGCGCTCGACCCGTTCACCCTGGCGTTGACCAGATCGGGGTACTGTGTGGTCGAGTGGTTGCCCCAGACGGTCATCTTGGTCACCTCGGAAACCCGCTTGCCGACCCTGTTGGCGAGCTGGGCGATCGCCCGGTTGTGGTCGAGGCGCATCATCGCGGTGAAGCGCTCGCGGGGAACGCCGGGAGCGTTCGACATCGCGATCAGGCAGTTGGTGTTGGCCGGGTTGCCGACCACCAGCACCCTGACGTCGTCGGCTGCGCCGGCGGCGATCGCCTCGCCCTGCGGCTTGAAGATGCCGCCGTTGGCCTCCAGCAGGTCGGAGCGCTCCATGCCCGGGCCGCGCGGCCGCGCCCCGACCAGCAGACCGATCTCGCAGCCGTCGAAGGCCCGCTTCGGGTCGTCGAAGATGTCGATCTTCCGGAGCAGCGGGAAGGCGCAGTCGTCTAGCTCCATCGCTGTCCCCTCCGCCGCCTTGACGGCGTCGGAGATCTCCAGCAAGCTCAGCTCGACCGGCGTCTCGGGGCCGAGCATCTGGCCGCTGGCGATCCGGAACAGCAGCGCGTATCCGATCTGCCCGGCGGCGCCGGTGACGGTGACTTTGACGGGGGTGCTCACGGAATCGCTCATGGAATCGTCATCTCCTCTGAGTCGTGGGGTCGGAACCGCTACGCCATCGCCCCTTGCAGGCCCTCGTCGATCGAGGCGAGGAACTCCTGCGTGGTCTGGAACTCCTGGTCGGGGCCGACGAGCAGCGCCAGGTCCTTGGTCATCCTGCCATCCTCGACCGTCTCGACGCAGACCCGCTCGAGCGTCGCGGCGAACTGCGAAACCTCGGGTGTGTCGTCCAGCCGGCCGCGGGCCGCGAGGCCGCGCGTCCAGGCGAAGATCGAGGCGATCGAGTTGGTCGAGGTCGGTTCGCCCTGCTGGTGCCGGCGGTAGTGGCGAGTGACGGTGCCGTGCGCCGCCTCGGCCTCGACGGTCTTGCCGTCGGGGCCCATCAAGACGCTGGTCATCAGACCGAGCGAGCCGAAACCCTGGGCGACGGTGTCGGACTGCACGTCGCCGTCGTAGTTCTTGCAGGCCCACACGTACCCGCCCTCCCACTTCAGCGCCGCGGCGACCATGTCGTCGATCAGCCGGTGTTCGTAGGTCAGTCCCGCCGCCTCGAACTCGGCCCGGAACTCGGCCTCGTAGACCTCGGCGAAGAGGTCCTTGAAGCGGCCGTCGTAGCGCTTCAGGATCGTGTTCTTGGTCGAGAGGTAAACAGGGTAGCCGCGCTCCAGCCCGTACCGCATCGAGGCTCGGGCGAAGTCGCGGATCGAGTCGTCGAGGTTGTACATCGCCATCGCGACGCCGCCGCCCGGAAAGTCGTAGACATCGAGCTCGACCGGCTCGGCGCCGTCCTTTGGCGTGTAGGTAAGGGTCAGGGTCCCCTCGCCGGGCACCACCAGGTCGGTCGCCCGGTACTGGTCGCCGAAAGCGTGGCGGCCGATCACGATCGGCTTCGTCCAGCCGGGTACGAGGCGGGGGATGTTGGAGATCACGATCGGTTCGCGGAAGATCACCCCGCCGAGGATGTTGCGGATCGTCCCGTTCGGTGAGCGGTACATCTCCTTCAGGCCGAACTCCTCGACCCGGGCCTCGTCGGGGGTGATCGTCGCGCACTTGACGCCGACACCGTGCTCCTTGATCGCCTTCGCCGCATCGACGGTGATCTGGTCCAGTGTCGCGTCGCGGCTCTCGATCTGGAGGTCGAAGTAGACCAGCTCGACGTCAAGATAGGGCAGGATCAGCTGCTCTTTTATGAAGTGCCAGATGATCCGGGTCATCTCGTCGCCGTCGAGCTCGACGACCGGGTTCTTGACTTGGATCTTGGCCACGGGGGCGGCGATGCTATCGACGGGGCGCTCAAACCGCGGACAGCACGGGAGGGCGCCCCGAGCGGCGCTGGTGTCACAGGGCCGCTGGTGTCACAATCAAGGCGATGGCCACCGTCGAGCGTGTCGAGCGCCAGTCCGCGCGCACCCATGAGGTCTTCAACCAGCCGCCGCCGCTGGAGGACTACAACCCCTTCGACGCCGACCGCCCCCTGGCCGAGGCGCTGCGCCGCGAGGGGGCCGAGTGGGCGGAGGGGCAGGCCCGCGAGCTGGGGGCGATCTGCGGCTCGCGCCAGACGATCCGCTGGGGCTTCGAGGCGAACGAGCGCCTGCCCGAGCTGCGCACCCACGACCGCTACGGCAACCGGATCGACGAGGTCGAGTACGACGCCTCCTGGCACGAGCTGATGCGGATCGGGGTCGGCCACGGCCTCCACGCGATGCCGTGGCGCGAGCCGGGCCCGGGCGCCCACGTCGCCCGCGCCGCGATGTTCATGCTCCTGGCGCAGGCCGAGAGCGGGGTCGGCTGCCCGATCTCGATGACCTACTCGGTGATCCCGGTGCTGCGCAAACAGCCGCAGCTGGCCGAGGAGTGGGAGGACCGCTTCCTCTCGCTCGACTACGACAAGCGCTCGATGCCCGCCGACCGCAAGAGCGGCGCCCTCTGCGGGATGGCGTTGACCGAGAAGCAGGGCGGCTCCGACGTGCAGGCCAACACCACCACGGCGACGCCGCTGAACGGCGGCGGGCCCGGGGCCGAGTACGAGATCGTCGGCCACAAGTGGTTCTGCTCGGCGCCGATGTGCGATGCCTCCCTCGTCCTCGCCCGGACCGACTCCGGCATCTCCTGCTTCCTGATGCCGCGCTGGACGCCGGATGGCGAGCGCAACCGCTTCCAGATACAGCAGCTCAAGGACAAGCTCGGCAACCGCTCCAACGCCTCCGGCGAGGTCGAGCTCCACGGCGCCTGGGCGCGGATGGTCGGCGAGGAGGGGCGCGGCGTGCCGACGATCATCGAGATGGTCAACCACACCCGGCTCGACTGCGCGATCGGCGCCGCCACCGGCTACCGGGCCGGAGTCGTGCAGGCGCTCAACCACACCGCCCACCGCTCCGCCTTCGGCAAGGAGCTGATCGACCAGCCGCTGATGCGCAACGTGCTCGCCGACCTCTGCGTCGAGTCCGAGGCGGCGACCGTTGCCGCGATGCGGCTGGCCCGCGCTTACGACGAGGTCGCCGCGGGCGACGAGCAGGCCACCGAGTTCCGCCGGCTCTCCAACGCCGTCCTCAAGTACTGGCTCTGCAAGCGCGCCCCGTCCCACGCGGTCGAGTGCCTGGAGTGCCTCGGCGGCAACGGCTACGTTGAGGACTCGGGAATGCCGCGCCTCTACCGAGAGGCGCCGCTGGCCTCGATCTGGGAGGGCTCGGGCAACGTGCAGTGCCTGGACGTGCTGCGGGCGATGGTCAAGAACCCGACGTCCGTGGAGGCGTTCTTCGCAGAGGTGCTCGAGGGCGCGGGGGCCGAGCCGCGTCTCGACGCCTACGTCGCTTCGCTTCGCGACGAGATCCCCGGCGACGTCGAGACGATCCAGTCCCGCGCCCGGCGCATCGTCGAGCGCATGGCCGTCGCCCTGCAGGCCTCGCTCCTCGTCCGCTACGGCGACCCCGCGGTGGCCGACGCCTTCTGCGCCTCGCGGCTCTCAGGCGACTGGGGCCAGGCCTTCGGCACCCTCCCCCCTGGCACGGACTTCGGCACCATCATCGAGCGGCACCGCCCAAGCTCCTAACGCCCGCCGCTGTACGCGGTGCGCAGCTCGCAACGGAGGGTCCGGGCAGGGGTGAAGCGTCTTGTACTTTTTCGGCGATCCGCCGGCGGATCGCCACCCACAATCCACCGAAAAAGTTAAGCGGAACCCCTGCCCGGACCCTCCGTCCTACCCGGCCGCATCCCGAAGCGCACGGCCGACCTGCTCGGCAGTGATCACTCCGGCTAGGCGGCCGTCGGCATCGACCGCGATCAGGGCGCCGAAGCGGCGCAGGTTCTGGTTGCCGAGGAGGGAGTCGAGCGGGTCGTCCTCGCTGACGTGCAGGGAGCCCCGGTCGCGCTCCAGCAGCTCCGAGACCAGGGAGGTGGCGCGGGCAATCTCGGGGATCTCGTCCGCGCGTTCGCGCTCCAGCAGCCCGAGGAAGCGGTGGGCGGCATCGATGACCGGGAACCAGGGCCAGCGGTAGCGGAGGAAGTACTCGTCGAGGGCCCGCTCGATGCTCAGCTCACCCGGGATCGCCACCGGCTCGCGGTCCATCACGTCGGCGACCCGCACCCCCTCGATCCGGCCGGAGATCGCCGTCTGCATCGACGCGGCGCGGGCGGAGCCGTTGATCACCATCCCGATCAGCGCCAGCCAGATGCCGCTGAAGACGTATCCCCCGGCGACCAGCAGCAGGCCGCCGCCGATGAAGAGGTAGGCGAAGACGCGGCCGAGCCCGGCCGCGAAGCGGGTGGCGGAGGTGCGGTCGCCGGTGCGCCACCAGGCGATCGCCCGCACCACCCGGCCGCCGTCCATCGGGAATGCGGGCAGCATGTTGAAGACGAGGACGAGGAAGTTGATCGTGGCCAGCCAGGCGACCACCGCGAGGCCGCCGGAGACGCCGCTGTCGCTCTCGACCAGCGCCGCCCCGCGGAACCCCTCGGGGCCGGCGACGGCGAGGCCGACGGCGACGAGGACGACGACGATGGCCAGCGTCACCAGCGGCCCGGCGATCGCCACCTTGAACTCGGTCGAGGGGCTGTCGGACTCACGGTCCATCCGCGCCACGCCGCCGAAGATCCAGAGCTGGATGCTGGAGATGCCGATCCCGTTGCGCAGCGCGACCATCGCGTGGCCCAGCTCGTGCAGCACGATCGAGGCGAAGAACCCGAGGGCGCTGATCAGGGCGAGGGCGAAGGGCGCGGACGAGGAACCGGCCTCCCCGAGCACGTCGCCGTAGAACTGCGAGAGCCAGAAGATCACCAGGAAGAGGACGAAGAACCACGACCAGTCGACCGCGATGCGGATGCCGCGGACGTGGAAGAGCGTGATCGATCTGCCACCGAGCATGCCCCAAATGGTAAGCGGTGGGTAGGCTCGGATCCCGATGCTGCCCTCAGCCGCAGCCGAATCGACGGCCACCGAGCGCCTCGGCACGCCGGACCGGGGCCGGTTGCGTGAGCTGCTCGAGGAGCTGGAGCGGATCCACCGCCCCTCGGCCTCCGAAGGCGAGCGCCGCGCCGCCGAGTGGCTGGTCGAGCGCTTCGCGGAGCTGGGCGCCGAGGCGCGGATCGAGGCTGAGCCGGCCCACGGCACCTACTGGTGGCCGCTCGGGATCGGGGCAGCGCTGGGCGTCGCCGGCGGGCTGGCGGCGCTGCGGGGACGGCGGCTGCTCGGAGCGGCGCTGGCCACCGCCGGAGCCGCCGGGATCGCCGACGACTTCCCGCCCGGGAAGCGGCGGCTGCGCAGGCTGCTGCCGAAGCGGAAGACCTACAACGTCGTCTGCGAGCTGGGCCCCGCCGACGCGGAGCGCACGATCGTGCTGATCGCCCACCACGACGCCGCGCACTCGGGACTCGTCTTCCACCCGGCGCTGCCCGAGATCGCCGACCGGCTGGGGATGATCGAGCGCATCGACACCAGCCCGCCGCTGATGGCTCCGGTGGTCGGCGGCCCCGTCCTCGCCGCGCTCGGCGCCGTCAGCGGGAGGCGGCTGCTCTCGAAGCTCGGGCTCCTCCTCGGGGTCGGCTCCGCGGCGATGATGGTCGAGATCGGCCTGAGGGGCGCCGTGCCGGGGGCCAACGACAACGGGACCTCGGTGGTGGCGCTGCTCGCCCTCGCCGAGCGGCTGATCGAGGAGCCTCCCGAGGCAGTGCGGGTGATCCTCCTCTCGACCGGCTCGGAGGAGTCGTTCAGCGAGGGGATGAAGGGGTTCGGCGAGCGCCACTTCCCCCGCCTGCGGCGCGAGAGCGCCTTCTTCCTCTGCCTGGAGTCGATCGGCTCGCCGCACCTGCTTGTCCTGCGCGGCGAGGGCTTCCTGAAGATGCGCGAGTACCCGCCGCGGTCGCTGGCCCTGATGGACGGCCTCGCCGAGGAGCTGGGGATCTGGCTCTTCCCCAACCTGCGGCTGCACAACGGGACCGACGGCCTCGAGCCGATGGCGGCGGGGTATGAGACCGCCGCCCTCTGCGGCTGCACCGACCTCAAGCAGCCGGCCAACTACCACTGGCCCCACGACATCGCCGAGAACGTCGACTTCGGCACCGTCGCCGACGCGGTGCGGCTCTCCGAGGCGGCGGTCCGCCGCCTCGACGAGCGCTGGCTCTAGCCTCCTCCGGCAGGCCGCTGGTCGATGGGCCGATTCCGTCCGACATAAGGACGTTTTAGGCCCATCGGCCGTGAGGTTAAATCCCGACCGCGCCCTCGGATTTTCCCCCCGATAGGATGCGCGCCCGTGCCAACCCATGACGTACTGGTGATCGGCGCCGGCCTGGCCGGACAGCGAGCGGCCCTGGCGGCCGCCGAGGAGGGGGTTTCGGTCGGGATCGTCAGCAAGGTCCACCCGGTGCGATCGCACTCCAACGCGGCCCAGGGCGGGATCAACGCGGCGCTCAACCCCGGCGACTCCTGGGAGTCGCACGCCTTCGACACGGTCAAGGGCTCCGACTACCTGGGCGACCAGCACGCGGTCGAGATCATGTGCCGCGAGGCGCCGGAGGAGATCCTCCACCTCGAGCACCTCGGCGTCACCTTCCACCGCAACGAGGAGGGCAAGCTCGGCACCCGCGCCTTCGGCGGCGCCTCCGCCGCCCGCACCTACTACGTCGCCGACATCACCGGCCAGGCGATCATGCACGTCCTCTACGAGCAGCTGATGAAGCACTCCGAGGCGATCGCTCGCTACGAGGAGTGGTTCTGCACGGCGCTGGCGCTCGACGAGGAGGGCGAGTGCTGCGGCGTGGTGACGCGCAACGTCGCCGACGGCTCGATGGAGCTGTTCCGGGCGAAGTCGGTGATCCTCGCCTGCGGCGGCAACGGCCAGGTCTGGAAGCCGACCACCAACGCCCTGATCTGCACCGGCGACGGGATCGCGATGGCCTACCGGGCCGGCGCCAAGCTGATGGACATGGAGATGGTCCAGTACCACCCGACGACGCTGGCCGGCAAGGGCTTCCTGATCACCGAGGGAGCGCGCGGCGAGGGGGCGCACCTGCTCAACGCCAAGGGCGAGCGCTTCCTGGAGCGCTACGCGCCGAGCAAGATGGAGCTGGCCTCGCGCGACGTCGTCTCCCGCGCCGAGCAGACCGAGATCGACGAGGGCCGCGGCTTCCCCGACGGCACCGTGGCGCTCGACATCACGGTCGTGCCGAAAAAGCGCATCCACGAGGCGCTGCGGGAGATCGTCCTGGTCGGCCGCGACTTCGCCGGCGTCGACATCACCCGCAAGCCGATCCGCATCAAGCCGGGCAACCACTACACGATGGGCGGGATCAAGACCGACATCGACGGGCGCACCGACATCGCCGGGCTCTACGCGGCCGGCGAGACCGCCTGCGTCTCGGTCCACGGCGGCAACCGGCTGGGCGCCAACTCGCTGCTCGACACGCTGATCTTCGGCCGCCGCTCCGGCGTCGACGCCGCCGCCCGCGCCAAGCGAGTCGAGGGCTCGCGACCCTCGCGGGCGGTGCTCGAGGCCGAGCAGGCCGGCATCGAGTCGATCTCCTCACGCGCGAAGGGCTCCGGCCGCCGCGTCTCGGAGATCAAGCTGGACCTGGGCACGACGATGGACCGCCACATAGCGGTGTTCCGCGACGAGGCGGGCATCCAGGAGGCGCTGGAGACGGTGCGCCGCCTCAAGGAGGAGGCCGAGTCCGCCTACATCGACGACCGCGGCAGCATCTTCAACCAGGACCTGCTGGCGGCGATCGAGCTCGGCTACATGCTCGACAACGCCGAGTGCACCTGCGTCGCCGCGCTGCAGCGCAAGGAGAGCCGCGGCGCCCAGTACAGGACCGACTTCCCGGAGCGAAACGACGAGGAGTGGCTCAAGCACATCGACCTCCAGCGAAGCGACGACGGGCCGGAGATCTCATACTCAGAGGTGACCGTCACCCAGTGGAAGCCCCAGGAGAGGACCTACTGATGGCCGAGTACACGCTGAAGGTCCGCAGGTACCAGCCGGAGAGCGGCGGGGGTCCCTACTGGGAGGAGTTCAAGGTCGACCTCGACCCCTCGCTCGCGGTCCTCGACGGGATCCTCCAGGCCAAGGACCGCGACGACGGCTCGCTCGCGGTCCGCTGCTCCTGCCGCGCCGCGATCTGCGGCTCCTGCGGGATGAAGA
>VRUE01000008.1:15170-48956 GCA_019456285.1 Solirubrobacterales bacterium | reverse complement strand
TTTGGCCGGGCTTTCTCGTGGCGCTACGTGCTCACGTTCGGTGTCGCAGGCGTGTTCAAAGTGCGTGTCGCCCTACAGGCGTGTTCGAGCGCTGGAGCTTCTGAGTAGGGGTTGGTGCGGGCCAGGTAGTCGGCTCCGACCTCGACCATGCGGGGCTGGTCGATGCCCTGGAGGACCGCGCTGCCGTTCTCGGGGTCGACCTCGGCTACCTGCCAGCGCTCGCGGTTGTAGATGCCGGCTGCCTGGTCGTTGACGCGGGTGATGACCTGATCGCCGGCGGCGAACCTCGCGCCTCCGATCTCGATCTCCTTTGACCCGAGCCTGCCCGCGTCCTGGCGGACCTCCCGCGCCATCGCGTTCAACTTCTCGACATCGACGTTTCGCTTGGCGATCATCACCGCGTCCTGACCTTGCTCGTATGCCTTGTGCCAGTCGGCGACCATCGCCTCGCGGCATGCATCGGCGTTCGGGGCGACCGTAACCCGCTCTCCCGACTGGTAGAGACCCAGCGCCTCGCGTCCCTCGCCCTCGCGGATGCGCTTCGCCGCCTCGCGGTCAAGCTCGTGCTCGTGGCGGATCACCTGATCGAGGTAGATCGGCTCGCTGCGATCCGCGATTGCCCGAAACAGCCCGCCCGCCTCGATCTCGCCGAGCTGCTCGGGATCGCCGACCAGGACGAGCTTGGCCTCGGCAGCCTCGGCGTGGGAGACGAGGCGGGCCATGTCTGCCGAGTGGACCATCCCGGCCTCATCTATGAGCAGCACCGATCTCTGCGCCAAGCCCTCGCCGCCCTCCTGCTGGGCGCGGTCAAGCTCGGCGAGCAGGCTGGCGATGCTGGTCGCGGGCAGCCCGTCTGAGCGCATCACGTTCGCCGCCCGCCAGGTGGGGGCCGCTGCACGCAGCCGGGTCCCCGCCTGCGCCCAGCCCTCCGCGGCTGCGGCAATCGCGTAGGTCTTGCCGGTGCCCGCCTCGCCGATCACGACCGCGACTCCCTCTGGGCTTGTGAGCAGGCGGCGGACCATCTCGCGCTGGTCGGCCTTCAGGGTCGGCCGGGCAGCGAGAACCTGCTGCCTCGCCAGCTCGCCCGCCGGGGCCGGGCCGTGGGCCTTCATCCGCTCGACTGCGGCCAGCGCCTCGCGCTCAAGCTTCCAGATGCGCTGCGTGGTGAAGCGCGGGCCTTTGCCGCCCTCGGCGATCTGGATCACGGAGTCAGATGCGAGGAAGGCGTCGGCCCAGCGCTCGACCTCCTCTCGCGTGGCTCCCTGGCGTGCGTGGTCTGCGACGGCCTGAATCGCGTCGCGGCGGTCGAAGTGCGAGGCCGAGGCTGTGACGGTGCGGGCAAGCATCTGCTCGGGGAGCACCTTCGCCCGCTCGGCTGGCTCGGGGATCGCATGGCGGGCCTCGGAATCGAAGGTGCGCGCGACCCTCTCGGGATCGAGGCCGATCTCCTGTGCTTTGGCTCGCCAGCGCTCGATCAACTCGACGCGGCTGAGGTCGGCCTCCTTGGGGGTGCGGGTGGCGAGAGTCGCGACCTGGAGCGAGCGAGCGGAGGCATCCGGCCCGGCGGCCTTGAGGATTTCCGCGCGGCGGGTGGAGAAGGCGCGTAGGTGCTCGTCGGCGAAGCCCTCGATCTCGGCGATGCCGTTGCGGGTCTGCTGCCACTCGACGCCGAGACGGCGGGTCAGCTCGTGGCGAAGGTGGGCCTCGTAGATGTAACCGGCGGTCTTGGCGTGGTCATAGATCGCCGGGTGGTAGAGGCGGGTCCAGCGGCCTTCGGCCCTGGTCGCGTTGGCGATCAGGACGTGGGTGTGGAGCTGGGGGTCCCCGTTGCGCGAGCTGCGGTGGCGGTAGGCGGCGGCGAGGTAGCCATCTCCCTTGAGGAATTCCGATCCGCCCGCGCCCCTGCGGGTCCAGCAAGCCTCGCGCTGCATGTAGGAGAGGGCGGCTCCTACGGCTTCGCCGTGGGCCTCTGAGACTTCGATGGCCGCGAGGGGGCCGCCGAGGCCCCAGAGCAAAGAGACGGACTTCGGCGCGGAGAAGGTGAGGTCGAAGCCGGGGACCGATCCGCTCGCCGCGACGCCGCGCGTCCCCAGCAGCGGCTCGCCGTCGGCGGGGTTGCGGGCGGTGAGCATCGCTTCGAGCTGGTCGGCTTCGATCTCGCCATCGAGACCCAGGCGGGCGGCGGCATCGCCGATCCACTCTCCGGGTGCCTCGCCCTCGCCGGAGTAGTAGTCCTCCGCGCCTTCGGCGACCTTCTCGATGTAGTAGCGCTCCTGGCCTTTGCCCAGCTTGCCGATGGTCAGCATCTAGCCCCCCCGCCTGTCTGGGGGGCGGCGGGCATCGGTGGGCGGCGGCGATGGAGAGCGCATCGCCAGAGACGTCAGGCTGGAGGCGCAAACGCCCCCGGAGATTCACTTCAGTGATAGTGCGTGAGGGGTGGTGCTGTTGGCTGTTGCTGTGGGGCCTTGGGGGGTGGCTCAAGGCTGCTTTTCGCTGCCGTGAGGGATTGCTGCGTGGCTGGGTGCTTCTTGCCTTTCAGGCTGCTTTTCGCTGAGCGATTCGGTGGCTTTGTCTCTGACTGGCTCTGGCTCTTGGCCTCGCTAGGTTCCCCGCCGCCTCCCCGCGCGCCACCGAAAAAGCGGGGGCGTTGGCCGCGCTTTTCTGACGTATCCGTTGCAATGGGCGCTCTCAGTGGACAGCAGGAGCAGAGACATATGCCAAACGCTGCGGCCCCCACCGAGTCCTTGCTGACCGCCGACGAGGCGGCGCAGCTTCTTCACATCCCTCGCAGCACGGTTTACGAGCTGGTCCGCTCGCGGGGTCTGCCGCACGTTCGGATCGGTGAGCGCGGGCTGAGGTTCACCCGCTCCGATCTAAGGGGCTGGATCGCCGAGAACACCTATGGGACGCGACGCCGCCGCTAGGCCGGCGTCACGCTGCGGGGGCCGGTGCCGGCGACTCCTGCGGCTCCTCCAAGCGGAAGGCTTCCGAGACCCGCTTGGCGGCGTCCTCGCGGTCCACGAAGGCGAGGTAGCGCCTGGTCGTCGTCAGGTCGGCGTGGCCCATCCACTCCATGACCTCGCGCGAGTCGGCGTGACGGATCACGGTGCTGCCGAAGGTATGGCGGAGGTTGTGGAAGCGGAAGTCCTCGCGCAAGCCCGCCGCTTTGAGGGCGGCGCGGTAGCGCTCCTTCAGGGACTTGTAGCCGACATGTCGGCCGCGCGCCGTGCAGAAGACAAGATCGTCCTCGGCGGTGAAGTGCGGGCGCTGGCCGAGCCGCGCGAGTCGCTCGGCGACCTCCTCTGCCATCGGCACGGCGCGCTCGGTCCCGCCCTTCGGCGTCGTCGTCTCGCCCTGGGTCCAGTTCTCGCGGACGTGGATCGTGCGGCGGGTGAAATCCACGTCGCGCCAGCGGAGGGCGAGCAGCTCACCCATCCGCAGACCGGCAAAGGCGGCCGTGTGGAAGATCGCCGCGTCCTGGTCGGACTCCGCGGCCCGGACGAACGCCAGAACCTCCTCCGGGCGCAGCACGTCGATCTTCGCCGCCCGGCGCACTCGCGGGCGCTCGACGAGATCGGCGGGGTTGCGCGGCAGGCCGTAGACCTTCATCGCCCGCTTGAAGATCGAGCCAAGGCAGACGAGGTACTTCTGCCGCGTCCGGTTGGAGCCGCCGTAGCCGCTGATCCACAGGTCGATGTCCTGGGTCGTGATCGACTCGATCTTGCGCCTGCCGAACTCGCGGACGAGGACGCGGGCCATGTTGCGGTAGTCGCGCAACGTGGAGGGCTTGCAGTCGCGGACGTTCTCGCTGTAGGAGAGCCACTCCTCGGCGGCGTCCGTGAAGGTCTTGCCGGTCTTGACCAGCCCTGGCAGTGTTCCCTCTCGCGTCTGTCGCAGCAACTCGTCGAGGTGGGCCTGAGCCTTGCCTTTCGTGAAGTAGCCATCGGGCGGTGCGGTCTTCTCCGTCCAGGTCAGCCCGAGGCGCTTCTTCTGCTGCCCACCATCGGGCAGGCGGAACTTGGCGTACCAGACAGCGCCGCGCTTTCCCTTGCGCTTGAAGACGTGACCGGAGATCGGGCGGGGCGCTGGCTGTCGCATCGGTCCCCGAATTCTAGCGCGTTTCGGGACCAATTCGGGACCAATTTCGGTAGTTCGTGCCGAATCGCTCTAAACTACTTGGCTCTATAGAGCGGTTTTGCTAGTGGGGCGGGAAGGACTCGAACCTTCGACCGACGGATTATGAGTCCGCTGCTCTGACCAGCTGAGCTACCGCCCCGCGGAGCGAGCGTAGCGCGCTCTCTCAGCCCTCGCCGCCGGTCATGCCCTCGGACTCCTACACGCTGAAGAGCTGGGCCAGCGAGCGGCCCACGTCCGGGGGCTCCTCCTGGCCTGCCGCCGCCGCGGCCGCTCCCTCTGCCAGGGCCTTGGCCGCATCGGCGATCTGGTGGGTGCGGCCCCCCCGGATGATGCCCGTCTCCTTCGCTTCGGCGAGGTCGGATTCCATCAGGCCGGCCAGCTCGGAGAGGCGGCGCAGGCCGACCGCGCTCGCGGTTCCCTTCAGCGCGTGGGCCTCGACTCGCATCGTCTCGAAGTCCGTCGTCTCGGTCGCCAGCCCGGCGGCGATCACGTCGCAGTGGCGGCGCGCCTCGGCGGCGAAGGACTCCAGCAGCTCGGGATCGGGGGGCGTCTTCTTGCTCATCCCCCCGTTACCTCCTTCACGGCCCGGGTCAACTGGTCGACGCCGAAGGCGCCCTCGATCTCGGCGGCGATCGTGCCCTGGCGGTCGATCACGAACAGCCACGGCTCGCTCGGCAGGTGGAACGCCCTGACCTGCGGTCGCACGCCCTTGCTCGGGTCGTTGTCGTTGTAGATCTCCATGTGGATGAACGCCGCCCTGCCGCCGTAGCGCCGTTTGACCTGCTCCGCGACGTCGACGACCGGGCCGCAGACCCGACTCTGGCAGAACTGGGGGGTCGCAAACAAGAGGACGATCGGCTCCTTGCCCAGAACAACCGCATAATCGACCCTGTTCTGCGTGTCCGGCGGAACGCGGGTGGTGATCTTGGCGAGGTCGCCGCCGACGTCCGCGGGGGTCGGGGTGTGGATCAGCGGCGCCCTCTCGCCGACCCGCGGCAGCTTCGAGAATTCGCCCACGACCGCACTCGGCAGCAGGGTCGCGGCGAGCTCGTCGCCCTGCTTGATCAGCGCCGCGATCCGCCACTCGCCGTCGCTGGGGAAGTCGACCTCGGTGACGTAGACGACCGAGGCGGTGTCG
The DNA here is from genome assembly GCA_019456285.1 of Solirubrobacterales bacterium. Lineage (GTDB taxonomy): Bacteria > Actinomycetota > Thermoleophilia > Solirubrobacterales > 70-9 > VRUE01. The sequence continues at coordinate 43,681 of VRUE01000008.1, read as the reverse complement.
GGATCGCTCGTCGTCGTCTGGGCACGGAAGGCCGGCCGGGTGGCGAGGCTCTCGATCGCGGCGGGGAAGGGGCCCACCGCCGGCTGGTCCACCGCTTTGCTCTTCGCCCTCGCCGATTTCCCGGCCCTGGCGCGACTCGCCTTCCTCGCCGGCGGCACCTTCGCGAAGTAGAGGGCGACCTGAGCGTCGGGGATCGGGCTGCGGTCCGGATTGAAGACGCCGAACGGGTAGCGGTTCGCGCCCTTGCGGAAGACCATCGCCGCCGGGGAGACGACCGCTTCGGCGGGTCCGTCAGCGGATTTCAGCACCTCGGCGAGGGTCTTGCCGGCGGCGCTGGGGAACGCCGACTTCGGCGGTGCCGGGCGGCTCTCGGCCGTGTCCGCGGAGGAGGTCGTCGAATCCGACCCGCCGCCGCAACCGGTCGCCAGGGCCATCGCCGCGAGCAGACAGGCGCCGGCGCTGAAAGCTCGATCGGGGCGCATACGGTCATGTTATTGAGCGCGAACGCACGGTATCGCGCCCTTCGGGCACGGCGGCGTGGCTGCGTATAGGGTGCGCGCCACCCGAAGGCGAGCACAAGGAGACTCGGTTGGCGGAGCGAGCGGCGCTTATCACGGGGGCCTCGAGCGGCATCGGCCTGGCGATCGCCCGCGCGCTCGGCGGGGACGGCTACGCGCTGACCGTCTCCGCCCGCCGCCCGGGGAAGCTGGAGAGCGCCACGGAGGGGCTGCGCACCGACGGCATCGAGGTGCAGAGCGTCACCGCCAACATGACCGACGAGGAGGACGTGGTCGGCATTTTCGCCAGGCACCGCGAGGCCTACGGCCGGCTCGACGTGCTGGTCAACAACGCCGGGGTCGGGATCGGCGCGCCGCTGGAGGAGATCCAGACCAAGCACCTCGACATGCAGCTCGAGGTCAACCTGCGGGCGCTGATCATCGGCACCCGCGAGGGGCTGCCGCTGCTGCGCGAGGCGGGCGCCGAGCACGGCAAGGCGCTGATCGTCAACACCGCCTCGATCGCCGGCAAGGGTGGGCAGGCGTGGCTCTCGATCTACGCCGCGACCAAGGCGGCGGTGCTCAACTTCACCCAGTCGACGCACCACGAGGTGGGCAGCGCCGGGATCCAGTGCACGGCGCTGGCGCCGGGCTTCGTCGACACCCCGATGACCGAGTTCGCGAAGGGCCAGGTGCCCGCGGAGGAGATGATCCAGCCCGCGGACCTGGGAGAGGCGGTGCGGTTCCTCCTGCGCACCTCGCGCAACTGCCACGTGCCGGAGATCGTCTTCACGCGGCCCGGTGAGAGGCTCGACACTCCCTAACCGAGGCGCGGGGGCGCCGGCGAGCGAAGCCGGCAAGCGCCTGCGGCTGCTGGTCGCCGCCTTCGGCGACCCCGGCCACGTCTTCCCGGCGGTCTCGTTGGGCCGGGCGCTGGCCGCCCGCGGCCACGAGGTCGTGGTCGAGACCTGGGAGGAGCGGCGCGCGGCGGTCGAGGGCGCCGGGCTCGGCTTCACCGCGGCCGAGGAGTACACGATGTTCCCGCCGCCCGACCCCGACTCCGACGAGGGCGCCCACGCGGCCGAGGCGGCGCGGGCGCTGCTGCCGCTGCTGGAGGAGATGCGGCCGCACGCCGTAGTCAGCGACATCCTCACCCCGGCGCCGGCGCTGGCCGCGGAGACGGCCGGGGTGCCGCTGGCGACCCTGATCCCCCACATCTACCCGGTGGTCGAGCCGGGGCTGCCGTACTTCGCGATCGGGCTGCAGCCGCCGCGTACGCCGCTCGGGCGGGCCATCTGGCGGGCGGGTACGCGGGCGCTGAACATCGGGCTCGAGCACGGGCGTCGGGACCTCAACCGGCAGCGGGCGCAGCTGGAGCTTGCGCCGGTGGAGCGGTTCCACGGTGGGATCAGCCCCGACCTGGCGCTGGTCGCCACCTTCCCGCAGCTCGAGTACCCGCGGCGCTGGCCGACCGGGGTCGAGGTGACGGGGCCGATGAGCTTCGAGCTGCCCCACCCCGAGATCGAGCTGCCGCCGGGCGAGGCGCCGCTGGTGCTGGTCGCCCCCAGCACCTCGCACGACTCGGGCAACCACCTGGTGCGCACGGCGCTGAAGGCGCTCGCCGGCGAGCCGGTGCGGATCGTGGCGACGACGAACCGGGTGGTCCCGCAGCGCCCGATCGAGGTCCCGGCCAACGCGGTCCTGGTCGACTGGCTCAGCTACAGCCAGCTGATGCCCGCCGCCTCGCTGGTGATCAGCCACGGCGGGCACGGCACGGTCGCCCGGGCGCTGGGGACCGGCACGCCGGTGCTGCTCAGCCCAATCGTCGGCGACATGCGCGAGACGGCGATGCGGGTCGCCTGGGCGAAGGTCGGCCTCTCGGTGCCCTGGCGGCTCTGCCGGCCAGCGCCGCTGCGCTGGGCGGCCCGGCGCATCCTCGGCGACCGCTGCTTCGCCGACCGCGCCGCCGAGCTGGCCGCCTGGGCCCGCGAGCACGACGGCGCGGCGCGCGGCGCCGAGCTGGTCGAACAGCTTGCCCGCCGGCGTTCCCACGCAGCGAAAAGGGCCGCGATCCCTCGCGACCCTCCTTGACTCGGGGGGGCGGACTCGAACCGCCAACCACCGACTTAACAGGACGGTGCTCTACCCATTGAGCTACCCCCGATCATGCACTTCTTGAGCTACTGTCGCCGAACTACCGAGATACAGCCCCGGAACGCTGGCGCAGCTTCCCCGGCAGCGTAGCGAACCCGTCCCCGACCTCGGCATGACAATTGGCGCAGAGCAGGACGCACTTCCGCATCTCCGCTCGACTCCTCGCGATGGATCTGGAGTGACCCCGGTGGGCAAGATGGAACTCCTTTGCGCCGGGCTCAACGTGATGGAACTGCAGCGCACCGACCCACCTGTCGTAGCCGCAAAGGATGCACGCGCCCCCCACCTCATCGACGAGCTTTTGCTTGACCGTCCGGCGACGCTTTGCCACCGCCGCCGAACGGCAGCGCTTGCAGCGGTAATAACCCCGGTCCTCAAGGACGAACTCGGTGACACCGTGCCGCCCACATTCGAAGGTGGCGGTCTTGGAGCCATCGCCGCGTCGCCGGCGCGGTCCACGACGGTTGACGGCTCTGATCCCGTATCGGATGAGCCAGTACCTGATCGTCGAGATGCTTCGATCGAGCCTCTCGGCGATTTCCGCCAGAGTTGCGCGGCTATCGATGAGGGCTTTCAACTCGTCGCGGCAGACAGGACCGCGACGCGTGTACTTCTCGGCTCCACTTGCAGTGAGGCCGTACTTCTGGAGCCAATAGCTCACCGTCGACGGGTGCTTGCCGGTCAGCTCTCCGGTCGCTTCAAGCGACATCCCTCTCGCCAGACAATCCTCCAGAAACCGCTTGTCCATGCGGGAATCCTGCCAATCGAGTCGGACGAAAAATACGAACACCTGTTCGGTGCTAGGGCAAGGGGGAGGCAGCCTCTGCCAACCCCTGAAGGCTTGACTCGTGCTCCCTGCGGACCTGGCCTTCACTGGCGGGGGGCGCCGTTTCCTGAGGCTTATCGTCGTCGTCTTCTCGAAGCTTCGGCGCCTTGGTCCGTGGAGACATCAGCCCCTGAAGCAGGTCGCGGTAGAACTCGGTTGCCTGACGTCGCGTCTCGGCCACGAACGAACCCTCTTTTCGCCCGCGTTTCTTGCCCATTGGCTTCGACATGGCCAGCACGAATGAGCGCGGCTCCCGCTTGGGATCCTCCTCCAGCAGAAGACACTCAGGAGACTCGCGGCAGTCCCGCAGAAGCTCAGACCGAGTAGCGCGCACATGACTGAAGCGAACCTCGATGCGAAGGTCGTCCGGCGCATCCTTCAGCTGCCGGAGCAGCCATCTGACGCGCGTCTTTGGCCGGCCCTCCTTCGGGGCCTGGATCTCGACACTCGTAGTCACGCGCCGAGTGCGGAGGTCGGCTTCGACACCGATGGGGCCCACGGCATCCGGGACTCGAATCGAGCTCCGAAGCACCCCATCTGCGGCGAGCTGCTTCGCCGCAGCATCGATTCGCTCTTCCGGGCTCTTCCGCCGCGGCCGCTGATGTTTGACATCGACGCCAAGCTCCTGGCCCAAATGAAGGCACAAGTACTCGACGAACTGCTCCCAGCGGGCAGCGATCACGCCTGCCTCGGGATCGCTTGCCCGCAGAGTCCCGTTGCGAGCGCTTTCGCGCACGCGCACCCACTTCTGCCCCATCCCTTCGAAACCGCTGGCCCCGGACCGCTCGTCGTCGAGATAGCGGATCAGCTCACCGAGAATCCAGGCCTGATCGGGATCTTCGATGCCGCGGAAACGGTGCTGAACGATCGCCTCAGTCAGCACCCGCCACCAGGACAGGTGGTAGGCGGACAGACCGCGGATCTTTCGCCTGTCGACGGAGTAGGGGAGCGCCTTGGGGTCGCTACGAATCTGATTGGAGATCGTCAGGAGCCCGTCGAAGCCGTGCTGGCGAGCCATATCCAGGTAGCGAGCCACCTGCTCGGCCTCGAGTGGCGTCCCGCTCGTTTTGATCTCCACGAGACAGCTCCAGCGAGTCCTCCCTCGTTCGATCACCATCACGCCGTCGGGAATGTGCGTTTTCCGCTTGCCGTCTTCCAGGTGCACCTCGGTATAGGTGGAGATGGTTCCCTTCGGAGCCTTCATCCCCGACAGCAACGCGTGGCAGAAGTCGGGGACGGCGCTCATCACCGCAAGCAATGCCGACGCCGCCCTTCTCTCCTGCTGCTCCCGACTCCTGATCCCAGCCGTCGGCAGCAGTCGTGCCGACAGCCAGTCCTCCTGCTTTTCCAAGCTTGTGTTTCCCAACGTGGCTCCTCCCGCATCCCAACGAGGGAAGACTAGTCGCTACGCGGCGGGGAGGGTGTGGGTCAGCTGCCGACGCGCTCGGTGTGGGCGATGCGTTCGACCAGGGCGGCACGCTCGCGGCTGAGGGCGGCGCGGCGCTCGTAGTCGCCCGCCTCGCCGGCGGCGGCTATCTCGGCCTCGATGCGGCGCTGCTCGAGGAGGAGGAAGTTGAGCTCCATCGCCTCGGCGGAGGCGGGCTCGTCGTGGGCGAGGATGACCAGCTCGGCGATCAGGCCGGCCAGCTCGTCGTCGTCGTGGGGGAGGCTGGATGCCGGGTCCTCGGGGTGCTCGCGCAACCAGGCGCGGACGCTGGCGCCGGTCGGTGAGAGGTGGGCGTCGGTCAGGCGGTCCAGGTAGTCCCCGCCCTCCTTCGGCAGCGCGATGCACATCGCCAGCAACGCCCGCTCGCGGCGCTCGCGCGAGGTCAGCTCGCCGGCCCCGCGCCGGGGCGCGCCGTTTCCCCGCCGTGGCGGCTCCGCGGAACCGTCGCTCGGCGGCCGCGCCGCCGTCAGCCGCCCCATCACCATCGCCGGCTCCAGGTCGAGCCGCTCCGACACCCGCCTCACCAGGTCGTCGCGGCTCGCCGTCTCCCCCATCCCGGCCAGGATCGGCGCCACCTCGCCCAGCGCCCGGTCACGCTCGGCCGGGGAGGAGACGTCGGCGCCGTCCAGCACCAGCCCGACCTGGAACGCCGACAGCTCCACCGCCCCCTCGACCAGCTCCCGGAACCGCTCCGCGCCGCCCTCCTCGGCGATCATCTCGGCCGGGTCCTCGCCGGCCGGCATCGCCGCCACCCGGATCCGCATCTTCCGCCCCGCCGCGACCCGCTGCGCGCGCAGCATCGCCTCCTGCCCGGCCGAGTCGGCGTCGAGCGCCAGCACCACCTCCTCGACCATCCCCGAGAGCGCCGCCACCTGCTCCTCGGTGATCGCCGTGCCCATCACCCCGACCGCCTCCTCGACCCCCGCCTGGTGCAGGGCGAGCACGTCGGTGTAGCCCTCGACCACGACCGCCCGTCCCGCCTTGGCGATCGCCCCCCTGGCCCGGTCGATCCCGTAGAGCATGCGGCTCTTGTGGAAGAAGTCGGTCTCCGCGGTGTTGACGTACTTGGCGCCCTGGTCGGAGCGCATCGCCCGACCGCCGAAGCCGAACGCGCGGCCGCGGCGATCGCGGATCGGGAACATGATCCGGGAGCGGAAGCGGTCGTACTCGCCTCCCCCCCGCCCCCGCTGCACCAGCCCGACCCCGCGCAGCTCGTCGACCTTGAAGCCGGCCCGCTGTCCGCGCAGCAGCACCTGGTCCCAGGCGCTGGGCGCGTAGCCGACCCCGAACGCCCGCAGCACCTCCTCGCCCAGGCCGCGCCCCCCGAGGTACTCGCGCGCCCTGCCCGCCTCCTTCGAGTCCCAGAGATAGCTCGCGTAGAAGGCCGCGGTGCGATCGAGCAGCTCCTCGAGGCGGCGGCGCTGCTGCCGCCTCGCCTCGGCACGGGGGTCCTCCCGCTCGCGCTCCAGCTCGACCCCGTAGCGGTCGGCCAGCAGCTCCACCGCCTCGGCGAAGCCGAGCCCCTCCTTCTCCTCGATGAACTTGATCGTGTCGCCGCCGACCCCGCAGCCGAAGCAGTGGTAGAGCTTCTCCTGGGGCTCGACCGAGAACGACGGCGTGCGCTCCTCGTGGAACGGGCAGAGGCCGACCCAGCGAGCGCCCTGGCGCCGCAGGTCGGTGTGGGCGGAGATCACCTCGACGATGTCGGCCGCCTGCTTGACCCGCTCCAGGCTCTCGGTGGAGATCAGCGCCATCAGAATCTCGCCGCCTCGGGGATCGTCAACTCCGTGAACCTGGCGATGCAGTAGCGGTCGGTCATCCCGGCGACGTAGTCGGCGACCCGCTGGCAGTCGCTCGCCCCCGGCTCACCCTCCGGCGCCTCCTCGGGATGCTCCATGTAGTGGTCGATGAGGCCGCGCAGGGTGCGGTGCACCCGCTCGTGCTCGCGCCGCGTCGCCTCGCCCAGGTAGACCCGGTCGAACATGAACTCGCGCAACCGCAGCATCGCGCCGCCGACCTCCTCGCTCTGGACGATGTCGTCGGCCCCGGCCGAGCGCGCGACGATGTCCCGGACCAGCCTGTCGATCCGCTCCGACCCGGTCGACCCGAGCAGCTCGATCTCGGCGGCGGGCAGGTCGTCGGGCCGCAGGATCCCGGCCCGCAGCGCGTCGTCGATGTCGTGGTTGATGTAGGCGACCCGGTCGACCAGCTTCACGATCCGCCCCTCCGGGGTCACCGGCCCGTCCGAGCCGGTGTGGTTGAGGATGCCGTCGCGGACCTGCTCGGTCAGGTTCAGCCCCTGACCGTCGCGCTCCAACACGTCGACCACCCGCAGCGAGTGGACGTTGTGCTTGAAGCCGCCGCCGCAGCGTTCCCGCATCGCCTCGTCGAGGACCGCCTCGCCGGTGTGGCCGAAGGGCGGGTGGCCGAGGTCGTGGCCAAGCCCGATCGCCTCGGTCAGGTCCTCGTTGAGGCCGAGCGCGCGGGCGACGGTGCGGGCGATCCCGCAGGCCTCCAGCGTGTGGGTGAGGCGGGTCCGGTAGTGGTCGCCCTCGGGAGCGACGAAGACCTGGGTCTTGTGCTTGAGGCGCCGGAACGCCTTCGAGTGGACGATCCGGTCGCGGTCGCGCTGGAAGGGGGTGCGGAGCGGGCTGTCCGGCTCTTCGGCGCGGCGGTGGGCCGGATAGGACGGGGTCGCCGAGCCGGAGAGGAGCTCGGCCTCCCAGGCGCGGACCCGGTCCTCAAGGCTGGCGGTGACGGGCACCGCCCGATCCTACGCCGCGGAGCGCAGGCGCACGTGCGCGTGGTGCTCCAGCGTCTCCCCGACCGCCCGCTCGACCTGGCGCAGCGCCCGCTCCCCGGCGTCCGGCGCCTCGGACAGCGGCCGGGCGACCGCCTCCACCATGAAGCGGTGCGCCTCCTCCGACAGCTCGAAGGAGCCCGCCTCGCAGCCGGCGCAGACGACGCCGCCCGCGGCGCCCGAGAAGCCGCTGAGGCGCTCGGCCTCGCCACAGCGCGCGCAGCAGGCCAGCTCGGGGGCGAAGCCGGCGGCCAGCGCCAGCTTGAAGCGGAAGGAGAGCGCCGTCTCGATCCCCGCCGCCCGCTCCAGGGATTGGTCGTCGAGGATCGCCAGGTAGCGGCAGAGCAGGTTGTAGGCGGGCGGGTTGGGCTCGGCCGAGTCGAGCAGGCGCAGCACCGCGTCGCAGGCGCGGGCGCCGGCGCTCAGGGCGGGGCCGGAGGAGCGCAGCCGCGGGTAGCCGTCGACCGTGGCGGCGCTGGTGACCGTGAGCAGCTCGCCGCGGCCTTCGTGCAGCACCAAGTCGAGCCGGAAGAACGGCTCCAACCGGCCGCCGAAGCGCGACCTCGGCCGCCGCGCCCCCTTGGCGATCGCTCCGACCCGGCCCCGCGTCGCCGAGTAGAGGTGGAGGATGCGGTCGGCCTCGCCGTAGCGGATGCTGCGCAGGACCACCACCTCCGTCTTCACCGTCGTGCCGCGCATCGAAGCTTAAGCTGACCGACGGGCCGGACGGCGGCGGGGCAGCCGTACCTGGCAGCTCGGGCAGTAGTAGGTCGAGCGGCCGGCGACGGCGATCCGCGCGATCGCGCCGCCGCAGCGCGGGCACGGCTCGCCCTCCCGGGTGTGGACGAGGAACTCGTCCTGCATCGTGCCCTTCTCGCCGTGCCCGTCGCGGTAATCGTCGATCGAGGCGCCGCCGCCCTCAATCCCCGCCTCCAGCGCGGCGACGACCGCGTCGCGCAGCGCCTCGTGGTGCTCGAACCGCATCGAGCCGGCGGGTGAGAGCGGGTGCAGCCGCGCCCGGAACAGCGCCTCGTCTGCGTAGATGTTCCCCACCCCGGCAACGCCCGACTGGTCGAGCAGGAAGGACTTCAACGGCACGGTGCGCCCGGCGGCGATCTCGCCCAACGCCTCCGGCGTGAACTCGCCGGAGAGCGGCTCGACCCCGAGCCGCTTGAAGCGGGCCTTCAGCTCCGCGTCGTCGACGAGGAACGCCTCGCCGAAGCGGCGCGGGTCGGTGAACCACAGCTCGCGACCATCGTCGAGCGCGAAGCGGGCGCGCAGGTGGCGCTCCGAGGTCGAGCGCTCCCCCTCGTAGAGCCGCCGCCCCTCGGAGGGATCGAGCTTCGCACCGCCCTCGACCAGGACCAGGTTGCCCGTCATCCGCAGGTGCATGACCAGGGTCCGCCCTCCGTCCAGCGCCAGCAGCAGGTACTTGCCGCGCCGCCCCAGCCCCTCGATCGCCCGCCCGCCGACCGCTGCCTCCAGCTCGGCGGGCGCCACCGGGCGCGACCAGCGCTCGTCGAGCACCTCCAGCCGCTCGATCCGCCGCCCTGCCAGCTCCGGCTCCAATTGGCGGCAGACCGTCTCGACCTCGGGCAGCTCGGGCATCGCCCCCTGTTCTATCTCACCGAGTGGCGCGTTAATCGCGCATAGCCCGACTAACGCGCCACTCGGTGCGCTAGACGACCGCCCGCGGGTGGGCGCGGAAGTAGACCTCCTTCAGCTGCTCGCCGGAGAGGTGCGTGTACATCTGGGTGGTCGAGATATCGGCGTGGCCGAGCATCTCCTGCACGGCGCGCAGGTCGCAGCCGCCGGCCAGCAGGTGGGTGGCGAAGCTGTGGCGCAGGGTGTGCGGGCTCATCTGCCCGGCCAGCCCGGCGGCGCGAGCGTGGCGCTTGACGATCTTGTAGAGGCCCTGACGGCTCAGCGGGCCGCCGCGAAAGTTGACGAACAGCTTCGCCTCGTGGCGCTCGCCGACCAGCTTCGGCCGGCCGCCGCGCAGGTAGGCGCCGATCGCGGCAATCGCCTTGCGGCCGAGCGGCACCAGCCGCTCCTTGGAGCCCTTGCCGCGGGCGCGCAGGAAGCCCTGGCGCAGGTCGAGGTCGGCCATCTCCAGCCCGGTCGTCTCCGAGGCGCGCAGCCCGCACGCGTACATCACCTCGAGCAGGGCGCGGTCGCGCAGCACGGTCGGCTCGTCCCCGCGCGGCGCGGCGAGCAGCTTCTGCACCTCGGAGTAGTTGAGGACCTGGGGCAGCTTCTTGGCGCGGCGCGGCGTGCTGAGCGCCGCGGTCGGGTCGTCGGCGATCAGCTCGTCGCGGCGCAGGTGCTTGTAGAAGGAGCGCAGGCAGGCCGCCTTGCGGTGCACCGTCGAGGCCGAGCAGGCCGGGCGGCCGTTGCCGGCCGCCAGGTTGGCGAGGAAGTCGGCGATGTCGGCAGGGCGCGCGGCGAGCGCATCGGCATCGCGGTCGGCGAGGAACTCGCCGTACTGGAGGAGGTCGGTCCGGTAGGCGCTCAGCGTGTTGCGGGAAAGGCCGCGCTCCAGCTCCAGGTAGGAGAGGAAGTCGAGGACGAGGCCCTCGAAGCGGCTGGCGGCCCCGGGGCTCGCGGGCTCCGGGGCGGACGGGGGCTTGACCGCGATCGCCATGCGGGCTGGTTCTCCCGGCCGAGCCTCATCCCTTGCGGCGCAAGGCGGCGCCCGCGGCCAGCGCCGCGGCGAAGAAGAGCGGATCCTCGTCGAGGCCGCGCCCCATCGTGCGGGCGGGCAGCCCGCTGGCCGCGTAGCCGCCGAGGTCGACCGCCTCCTGCCGCAGCCGGTGCCGCCAGCCGGCTGCCCCCGCCAGCACGGCGATCGCGACCGCCTCCCCGGCCGGCACCGGCACCTCCACCCCGCCGAGCAGCAGCTCCATCACGGTCAGCGTGTGGTGGCTGACGCCGCGGTGGCGCTCACGCGGGTCCACCGCCGAGAGGCGCGGCGAGAGCAGAGTCGGCATCCCCAGGGCGAGCGCCGCGTGCGCGGTGTCGAGCGCCGCGATCCCGCCGTGCCCGAGCCGGGTCTCCGAGCCGATGACCCCCGGGCCGGGGCCGGCGAGGACCGCGTCCCAGCCGAGCCGCTCCGCGGCGGCGTCGAGTGCCCCGGCGACCGAGACCGCCTCCTGCTCGCCGCCGTAGGCCGGGGCGGCGGTGAGGTGGCCGCAGAGCAGGCCGCGCTCGCGCAGCTCGGCCACGTCGCGGCTGAGCGTTCCCGGCAGCGCGCCGCCGCCGGTCTGCACGTAGCCCACCTTCATCCCCTGCGACGCCTGGGCGGCCGCCCAGGCCGCCGGGGCCAGATGGCCGTGCAGCGGCAGCACCAGGACCGGAGGCGACGCTCCCCGCCCGGCCTCGCCGACCGGGCGCTCCACCGGCTCGATCGGGTGCTGGAGCGAGCTGTAGTTGAGCTTGATCACGCGCTCGCCGTCCCCGCCTCCCCCCTCCAGCCCACGGGTCAGGTTGACGTGGACGACGTCGAAGCCGCCGGAGCCGAGCCCGAGGTCGCGAGCCGCGACGTTGACGACGACCTCGTCACCCTCGCGCATCTCCCCCAGCAGCGCGGTGTCCGCCCAGGCCTCCCGCCGCTCACCGTCGACCTCGACCGCCAGCGGATCCTCGCCGACGACCACGCCCCGCCGCAGCTTCAGGCGGCCGGACACTAGTCCGTGCCCGCAGCGGCCTCGGCGGCCTCGGCGACGATCCCCTCGCAGATCTCGAGCATCGCGTCGAGGCTGCCTGCGGAGACGTTCTCATCCGGCGTGTGGTTGGCCTCGGTGCCGTTGGCGAGCAGGACGCAGTCGAACCCGGCGGCGATCAGCGCGTTGGCGTCGCTGCCGCCGCCGGTCGCCGCCCGCTCCGGCTCGAAGCCGGCCCGGCGCAGCCCCGCCTCGGCAAGCGCCAGCGAGGGCGACGAAGGCGGCACCTCGTAGCCGCGGAACAGCTCCTCGACCCGCACGTCGACGTCGCAGCCGTGCTCGGTGGCCCCCCAGGCGCAGGCCTCGGTCAGCGCGCCCGCCACCTCGGCGGTCCGCTCGGCGTCGAGGCTGCGGGCCTCGGCGGTGACCCGGCAGTGACCAGGCACCACGTTGCTCGAGGTGCCGCCCGCGATCACGCCGACGTTCGCCGTCGTCTCCTCGTCGAGCCGCCCCAGCTCCATTCGGGATATGGCGGCCGCCGCGGCGGCGATCGCGTTGTTGCCGTCCTCGGGCCGGATCCCGGCATGCGCCTCGACCCCGGCGAAGTCGGCGACGACCTGCTGCTGGGTCGGCGAGGTGACGATCACCTCGCCGATCGGGCTCGCGTGGTCGACGACGAAGCCGCAGCCCGAACGCAGCGCTCCGACGTCGAACGCCCTGGCGCCCCGCAGCCCCTGCTCCTCGGCGACGGTCAGCAGCAGCTCGATCCCGACCGGCGGCGGCTGGTCCGCGTGGCGGGCGACCAGCTCCATGAAGACCGCCACCGCCGCCTTGTTGTCGGCGCCGAGGATCGTCTCGCCGCGGCTGCGGAAGACGCCGTCCTCGCGCACCACCTCGATCCGCCCCTCGTGGGGGACGGTGTCGACGTGAGCGCAGAACATCACCCACTCCTCGCTGCGCCCGGGCAGGCGGGCGAGGAGGTTCCCCGCCCCGGCGTCCGCTGCCTCGGCCGCGTCGTCCTCGACCACCTCGAGACCCAGCGCCCCCAGCTCGGCGGCGATCGTGGCGGCGACCTCGCGCTCCTCCCCGGTCGGGCTGCGGATCTCGCAGAGCCGGACGAAGGTCTCCTGCAGCCGTGAACTCTCCTCGCTCACGCCCGACAGGCTATAGCCGAGAACACGCCTGGATAACCCACATCGAGCTTCTAGGGCTCCTCCGCCGTGCACCAGGATCCGTCCGCGAGCTCTCCGATCAGTCCCTCCAGCACCTCTGCGTGCTCGATCCGCGCGGCGGGATCGTCAGCGCCGATCACCTGCGGCATCATCGTGTCGCAGAGGCGGCACTCCTCACAGTCGCGTGCCCCGCCGCAACCTCCACGGGCGTGAAGAGCGCGCGTCAGCTTGCCCAGCCGCGCGTTGTCGATGTGGAGGTCCGGAGTCTCGAAGCCGTCGGGCCCGCGTGCGGCGGCCAGGCCGGCCGTCATCGGGTGACGCGCGAAGTTGACCGCCGGGGTGGCCAGCAGATCGAGGAAGTTGCCGTCGTAGCCCAGGTGCGCGTAGGCGGTGGCCATCGTCGCGATGTTGGCCAGCGGCAGCTGCCGGCCGGCGAGCTTGAACAGCTCGATGCCGAAGTGCTCCCCGTAGTAACGCAGGTCCTCGGGGCGGATCCAGGGTGAGCGCAGGAGCTCCACCGGGTGACGTGCCCGCTCGGCGGAGCACTTGAGCAGGGGGTAGTCGATGTAGCCGTGGTCGGGCCTGTCGCTCCGGGAGCCCTGCGTGCACAACGTGTGGTGGTACGAGCGGTGGGCGCAGAAGCGCAGGCAGCCGTTGTTGACCACGAGCGACAGCTCGCTGCCGGCGGTCTCGGCCAGCGACTCGAGCAGCGGCAGATCGCGGTTGCACTCCTCGGCGAGCTGCACCCGCTGCACGCCGAAGCCTTCGAAGAGACGCAGGCTATGGGTGTCGGCCACCTCGCAGATCACGGAGACGCTCACCGGCAGCTCGGGAAAGCGGCTGCGCACCAGCTCGATCAGGTAGGGCACGGCGATCGTCACCATGTCCACGCCCGCGTCGGTCACCTCGCCGACGTAGTCCAGGATCCGTTCGCGACCGGCGCGCGTGTACTCGGTGTGGTCGAGCACCGCCGAGTTGAGCAGGTAGTTGACCCGGATGCCCGAGTCGTGGGCACGCTCGGTGAAGCGCCGCACGTCGGCGAAGGTCGGTGAGCCGCCCTGCTGGGCGAGCCGGCGCGCCGGGCGGCCGCTCCCGATCACCGAGCGCGACAGCGAGCCATAGATCTCGTGGATGCGGCCGGTCTCACGCTGCAGCGGCTCGAGGATGTCCAGCAGCTCGGGCTCGAAGCGGCTCGGAACGCAGATCTTGATCATGCCGTCTCCCCTGTAAGGCGTGGAGGGCTGTCTGGCGCCAAGGGCACGCTAGCCCTCCACGAGGTACATCATGCCGTTGGCGTCGAACGACGCCAACGCCCCCGTCTTGAACCAGCCATCCTCGAGCCGCGAGGAGAGGCGCTCGTCCTCTGCCGCGGGCCCCTCGTACCCGGCCATCAGCTGCGGTGCACGGATCACCATCCTGGCGTAGTCGAGCAGCTCCCAGTTGGTGTCGAGAGGCTCGCCCGTCTCGGGGTTGACGGGCTGCACCTCGACGTTCGTGACCGGGATGCCGACCGACTCGTCCACGTACCAACTCGGGTGCGATGCCAGGATCGGGCCCGTCTCGGTGAGCCCGAACACGGTCAGGATCGGCACATCCAGCGCCTTGCGCGCCTTGCGCCGGTCGATCGCCGCGAACGGGCGGTCTGTGGAGAGCATCAGGCCGTCCAGGTTGCGCTTCAGGCTGGCGGCCAGTCTGCGCGGCCGACCGCGCGACAGGTTTCGCAGGATCTCGAACGGGGCCAGCGCGTAGGCGACGCTGTGATCGTCGATCAGGTCCGCCACCTCGTCGGTCGCGCCGTCGGGGCCGCAGACCACGGCGGCGCCGCCCAGGTACAGCGCCACCAAGGCGCTGTACAGGCCCTCCCACGTCCACAGCGGCATCGCGCACAGCCATGCCTCGGCCTGGTCGAGCTCGAGGAACGCCGCCATCGAGAGCGCCCCGCTGACGAGCGAGTAGTGCGACTGGCTGGCGACCCAGCCGTCGGCGGTCACCAGGTCCACCGCCGGCTCGTGGATGTCGCGCACGGCGCCGGCATCGTCCTGCGCGAGAGCGTCGGCGCCGTCGGCGCCGGCCTCTTCCAGCTCGCGGAGCTCGACTGCCGCGATCCCGTCAGGCGCCTGCGCGGGCGGCTGGACGATGGCGAGATGCGCGCCCACCGCCGTAGCCGCCTCGCCGGCCGCCTCAGACCGCGGGTCCAGCAGGATCGACCTCCGGCGCGCCGCGAGCGTGCCGATCAGCGCGACCAGCCCGTCGACGCCGCCGGGTCCCACCAGCGCCACGCACTCCTCGCCGCTGCTCCGCTCCCGAAGTGCGGCCGCCACCGCCTGCGCGCGAGACCAGAACTCGGCGTATGTGACAGCACTGTCGGCATCGGCAACCGCCGTCGCGTCGGACCGGCGGCGCGACCAGCGCTCCGCCATCAGCTTGTCGCAGAACATCGGCGGCACCCCCAGCAAGCGGGGCACGTCGTCCGGCCAGTACCACGAGGGGTTGATGGCTATCGTCTTCGCCATTTGCCCCCTCCGATGGGGTCGGGCGCGTTGTCAGTGGCCATGCGCGCCTTCCAGCGCCTGGGAAGCCGCCCGCCCCAGCGCACCTCGACCGGAAGGTCCAGGCTCGCCCGGAGGTGCTCGGTGGCAGCCTCGGCGAGGCCATCGGTGCGGCTGCCGCCGTCCAGGCGCACCTGCAGACACGCCATCTCGGCTCCCTCGCGTACGACGACGAGCGGCACCCCGATCAACTCGGGAATCTCGTCCAGGTGAGCGCGCACGTCGTAGGGGGCGACGAGGCGGCCCTCGACGCGCACGCAATCGGCCAGGCGGCCGTAGAGCTCGACCCGTGGATGGGTGCGGCCGCACGGGCATGGCCCGGGGATTATCTCCCCGAGGTCCTCGGTGTCGAAGCGCACGTACAGCGAGCGGTCCAGGGTCAGGTTGGTCACCACCACCGTGCCCCGCTGGCCCGGTTCCAGAGGCCGGCCGGTGTCCGGCTCGAGCACTTCGACCCGGTGGTGGTCGAGCCACACATGGTGCCCGGTGTGCGCCGGGCAGTCCGCCCCGCCCCACAGACCGTCGCTCGAGCCGGCGCGCTCGAAGAGATCCTCCAGGCCGAGCAGCTCGACCAGCAGCCGGCGCTGGCCGGGGCTCATCGGTTCTCCCGCCACCATCGCGTAGCGCACCGGCTCGAACAGATCGAGCACGTCCATGCCTCGCGCGATCGCCTCCTCGACGATCGCGTGCAGCATCGTCGTGACGGTGAGCAGGTATTCGGGACGGCGCGCGGCGATCAGCTCGATCGCCTGATCCACGAAGCGAGGGACAAACGTTCCCCAGGGACATACGACCTCCGCCCCCATCCACTCCAGGGCCCGGTTGTCGAGCATGCTGAGGTGGTGCCAGGCCGGGTACTGGCACATGACGCGCATCCCGGGACGCATGCCGTTCATCCAGAACTCGCGCAGCACTTCCCGCGGAGAGCCGTGATCGAACTCGCCCCAGCCGAGCGCCGCGAAGGTCGGAAAGCCGAGCGTGCCCGACGTCAGCACGACCGCAGCCGCCCCCCCCTCGCCCAACGCCTCGATGCCGGTGGTGTATCCGCCGCTGCGCCTCAGCTCTGCGATCAGATCCGCCTTGCGGAAGGTTGGGGCGGTCGCGGCGAAGCGATCGAAGCTGTCGATGGCCGCGGCATCCAGGTGCGCGAGGCGCTCGCGGTAGAAGGGCAGTCGTGTGGCTCGCTCGAGGACCTCCCGCAGGCGTTCCAGCGCCGCGGCCTCGAGGCGCTCGACGGGCACCGTCTCGACGTCGTCAAAGTAGCG
Source organism: Solirubrobacterales bacterium (assembly GCA_019456285.1). GTDB lineage: Bacteria > Actinomycetota > Thermoleophilia > Solirubrobacterales > 70-9 > VRUE01. The sequence continues at coordinate 27,309 of VRUE01000008.1, read as the reverse complement.
GCGCCGCCTGGGCATGCTGTCCACCGCCGTTGTCATACGAGCGCGAAGCCCTGGTGCGAGCAGCGGCCGCCCGGCGCGGGCGGCGACACGCTCAGCTCCGTGGGAAGGGCGCCCAGGTCGAGGAAGCGGGGCCTGACGGTGAGCGTTCCCCGCTCGTCCCCGTCTGACGATCCCGGGCGGGAGGCAGGCGCGATCTGCGCCTCGTAGAGCTCCTCCGGCACGCGCAGCAGCCGGCAGCGCGGGCACTCCGCCGCGACGAACGCGGCGGCATCGCAGCGAGCGAGCAGCGAAAGGCCGCCTTGCCAGGCGCGCTCCCAGGACGCACGCTCTCCAGGCGCGGGGGCGTCGCCGTCGGCGCTGACCACGAGCCTCGCCGCGCGCTGCTCGACGGGCACCGCGGTCGGCCCGGCGACCAGCAGCGGGACCAGGTCGGCTCGAACGAAGACGAAGTGTGGCTGGAAGTGGCGCAGGACATGCGTGAACCGCTTGACGTTGTCAGGCAGGCCGTCCACACAGAGCGCGGTGGCGAGCGTACGCTCCGCGGCGCCCCGCTCGAGGTAGGGGGCGAACGCCTGCGAGGCGAGGTAGGCGGCCGGGCTCGAGCCGTAGTCGTAGATCGCGACACGGTCGTCGCCGCCTACGCCAAGCACGCCCCAGGCGCGGGCGAGCGCCTCCGCGTAGCTTGCAAGCGCCCCGGCCGAGAGCTCCATCATCCCCGCGCCGGGGCGCTCGAGCTGGACCGCGAGGACGCTCATGGGAAAACCTCCATCAGAGCAGGCCCCCGTAGCGCAGCGAGACGCCGAGCACAACGACCGCCACGGCGACGAGCAGATCGACGCGCAGCGAGATCGTCATCCAGCGCGCCGCGCCGATCATCCGCTCCTGGCGCTGCTCCCGCTTCTCCTGCGAGAGCGTCGGGTCGATCTTGCCGACGAGCAGCGGCCTCAGCACGAACGTCATCGCCAGGCCGAGCGCGACGAGCACGCACCAGAGCCCGAACATCGCGAAGATCGTGTGACCGTACCCGGTCGAGGCGATGGCGGGCTCGAGAAAGAACGTGCCCGGGAAGGCGAGTATCTGCAGCTGGCCCAGCCTCAGGATTCCCGTGATCAGGATCACGAACAGCGAGGTCCAGGCGATGATCGCCTGGCGGTCGCCCGCTTTGCGCCTGACCACCACTCCCTGCGCGGGCGCGACGGCGTTCGCCGCCGGCGTCAGCACGAACTCCGCGTAGAACAGCCCGCCGATGTAGACGGCGAAGGCCAGGTCGTGAAGGGCGGCGTACAGGGTGTCTATGTCCACCTCAGCCCTCGCGCTTCGCGTACGGATCCGGCTCGCCGGGATGCCAGGTCGCGAAGTGATCGTGGATCTGCGGCGTGACCGCATACGGCTCGCCGCCCCCGTTCGCCGACACCTGGAAGCGACGGTAGAAGTCGGCGTCGAGATGGTGCACCTGGATCGAGGCGTGCGCGTGCAACGGGTTCGTGAAGGCCGGCGCGCAGCCGTAGGTGTCGACGATGTACTGCACGGTCTCGAGCACGGCCGTCTCGACCCACTCCGCCGAGATGTGAGCGCGCGGGTGCTCGAGCAGCTCCTCCATGACCTCCGGCTTATAGGGCCCGCCGTGCTCGAGCGCGTAGTTGTGCTCCTGGGCAAGGGGGCCGCCGGGCTGGTAGCGCAGCTCCTTGACGTAGTGAACCGCGCTCTCCGCCGTGGGGAACCGCTCCGAGGGCACCGTCACCGCCTCCTTCACCCCCGGCAGGCCGGTGGCTGTCATCACCGCGCCCGGGTTACGCTCGACGTCGCGTTCCATGTAGTTGAAGCCGAGCCCCTTTGCGACATCGGGGAAACCCCCGAGCACCATGTCGCTGGAGTAGACCCCCAGCCGCCAGCCTCCCAGCCCGAGCGCCTCGCACGCCAGCCGCACGTTCTGCAGCAGCGCGCCGGCCTGGCTGGCGTGATCCGACGACACCATCTCGTCGAACGAGGGGATCGGCCAGCCCGTCTCCAGGAACCCCGGCTTCACCCAGATGTCGCAGCCGGCGGGCGAGAAGTCCTCGGGCTTGGCGAGGAATGTGCCCCACCACTCATAGCACGAGAACAGCAGGTTGAACCACTCCAGCCCGACGTCGCCGACCGGGATCAGCCAGGTGCTCCCGGGCCGGTTGACGTTGTACTGGGCCGGGCTCATCATGTCGACCGAGCGAGTGTCCTCCGGCGCGGCATGCCAGCCGATGTCCGGGCGGCGGTCGGAGACCTGCACAAGACCCGACCGGTACCACTCCAGCACCTTGGGGTAGTCCTCGGGCGAGCGGATCTCGATCGGGCCGCTCCGCTCCTCCCCGGGGCGGTAGACGTGCGTGCCGCGGTCGTTGACCACGAACAGGTCGATCGACGGGTTGGAGTCGCCGCCGGGCACCGTCCGTCCCACCCAGCTGAGCAGGCTCGAGAGGTTGCCGTGCACCGGGATGTCCGCAAGCGCGATCCCGTTCGGCCCACAGGCCGCCCAGCAGATCAGCGCCTCCTCCAGCTCCGACAGCGGCACCGGGTCGTGCGCCGAGGCGAATGAGAGCGGCCCCTTCGCCTGCTTGACGAGCTTGCCGCTCGACCACTCCAGCAGCTCCGGCTCGCCGGTCTCACAGCGGTAGCCGAGTCCGACGCGCCGCGTGCGCAGCGTCGAGAGCAGTTTGAAGAACGGCAGCGTGGAATCGAAAGCGCACCCCAGCTGATCGCGCTCCGACTCGGAGATCGACGTCGCGTTGCCCGCCGTGGCGGCCTGGGTCTGGTCGTTCATACGGCCTCCTTGAAACGGTCGTTGGATGTTGCGGATTCACCCTGCTGCGCCAGCGCCACCTCCACATACACGGCGCGGTCGCTCGGCACCGGCTGCCAGTTGAAGGGCATGTAGCGCAGGTGCCCGTAGCGCGAGACGAGGTGCAGCCACTTGATCATCCCGGGCTCGACCTCGCTGCCGCCCTTCCAGTCCTTGTGCATGAAGGGCTCCCAGCCGTTGTAGAGGATCAGCTGCCCGGGCCTCACCGAGGGCGAGAGTTTCACCGCCACCTCGTAGGAGCCGCAGTCGTTGTGCACGAGCACCTTGTCCCCATCGCGGATCTTGCGGCGCTCCGCGTCGCGCGGGCTCAGTATGCAGACCGGGCTGCCGCGATGGGTTTCGAGCAGCGTCGGGTTGCTCATGTTGGTCGAGTGGACCGAGTAGCGGCTGTGCCCGGAGGTCACCAGCAACGGATAGTCGCCCCCCATCTTCGGCGGGTCCTTGTGGCGCGGCAGCGCCTCGTCGGCCTCGATGAACCAGGGGTGGTCGATGTAGAACTGGGCGCGCTGCGTGAGCGTCGGGTAGGGGACCTTCTTCTGCGTATGCCAGGTGAACGCGGTCAGCACCTGATCCTCGGCGACGTCGGTGGCCGCCCCGAGGCCCATCGGGAAGATCCCGAGCCCCGTCAACCTGGTCGACCCGCTCTCCCGCAGGGTGTCGAGGCTGGTGCCGGCGGGCAGCATGCCGGTCACGCTCGAATCGCGGATCCACTCGTCCAGGACAGCCTCTTCGTCCACGAACGCGCCGTCGGATGTGAACTGCTCACCGAGGTTGTCCAGCCTTCGCGGCTGGCGACGGCCATCGCGGAACTCGGTGAAGCCCCGCTCCACGGCGCGCTCCGCCACCTTCTCGGACAGCATGCGGAAGATCTCCCACTCCGACTTGGACTCGCCCTGCCTGTCGGCGCACTGGTCGGAGAAGCTGAGGCGGAACGTGTTCGTCAGCGGGTACTGGAGATTCGGCCGCTCGAACTGGGGCGCGGCGGGCAGCACCACGTCCGACCAAGCGCCGGTTGAGCTCATCCGCCAGTCGACCGACACGATCAGGCGCAGCTTCGGCCAGAGGTTCTCGAGCAGCATCCGCCGCCCGCCACGGGTGCGCCGCAGCGTGTTGGTGCCGACGCCGAACAGCACCCGTGGCTCGGACTCCGGCCCCGGACGCGCGAGGCCGGCCCACCAACCCTTCTCGGTCGCCTCGCGGAAGTAGTCGTCGAAGGGCCGGGGCATCTCCGGGTCGTTCCACTCGCGGTTGTTCCACACCTCCCGGTAGCCGCAGTGGTGGTACCAGAAGAAGATCGGCGGCGTCGAGGTGCCCTGCGGCGCGGCGGCCTGCAGGAACTGCAGGCCGGCCTGCTCCTCGCCTATGCCCGGGTTCTTCTCCCTGGCCGCCTCGATCGCCGCGCCGAGGCCGGCCACGATCTGCTCCGTTTCGGCCAGTCCGGCCTTCTGCTTCAGCTGGAAGAGGAAGTAACCGTCCGGGCCCAGGACGCACAGGCCATGTATGCCGCAGCCCTTGCGGCCCCAGTTGCCGGTCAGCCCCAGCAGCAGGACCATCGCTCGTTCCATGAGGTCGCCGTGGTAGTACTTCGGCGCGTTGTAGCCGGCCAGGATCTTGGTGGGCAGGCGCGCCACCTTGCGCCCGAGGTCGCGAATCACCTCGGGATGCACGCCGCAGGCCTCGGCTGCCTGCTCGGGTCTGTAGCGGGCATCGAGGCGCGCCTTCAGCAGGGCGAACGCGGGTGTCACCTCGACCGTCGCCGGCTCGCTGTCGCCGCCTCGGCCATCGTTCTTCAACTCGACCGCGAAGGCGCCCGAGAGAACCGGGTCCACGCCGCCAAGCTCAAGCGTCGCGCGCCCGGCCTCCACCAGGCCACCCTCGGCATCCCACCAGTAGAACTGCTCCTGGGAGCCGTCCTCCTGCACGTCCGCCGCCCGCAGGAAGCGGCCGTTGTCGGTGCGAACGAGCAGCGACAGGTCGGTCTGCTCCTTGACGAACTCGAGGTTGGCAAGCCCCTCTTCGACTATCACCTGACACATGCCGAGCGCCAGCGCCGCGTCCGTCCCGGGCTCGACCGGCACGTAGAGGTCGGCCTGCAGCGAAGAGGGGTTGTAGTCCGGTGCGATGTTGACGACCTCGGCGCCGTGATAGCGCGCCTCGCTGATGTAGTGGTGATACGGGATGTTGGTCATGGCCGGGTTCGAGTGCCAGATCAGGATCAGCTTCGAGTGGAACGTGTCATCGACCGAAGAGGCCATGCTGTACTTGCCAAAGGTGAGGTACTGGCCGATCAAGAAGTCGTTGATGAGGCCGTTGCCGTCCAGGCTGATCGCGCCGATCATCGAGGCGAAGCGCAGGTAGGAAGCCCAGCAGATGAGCCCGCCCTCGGTCGTCTCCTCGAACACGACCGACTCCGAGCCCTCCTCCTTGATCGTGTCGATGACCGCGTCGGCGACGGTGGTGAGAGCCTCGTCCCAGCTGACCCGCCTCCAGCGGCCCGAGCCGCGCTCGCCCTCGCGGACCAGCGGGTACAGCAGCCGATCGGGTGCGTCGAGCTTCGCGCTCCAGGCGGCGCCCTTCTGGCAGCTCATCGGGCTCATGTCGGGGACGCCCTCCTCGACCTGCTCGAAGCCGCCCGCGGGCTCCTCGTAGACGACCTTCCCGTCCTTTGTGAACACCCTGTACGGGCACATCGCCAGGCAGTTGGTGCAGTGCGTACCCCACGAGACCTTCTCGAATCGAAGCCGCTCTCGGTAGCGCTCCATGCTCGCGGGCTAGCGTCTCAACGCCCCGCCGACGCCGGCGCGCTGGAAGACCCGGCTTCCTCGGTCAGGTGCCTGTGGTCAGCCTCGAGAAAGCGTGCGGTGGCATCGACCAGGCTGGTGAAGAAGGCGGCGGCCTCGAGCCCGTCGAGGCGCTCCTTGAGCTTCGGCACCCAGGCGCCGGGCTGCCGCTCGATGAAGTCGAGCTGCGCCCTGCGGTACGGCGCCGCCAGCTGCTCCAGTGGCGAGGCGGCCTGGCGAAAGGTCAGGTAGTGCAGGAACTCCAGCTCGGTCGCGAGGTGATCGGGCGGGATCCGGCGATCGTCGGCGAGCTTCAGCCCGAAGTAGTTGTAGAAGCGAGCGACCTCCTCCATCGATTTCATCCGGTCCGCGCCCCAGACGCCGCCGTAGAGCGGACAGGGCGGCCCGCCCGCCCCCACCTCGAACAGCCCCAGGAACTCGGCCTGGAAGTCATCGTGCGACTGCTCGGCCGGGACCGGGTCGATCGCCAGCTCGAGCTCGTAGGGCAGCTCGCCGCGCTGCTCGCCCAGCGCTGCCGCGAATTCCCCGCCGACGAGCTCGCGGAAGCGCTCCTCGTCGGGCACGTTGTACCCGGAGGCGAGCAGCGCGTAGCACTTGCTGCGCGCGACGTCCGGCCCGCCCTCCGGCTCCTTGAGCCCGTCGACGCCCGCTTCCTCGATGTCCAGCCCGCGCAGCGAGAACCCGAACATCTCACTCGCCTCCGTTCGCCGACTCGGCTTTCGCCAGCTCGGCCGGATCCTCCGTGAACGGGCCGAACAGCGACTGCCACTGATAGGCGATCAGCGTGTCGAGCATCTCCGAGCTGCCTCCGTTGCGCACCCCGTCCAGCTCGGCTTTCAGCTTGTCGAGCGTCGCGCCGACGCGCGGGCCGAACAGCGTTTCCAGGTACTCGATCGGGATCCGGGGCGCTGACGTGTCCATCGAGCCGTCCGGCTTGAGCCGGTGGGGAGACAGCGGCGGGACGTAGAACACGTTCGGGCTCGTGCCGTACTCCGGGTGGAGGGGCAGTGCGACTTTCCACTCGTTGACGAGCTTGTGGATCGGTCCGCTCTTGTCGTCCAGGAAGCCGACGAACACCAGGCGCGACGGGCACTGGCGCGCGCACGCCGGCGCGACTCCCTGCTCGATCCGCGGCAGGCAGAAGATGCACTGCTGCCCGATGTTGCGGACGTGGTTGTAATAGATCTTCTTGTAAGGGCAGGCCTCCATGCAGAACCGGTAGCCGCGACAGCGATCCTCGTCGCGCAGGACGATTCCGTCCTCGGGCCGCTTGTGCATGACCCCACGCGGACAGGCCTCCATGCAGACCGGGTTCGTGCAGTGGTTGCAGATCCGGGGCAGGTAGAAGTAGTAGGAGTTGGGGTACTCGCCCGCGCCCTGATCCTCGTCCCAGTTCGGCCCCCACTCCGGCGCGCCCTTCGTCGGCCGCAGCGTCTCCGCTGAGCCCTTGCCTCCGTAGAAGAGCCGGTCGAAGTCGTACTCCCAGCCGCCGCCGAACTCCTCCTTGGTCGGAAGATGGCCGGCCACGGGGGCGCCCCCGCGCTCACCGCCGCCCATCTCTTCCCAGTTTTTCGGGGTGCCTTTGCCCGGCTGCGTGTTGACGGTGGCCCACCACTGATGCTCCATCCCCTCGTCGCGCGTCCACAGAACCTTGCACGCGACCGAGCACGTCTGGCAGCCGATGCACTTGTTGAGGTCGAACACCATCGCGAGCTGGTGCTCGAGCTTGGCTTTCTCCGGTGCATTCACGCGATCGCTCCTTATTGCTCGAGCGCCAGGTCGATCCAGCGCTGTGAGTAGGACTTGATGCCGCCCCTCTCCTGGTTCGCCCCCGCCCATGCGGCGAAGGCGACCCGGATCGTCTCGCCGGGCGCGAGTTGCGGCGTCGCGTCCCGCTCGGAGGCGAGCGACCGTCCGAAGACGACCTGCCACCGCGACCCGTCGGCGCCCGAGCGCGCCCGCAGATCATCACCGCCGCCGCCATCGCCATTGGCCGGGCGGAGCGTGCCCAGGCCGGTGGCCAGGAGGTCCTCGACCGCCTCCGGCATACCCTCCGCCCAGCGCCAGATCCCGACCGGAGCCTCGTCGGAGCCCTTCGTGTCGAGCTCAGCCCCCTCGCCCGACGGGAACATCACCGCGACGGAGTCCGGGAACGCGTCCGGGCCCTCGATCGGGTTCGAGAACGGATCCTCCTCCGCCTCGCGGGCCTCGAGGGTCGGGCTCGACCACTCCAGCCGCAGATAGAAGCGCTCGCCGTCATGGGCCGCGTGGGCCCGCAGGTCGCGCACGAAACCGTAGGGCCGCTCGGCCCAAGCCGTTCTTACGTAGCGGGACGGCTGCTCGGCCAGCGGGGCCGCGGCAAGTGCCACATGCTCCACCGGCGCCTCCTCCCAGACGCTTGCGCCTGGTTCGGACAGCGCCCCTGTGAGTCGTTTCGCCTCCATTGGACTCCTTCGTCTCGGACCCTTTAAGTCGTACCAGCGGCACGGCGCATCGACCACCCGACATCCGTAGGGGCAACCGCCGATCCGGCTCAGGCCTCGACCGGCTCGACGACCTTCTCGGCCTCGACGTACACGCCGCGGTCGAACGGCACCGGCTGCCACTGCGCCGGCCAGAAGCTCAGGTGGCCGTAGGAGACGAAGTGAAGCCACTTGACCATCCCGGGCTCGACGTCGCTGCCGCCCTTCCAGCCCTTGTGCATGAACGGCTCCCAGCCGTTGTAGAGGATTATCTGGCCGGGCCTCACCGACGAAGCGATCTTCACCGGCACCTGGTAGGAGCCGAAGTCGTTGAAGACCTTGACTTCCTCGTCGTCGTCGATGCCGCGTGTGGCGGCGTCCTGCGGGTTGAGGAAGCAGAAGGGGTGGCCGCGGTGCGTCTGCAGGAGGACCGGGTTGGTCATGTTCATCGCGTGGATCGAGTGGCGGATGTGTCCCGAGGTGACATGCAGCGGGTAGTTGCCACCCATCTTCGGTGGCTCCTTGTGCCGCGGCAGCGCCTCGTCCGCCTCGAAGAACCACGGGTGCTCGAGGTAGAACTGGGCGCGACGCGTCAGCGTCGGGTAGGGGTCCTTCTGCTCGGTGTGGCGGCGGAACGGCACGTGCACCTCGTCGGCCTTCACGTCCGATGCCTGGGCCAGCGCCATCGGCGAGAGCCCCCAGTCGACGAAGCGGACGTGGCCGTGCTCCCGCATCGTCTCGAGGTTGGTGCCGGCCGGCAGCGCGCCGGAGAGCCCCGTGTCGCGCAGTATGTCGTCGAACAGGGTCTCTTCGTCCTCCAGCGCCCCGTCCAGCGTGTAGCGATCGCCGAGCGTGCCGAGGTCGAGCTTGTTCCCCCTCCAGTCGCGGTACTCGGTGAGCCCCCGCTGTTTGGCGCGCTCGCTCACCTTGCGCGCGAGGAGCTGGAAGATCTCCCACTCCGGTTTGGCCTCGCCGGCGGGCTCCACCGCCTTGTCGGAGAAGGTCGCGTTCATCAGGTGCGGGGTCGGGATGTGGAAGCCGATCTTCTCGTAATGGTTGGCCGCGGGAAGCACGATGTCGGCGTGCATCGCCGTCATGCTCATGCGGAGGTCCACGGTCACGATCATCTTCAGCTTCGGCCAGAGGTGCTCGAGCAGCATCGTCGTGCCGCCGCGCGTGCGGCGCAGGATGTTCCCGCCGCACTCGATCAGAACCCGCGGCTCGGCGCGCTCGGCGAGCTCGGGCAGCTCGCCCCACCAGCCCTTGTCGAACGCTTCCTCGACGTAATCGTCGAACGGCCGGCTCATCGCCGGGTCGCTCCACTCCCGCCGGTTCCAGACCTCGCGGTAGCCGCAGTGGTAGTACCAGAAGAAGGCCGCCGGCACGACGTTCTCCCCCATGCCCCCCGAGAATCCGCCGAGACCCTGCGCGACCTGCTTCTGAAACTCGATCATGGCCAGCTCCGGCGTCAGGGATGGGTCCTCGGCGAGCGTCTCCTCGATCGTGCCCAGCGCCGACACCATCACCTGCTGGGCGCCCTCGAGCCCGGGCTGCTCCTTCGCCATCGCGATCGCGATGCCGTCGAGCAGGCCGGTCGACCAGCACCGCGTGCCCGTGCCGTGCTTGCCCCAGTTGCCGGTCAGGCCCAGCAGCAGCGCCATCGAGCGCTCCATCAGGTCGCCGTGGTAGTTCTTCATCGAGTTGTAGCCCATCATGATGTTCGTGCGCCGCTGGGCGACCTTTCGTGCAAGCCAGCGGATGTCGTTCGCGTCGATGCCGCAGATGTCGGCTGCCTGCTCGGGCGTGTAGTGCTCGTTCAGGCGCGCCTTCAGCAGCTCGAAGACGGGTGTGACCTCGACCCGCTCGCCGCCGGGCAGCTCGACCTCGAAGGCGCCCTCGAGCGCGGGGTCGACGCCGCCGAGGTCGAGGCTGCCGCGCCCGGCCTCGGCGAGGGCGCCCTCGCCGCTGTCCCACCAGTAGAACTGGTCCTCGAGCCCGTCCGCGTCGAGATCGCTGGCGCACAGGAAGCGCTTGGTGTCGGCGCGCACGAGCAGGGGCAGGTCGGTCTGCTCGACGACGAACCCGCGGTCGAGGAGCCCCTCCTCGATGATCGTCTGGCAGGCCGCCAGCGCCAGTGCGGCGTCGGTGCCGGGGCGGACGGGCATGAAGGCGTCGGCGTGGATCGCGGAGGCGTTGTAGTCGGGCGCGATCGACACCACCTCGGCGCCGTGGTACCGGGCCTCGGCCACGAAGTGGAAGTGGGGAATGCGCGTGTACGCCGGGTTCATGTGCCAGATCAGGACCAGCTCGGAGTTGAACCAGTCACCGATCTCCGACACCCCGTTGAACTTCCCGTAGGTCTCGTACAGGCCCGAGGCGAAGTCGTTGATCGAGCCGTTGAGGTCGGTGGTGACGGCGCCGATCATGTCCAGGAACCGCTGGGCCTCGGTCACCGCCGCGATCTCGGGGGTTCCCTCGCGGATGATCGACTCCGGGCCGTCCTCGCGGATCGTGTCGATGAGGGCGTCGGCGACCTCGGTCAGCGCCTCGTCCCACGAGATCTGCTTCCACTTGCCGGAGCCGCGCTCGCCGGCGCGTTTGAGCGGGTGCATCAGGCGGTCGGGGCTGTAGAGCTGCTGGCTCCAGGCGGCCCCCTTCTGGCAGCCCATCGGGTTGTTGTCGGGGATCCCCTCCTCGATCTGGGTGAAGGTCCCCGCCTGCTCCTCGCGCCAGACGATGCCGTCTTTGACGTAGACGAAGAAGGGGCAGTTGCCCGGATAGCAGTCGACGCAGTGCGTGCCCCAGGCGACCTTGTCCCAGGTCCACTTCTCCTTGTAGAGATCCGCGACACCCGAGTAGGAGTCCTCGGCCCTCACCGCTCGGCGCGAGCGGCGTGAGCGAGAGCTGGTCGCCTTGGAGCTCATCCGCGTCACCTCCGTGTACTGGCTTGGTCACCGTTGCCCGCAGCGACCATCGCCCGGGCCCCGCTGCTGCCACAGATACAAGAGCACGCGAGCCTGCTTTTGAATCCGACATTTGTAGGGCCGGCATCGCAGGACCCGCGTTGCCGCAGGGGCCGCCCCTCGGTCATGGATCGACGCCGAGCAGCCCCAGCTCCCAGCCCCGGGCGACCGCGGCCGAGCGGTTGCCGACGTCGAGGCAGCGCAACAGGCTCGACACGTAGTCGCGGACCGTGAACACGCTCAGGCCGGTGGCCGTGGCCATCTCCTTGTTCGACAGGCCCCGGCTCAGAAGGGTCAGCACCTGGCGCTGCCGCGGGGATAGGACCGGGGCCTCCTCCCATCCCGCGCCTCGGCCGCCGTAGTGCCTCGCCGCCTCGAGCGCCAAGCCGAGGCTCTCGCCCACGGACGCAGCTGCGCTCAGCAGCTCGCCGGTGACCCCGAAGAACGCGCCGCGACGGTCGAGCAGCATCACAGCCACGGGACCGGTGTTGTCGATCACCGGAACGCAAAGCAGCGGGCCGAGCTTGAAGAGCTCGACGTACTTCATCGGAATCGCCGGACCATGCCTCACGTTCAGCGTGAACCCCGGCCGTCCGTTGGCCGCGCAGTCCTCGATCCAGGGGCTCGACTCGAACGGCTCGCTGACGCGGCGGAGAAGCGACGAGTCCAGTCCGTAGCCGGCGCCGCCCCTGACCCGCCGGACGTTGAAGTCGGCGTGCAGGAACGCCACCCGCGAAAAGCCGAGCGCGCGACACACCTCCCTCCCGACACCAGCCGTGACGCGCACCACGGGCGAGGCGGCCAGCAGAAACTTGTTGAACCTGTCCAGGCGCCAGGCGAACTCGTCGCTGAACGCCGGCCCGGAGCGAGGAGCACCGGCAGGCGGCCCGCTCCGTGCCGAGGGCGCACGGGCCAAGGGGGTGATGCTGCTCACGCTCCGCGTGCCGTCCATCTCATGTTCGCCTCGTTCCTCGGTGAGCGCCGCGTTCCGCCGCCCTCGCCCTCGCGGATCCTCCTTCTCTGTCTGACCGCTCTCGACGACGGTCGTCCGTCGGAAACGCAGTCTTAGGATACCCTAAG
>VRUE01000008.1:0-15070 GCA_019456285.1 Solirubrobacterales bacterium | reverse complement strand
TCGCGGATCCTCCTTCTCTGTCTGACCGCTCTCGACGACGGTCGTCCGTCGGAAACGCAGTCTTAGGATACCCTAAGAATAGGTTCTAAGACGCTTTCAGCGCGAGTGATGAACGCTGACGTCGCCGCTCTCGGCCGCTTCGGGCTCGGGCAGCTCGCCGCCGTCGGCCGGGCGATCGCCGGCGTGGTGGGCCACCGCGCCGACGAACTCGCGGAACAGCGGCTCGGGCCGGTTGGGGCGGGAGTTGAACTCCGGGTGGAACTGGGAGGCGACGAAGAAGGGGTGATCCGGAAGCTCGATCATCTCGACCAGCCGCTCGTCGGGCGAGGTGCCGCCGCAGACCAGGCCCTCGTCTTCGAGCCGGCGGCGCAGCTGGTTGTTGACCTCGTAGCGGTGGCGGTGGCGCTTGTAGATCACCGCCTCGCCGAAGATCTGGCGCGCCCTCGTCCCCTCGTGCAGTTTCACCGGGTCGGCGCCGAGCCGCATCGTGCCGCCCATCTCGGAGACCTCCTTCTGCTCGGGCAGCAGGTCGACCACCGGGAACGGCGTCTCGGGGTCGAACTCGGCCGAGTTGGCCCCCTCCATCCCGACCACGGAGCGGGCGAACTCGACCACCGCGATCTGCATCCCGAGGCAGATCCCCAGGTAGGGGATCGAGCGCTCGCGGGCGATCCGCGCCGCCGTCACCTTGCCCTCGATCCCGCGTTCGCCGAAGCCGCCCGGGATCAGGATGCCGTCGGCGCCCTCCAGCCGCTCGGGCTCGAGATTCTCGGAGTCGACCAGCTCGACCTCGACCTCGACGCCATGGTGGAAGCCGCCGTGCTCAAGCGCCTCGATCACCGACTTGTAGGCATCGGCGAGCCGCACGTACTTGCCGACCAGGGCGATCCGCACCTTGCCCTCGGCGGCGTCGGCTCGGCGCACCATCGCCTCCCACTCGGCGAGGTCGGGCGAGGGCGCCTCCATGCCGAAGTGGTCGAGCACCAGGTCGTCGACGCCCTCGGCCCGGAAGACGAGCGGCACCTTGTAGATGTTGTCGACGTCGTGGGCGGAGATCACCCCCTCGACCGGAAGGCTCGCGAAGAGGGCGATCTTGCTGCGGATGTCGCGGTCCAGCCGGCCCTCGGAGCGGCAGACCAGCGCGTGCGGCTGGATCCCGATCCGGCGCAGCTCGTTGACCGAGTGCTGGGTCGGCTTCGTCTTCAGCTCCCCGGCGTGGCCCACGTAGGGGACCAGTGTCAGGTGGACGAACATGCTGCGTTTCGGGCCGAGGTCGGTGTAGAGCTGGCGGATCGCCTCCAGGAAGGGCAGCGACTCGATGTCGCCGACCGTGCCGCCGATCTCGGTCAGCACGAAGTCGACCGACTGCGACTCGGCGACGATCAGAATCCGGTTCTTGATCTCATCGGTGATGTGGGGGATCACCTGGACGGTGGCGCCGAGGTAGTCGCCGCGCCGCTCGCGATTGATCACCGAGTTGTAGATGGCGCCCGTGGTGACGTTCGACGTCCGGGTGGTGTTCTCGTCGGTGAAGCGCTCGTAGTGGCCGAGGTCGAGGTCGGTCTCCGCCCCGTCCTCGGTGACGAAGACCTCGCCGTGCTGGAACGGGCTCATCGTCCCCGGGTCGACGTTGATGTAGGGATCGAACTTCTGCAGCTGGACCCGGAAGCCGCGGGAGACGAGGAGGCGGCCGATCGAGGCGGCGGCGATCCCCTTGCCGAGGGCCGAAACCACTCCGCCGGTGACGAAGATGAAGCGGGTGTCTCCTTGTTTGGCCCTGCTCATGCTCTGCCGAGCGAGTCTAGCCAGCGCAGTGGCGGAACCGACTCGACCGCCTTCGAGATGGAGCGCAGCTCGCCGTAGACGGTCAGCGCGGCGACGACCGCCAGCGCGATCAGCCGCCCCGTCCCCCCCAGCGTCGTCAACAGCCAGACCGCGGCGATCGCCCCGACCAGGTTCGACCCGGTGTCGCCCAGCATCGCCCGCTCGCGCAGCGTGAACCAGGCGCCGACCAGGACCGGCCCGGCGAAGATTCCCAGCAGCTCGACCGGCGCCAGCGTCCAGGCGCCGACGCAGAGGCCGACCCCGAGCAGCGCCAGCCCCTTCTCGGCCCGCCCGGGCCGCAGGTCGAGCAGGTTGAAGGCGTTGGTGGCGAGGATCAGCAGCCCGACGTCGGCCAGGTAGCGCCACGACTCCAGGCCGCGGCCCGAGACCACGTAGGCGGCCAGGGCCAGCGCCCCGATCGCCTTGATCGCCCCGGTCGAGAGCCTGCCCTCGCGCAGCGCCCGCGCGTGCCGGCGCCAGCCCCGCGGCGCGTCCGCCGCCTCGCCCCGCCCCAGCGAGTCGTCGAGGAAGCCGAGAAAGGCGAGGCCGAGCAGGTAGGGGATCCAGCGGCGCAGCTCGGGGTCGAGCAGGTCGAGGTCGGCGCGGTCGTCGAGGAAGGCGAGCGGGGCCAGCGCGACCAGCGCCGCGGTCGCCAGCACCGCACCGAGCGGGAAGGCGACCCTGGCGCCGCGCCAGTTCTCGCGCACCAGCCCTGCGTCGAGCAGCCCGCGCACCCCGGCCGGGACGACCAGCAGCGCCAGCGCGGTCGCGACCGGGAAGCCGACCCAGGTCATCGAGTCAGCCATCTAGCGACGGGGTACGAGCAGGTCTGGGAGCAGGCGGTCGGCGCTGCCCTTGACGCCGAAGCTGCCCTCGACGCCGAGCAGCGCGAAGACCGTGGCCAGCCGGCCGGCGACCAGGTCGACGTCGTCGACGCTGGCGAGGTCGTTGCCCTGGAAGAAGGAGACCGAGGAGGGTTCGGCGGTGGAGCTCTCGACCCCGACCGCCTCGGTCCGGGTCGCGGCGATGCTGCCGATCAGCGCCGACTCCAGCCGCCCTGCGGTAGCTCGCTGGACCGGCCCCATCTCCTGCGGCTGGTCGCGGACGACGATCACCCCGTCGAGCCCGCCGAAGTCGCCGCTGGCGCGCGCGAAGAGATGGCCGCGCACCCGCTCCAGCAGGGTGCCGCCAAGCACCAGCTGCCGTCCCACCCCGACCCCGAACGCGGTCAGCGTCTCGGGGTTGCGGGCGATCCCGGCGAACCGGGTCTTCGAGAGGTCGCCGGCCAGCGCCCGCAGGTCGACCGGCTCCCGCACCACCCCGACGCCGACCAGCCGCGCCCCGGTCGGCTGCAGCGCCGCCTCGATCGCCCCGGAGACACCGCTCGGCAGGCCACCCAGGGCGACGATCCCGATCCGCCTGTCTTTCAGCTGGTCGCGGACCAGCACCGGGTAGACACGGTCGGCGAACTCGTTGGCCCGCCCCAGCTCGCCGCTGAGCTGGTCGGCTCGGTCGCGGGCGTCCTGGAGGTTGCCGGTGAGGCTGTGCTCGAGGTCCTTGCGGGTGTTGGTCAGGGTGTCGCCGCCGAACTCGGCGCCGATCAGGATCCCGATCGCCAGGGCGAGGAACACCGCGATCAGCGATGCCGCGTGGTAGCGCGCGCTGTAGCCCATCAGCGGACGAAGACTAGCCAGCCGCCGCTACAGGCCAAGCCAGATCCTGATCTTCAGCCAGATCAGCTCGACGAGGTCGTTGAGCGCCGGCGAGGTGAGCACGACGATCGCCAGCAGGATCGCGAACGCCGCCAGGAAGAGGGCGACCGGGCCGAAGCCGAAGCCCGGGTTGTAGAGGCGGCTCACCCCCTTCGCGTCGACCAGCTTCTCGCCGATCCGCAGCCGGGTCAGGAAGGTCGAGGACATCCCGCCGCGGTCGCGGTCGAGGAACTCGATCAGGTTGAAGTGGGCGCCGACGCTGACGATCAGGTCGGCTCCCTTCTCGAAGGCCATCAGCATCGCCACGTCCTCGCTGGTCCCGGCCGAGGGGACGAGCGTGTGCTCCAGCCCCATCTCGAGCAGGCGCTCGCGGCCGGGCGCCCGGCCGTCCGGGTAGGCGTGGACGATCAGCTCCGCCCCGCAGCGCAGCGCCGCGTCGCTGGCCGAGTCCATGTCGCCGAGGATCAGATCGGGCTTGATCCCCGCCTCCAGCACCCCGTCGGCGCCGCCGTCGACCGCCACGACGACCGGGCGCACGTCGCGGATGTAGGCGCGCAGCGTCTTCAGGTCGTGGCGGTGGCGGTCGCCGCGGACGACGATCAGCACATGGCGGTCGCGGAAGGAGGCGCGGGTCGGCGGAAGCTCGATGCTGCCGGTCAGCAGGTCGGTCTCCTGGCGGATGTGGGCGACCGTGTTCTCGGCGAAGTCGGCGAGTGCCTCGTCGACCCGCTGGCGTTGCTCGTCCAGCCGGCGCTCCAGCTCGACGGCCCCGAGCGCGCGCCCCCGCAACACCTCCTCGCCGGCGACGCTCACCGCCCCGTCCTCGATCTTCACCGCGTCCCCGTCGCGCAGCAGCTCGAAGGGGTCGCCCGCCTCGATGTCGACCAGCAGCACCCCGGCCCGGGCGAGCAGCAGCGGGCCGGCGTTGGGATAGCGGCCGTTCGAGGACGCCGAGGCGTTCAGCACCGCCCGCACCCCGGTCGCGATCAGCTCCTCGGCGGCGATCCGGTCGACGTTGAGGTGGTCGATGACCGCGACATCGCCGGGGACAAGTCCCCTCACGAGGTCCTTGGTGCGGCGGCCGAGCCGCGCCGTCCCCTCGATCGCCTCGCCCGCGGACGCCCCGTTGCGACGCGAGAGCAGCGCAGGGAAGCGACGGTGACTGGCGGTAGCCACGGGGGCAGGTTAGGCGACCCGCCGGCTTCTCGCCAGCAATTTGCGGCCTCAGTGCCTATCTCGAGAGGCCCTCAGGCGGCGGCGAGCAGCTCGCGCGCGTGGCGGGTGGCGGCCTCGTCGGAGCGCTCGCCGCCGAGCATCCGGCGGATCTCCTCGACCACGCCCTCGCCGTCGAGGCGCTGCACGGTCGCCGTAGCCCGTTCGCCGCCGATGTCCTTCTCGATCCGGAAATGGGCCGCGGCCAGCGAGGCGACCTGCGGCAGGTGGGTGATGCAGACCACCTGGCGGCCTTCGCCCAGCGCCCGCAGCCGCTCGCCGACCACGCGGGCGGTGTTGCCGCCCACCCCGGCGTCGATCTCGTCGAAGACCAGCGTCCCGGCGCCGGCGGCCTCGCCGAGGCCGCTCAGCGCCAGCATCACCCGCGAGAGCTCGCCGCCCGAGGCGGCGTCGCGCAGCGGCGCCGGCTCGATACCGGGGTTCGACGCCACCCGCAGCTCGACCGTCTCCCGCCCGCCCGGGCCGAAGCCGTCGGGGTGCGGCTCCAGCAGCACCTCCAGCGTCGCGCCGGGCATCGCCAGCCGCTCCAGCTCCTCGGCGACCTTCTCCTGAAACGGGCCGGCGGCCGCGGCGCGGCCCTTGCTCAGCCGGCCTCCCAGCTCCTCGCGCTTCTGCTCGGCCTTGGCCAGGGCGGCTGCCGCCTCGGCGCCGCGCTCCTCGGCGCTCTCGAGACGCTCGATCTCGGCCCGGCAGCGCTCCGCGTGGGCCAGCACCGACTCGGCGCTGCCACCGTGCTTGCGGCGCAGGCGGTCGAGCGAGTCGAGCCTCTCCTCGACCGCGGCGAGCCGGCCGGGGTCGGCGTCGATCCCTTCCAGGTAGCCGCGCAGCTCGGTGGCGACGTCGCCCAGCTCGACCGCGAGGGAGCTGAGCCGCTCGGAGATCGAGTCGAGGCCGGGGTCGACGCCGCCGACGCCCTGCAGCAGCGCCTCCGCCTGGGCAAGGGCGCTCGCCGCCCCGCCGCCGTCCTCGTCGACGCCCAGCGCGGCGGCGTGGGCGCCCGCCGCCGCCTCGCGCAGCCCCTCGGCGTGGCGCAGCCGCTCCCGCTCGGCCGAGAGCTCCGCCTCCTCGGCCGGGTCGGGGGCCACCGCCTCGATCTCCGACAGCTCGTAGCGGCACAGGTCGAGGTCGCGCTCCCGGGACCCGTCGCGCTCCCGCAGCTCGGCCAGCTCCGCGGCGAGCCGCTGGCACTCCCGATGCGCCTCCCCGTAGCGCCGCCGCAGCTCGAGGTGCCCGGCCCCGGCGAACCCGTCGAGCACCTCCATCTGCGCCGAGGAGATCGTCAGCTTGCGGTGCTCGTGCTGACCGTAGAAGGCGAGCAGCCGCCGGCCCAGCAGCTTCAGGTCGGCGGCGGAGGCGGCGCGGCCGGCGACGAAGGCGCCGGTCCGACCCGAGGCGGACACCCGCCGCCCCAGCACGACCTCCTCCGCCCCCTCGGGCAGCCGGGCGGTGATCTCGGCCATCTCCGGCTCGCCGAGCAGCCCCTCCGGCAGGTCGAAGGCACCCTCGACCCAGGCCTCCTCGGCCCCCGGCCGGACGATCTGGGGCCGCGCCTTGCCCCCCATCAGCAGATCGAGCGAGTGGGCCAGCACGGTCTTCCCCGCCCCGGTCTCCCCGGTGATCGCGTTCAGCCCCTCCCCCAGCCGCAGCTCGGCCTTCTCGATCAGCAGAAGATTCTCGATCCGCAGCTCTCGAAGCATCCTGCTCTATCTAGCAGCGGAGGCGGACCGACTCTCCCCCCGGCCTCGTCATCTAGATGGCGAGGTGCCCGAACTTCTCGCGGATCCGGTGGTAGAAGCTGGTCCCGGGAAGCTGGGCCAGCCGCCCCACCGCATCGGCGAAGCGGACCTCCAGCGCCGCGCCCGACGCCAGCCCGCCGACGTGCTCGCCGTCGACCGCGATGTCGACCGGCTCGCGGCCGCTCGCGTTGCCGACGTGGAGGACGTCACCCGGAGCGACGACCAGGGCCCGCGCGGTCAGCGAGTGCGGGGCGACGTAGCTGACCACGTAACCCTTCACCCCCCAGGCGAGGATCGGGCCCTGGTTGGCGAGGTTGTAGCCGGTCGAGCCGACCGGGGTGGCGGCGACGAGGCCGTCGCAGCGCACGTGGCCGACCTCCTCGTCGGCGATCCTGTAGCTCAGCTCGGCGACCCGGTCGTGGGGGCGGCGGATGAAGGTGACGTCGTTGAGGGCGACCCGGGCCTCGCCGTCCAGCTCGACCTCGAGGCCGGGCAGCTCGATCGCCTCGGCCTCCCCCGCCAGAGCACGGCGGATGCCCTCGTCGGCACCGCCGCGCTCGACCGCGGCGAGGAAGCCGATCGTGCCGAAGTTGACGCCGAAGACCGGGACGCCGGTGCGGGCGAAGCGACGCAGCGCGTAGAGGATCGAGCCGTCGCCGCCCAGCACCAGGCAGAGGTCGGGGCGCCGGGGCAGCGGATCGGCCGTCTCGACTCCCGCCGCGGCATCGCCGTGCTTGGCCAGCTCGTCCGCGGTCGCGACCAGCCGCCAGCCGGCGTCGCGCGCGGCGGCGGCCGCCAGCCGCACCGCCTCGGTGGCGGCCGGGGGGTGCGAGTGGGTGATCAGGACAGCGACCTTCTCGCTCAAGGCTCGACCTCCAGGATCGCCGCTTCGAGGTCGGTGACCTCCTCGCCGTCGCCGCCGCACCAGACGAAGGTCTCGCGGTTGCCCTTCGGCCCCGGCAGGCCGGAGAACGCGAACCCCCTGACGGGCAAGCCGAGGTCGCGGGCGGCGTGCGCCACGGCCAGGATCGCCTCGCGGCGGTCGGCGGCGTCGCGGACAACGCCCCTGCCGACCCGCTCGCGGCCCAGCTCGAACTGCGGCTTGACCATCGCCAGCACCTCGCCACCCGGCGCCAGGCAGCGGGCGACGGCGGGCAGCACCTTGGCCAGCGAGATGAAGGAGACGTCGACGGCGGCGAGGCCGGGGGCGAACGGCAGGTCGGCGGGCGCCAGCTCGCGGGCGTTGAGCCGTTCGATCGCGGTCACCCGCGGATCCTCGCGCAACCTCCGGTCGAGCTGGCCGTAGGCGACGTCGACCGCGGCGACCCGCGCCGCGCCGCGCTGCAGGAGGCAGTCGGTGAAGCCGCCGGCCGAGGCGCCGACGTCGAGGCAGTCGCGCCCCGCGACGTCGATGCCGAGGGCGTCGAGCGCGTTGTCGAGCTTGACGCCGCCCCGCGAGACGAAGCGCCGGCCCTCGTCGACGATCAGCGCCGCTCCAGGCTCGACCAGCTGGCTCGGCCGCAGCGCCACCGGCCCGTCCTCGCCGACGCGCACCTCCCCCGCCCGCACCGCGCCGGCCGCGGCCGAGCGCGACGGGAACAGCCCCCGCTCCGCCAGAACCGCGTCTATCCGGGCCTTCTTCATCCGCCGCAACGGTACAGCCGCAATCGAGAATTGGCCGTTCGTTCGAGCCCGAGGCAGCCTTTTAGGACCTATCCCCAGCCGCCTTGCCGGCCCTCGCTGGTCTTCTGCGGAGCGTCTGTGACCCGAATCACACACAAATCGTACATATGTTCGTACGCTGTTTAAAGGATTTGCGTGAGAGGACGATGAAGGGTAGAACGACAAAGCTTTCTGGCTGAGCTCAGCGCCGCAAATATGGCGCTCATTGCTTCCCAGCGATGCGGCACCCGCGGCATATAAAGGGCTCACCTACCTCCCACTGATCCACATATAGAGAGACATATCTCTCCTCCCTGTAGTAACCCCAGAAGCGCCCCGCCTTCCCGGTGGGGCGTTTTCTGTTGTGGACGGCTCTACAGAGCCAAATGCGAGGTGTCGGCCGCGCCGGACCGGACGGCTTATCGACCGCGTGAGACAGCCAATGCGCCAGTAAATGCGCCAGTCCGACGCCAGTTCCGCACGCGATGGGCGCGAACGCCGCCGCACAGGGGATCGCGGCGGTAGAATCCCGGCATGGCCGCATCGCCGACAAGAACCGTCGAAGTAGACGCCGCGCTGCTGGAGCGTGCCCGTCGGGTCGCCGACGAGCGCGGCGTGGCCGTGCCGCAGCTCGTCAACACGGCGCTTGAGCATGAGCTGGGCGGCGAGGAGCCGCAGCCTCCATTTTCGTTGATTGGAGCGTTCACCGCTGGGCGCAGCGATCTCAGCGAGCGGGCGAGCAACGACGAGTTCGAGCCTCGGCCATTCCGCTGATCCTGGACACTGGCCCCCTGGTCTCGGCGATGGTTGCCGACGACAAGGACCACGAGCGGTGCGCGCCGTTGCTCAAGCCCGGCCCCGAACGTCGCGTGCTCCCCACTCCGGTCCTGGTCGAGCTTGACCACATGCTGGGCCGCGAACTCGGACCCAATGCGTTCCCAGCGCTCCTCGACACGATCCGGGTCGGCGAGCTTGATGTCGAGGATTTGATCGCCAGCGATTACGAGCGGGCCGCCAACCTGATGCGAACCTACGCGGACCTCGATGTCGGCTTCGTTGACTGCGCCGTCCTGGCGGTGACAGAGCGCCTGGGCGAGCCGAAGCTCGCGACGC
Organism: Solirubrobacterales bacterium; assembly: GCA_019456285.1. Lineage (GTDB taxonomy): Bacteria > Actinomycetota > Thermoleophilia > Solirubrobacterales > 70-9 > VRUE01. Next base: position 5,790 of record VRUE01000008.1, on the reverse strand, counting down.
TCGACCACCGCCACTTCGGCACGATGCGACCTCGCCACGTCGAGGCACTGGAGCTACTTCCCGCAGCCTCATAGGACGACCTTGACGCGTTTACTTAAGAGTTCGGTCAGCTCTCAGACCAGCCTGATCTCCAAGTGGCATGTCCGGGTAGAACGCCTTGAACATGTCCAGAAATGAACGTCCGCCTTTTCTAAATCGACGCGAGCGACCGCCTGCCATCGGCCGGACCACATGCTTGCCCCTGCGATCGATGTGGCCGACTACCCCCTCGGCTTCTCCCGTCGGCGCGGCTGCCGTGGTCAGGACATAGCGTCCCTCACCGGGAGCCAAGAAGCCTGGCCCTGCGTGATTACAGAAGAACATCGAGCCGTCCTTCGCCGCAAACATCACCCACGGTGCGCGAGCTGACCGAGTGCCGTTGTTCCTGACGGCGACTGCTGCGGCCCCGGTCGCTACGTCATGGATGACCTGGGCCTCAAGAAACGGCAGCGCTCTCTGATGCCAAATCGAATAGATCGCTAGACCCAGCGCAGACAAGCCGATTACCGAGCTACCAATCGCCGTCCATTCTGCAACGGACAAGGACGCAATGTAGATAACCATGCCGCCATTCCATCAGGCGGCTCGCCGGTGAGGCCTGTCACTAGCGGCCAGGTAGGCGTCCATCCGCTCGCGAACGTCGTCGTGGCTGCCAGGGAGCAGATGCCCGTAGATGTCGAAGGTCGTCTGAATCTTCGAGTGGCCCATGAACGTCTGGATGGCCTTGGGGTTGGCTCCGGCGTCGATCAGCAGCGACGCGAAAGTGTGGCGGCACTCGTGCAGCGTGATCGCAGTGAGCTGCTTCGGCTCTCGCCCGGCCGCCGCTGCATCCTCGCGCTCCCGAACGTTGAACGCGTTCCAAGAGCCCTTGGCCCGGTTGTCGACGGTGGAGGCGACGAAAGCCTTGCGAGGCGTCCGGCCGAATACAAGGTCTTCCCCGCTCCGGCCGGCGCGCTGGGTGCTCGCCTCCAGGTAGCGTCGCAAGACCGCCAGCATTGGCACGGTGCGGCGACCGGATCGGGACTTCGGTTCAATCGCGCCTTCCTCTTGGTCCCAACCGCGCTCAACGCGGATCAGGCTCGCCTCGAAGTCCAAATCGCAGCAGCGGAGTGCCTGCAGCTCGCCCCGTCGCAGTCCGGCGTAGAACGCCGTAGCCCAAACCTGGCTGTCCTCGGAGGGGAGCGCGGCCAGCAGCGCCGACGCTTCCGCCGCCGACGCGATGCGCGTCGGTCGCTGAGACATGCCGTTCGGGAGGTCGATGCCTTCGGCCGGGTTGACGGCCAGCTCGTCGCGATCAACGGCCCGGCGGTAGAACGCCTGAACGGGATTGAAGATGTTGCTGACAGTTCCAACCGAGAGGCCCGACGCGAGCAGTTCGTCCGCCAGGCTTTGGAGGTCGCTTCGCCGCACGTCGCCGACCTTGAGGCTGCCGCCGAGGCCCGCACGGTCTCTACCCAGCAGGTAGACCGTGCGGTCACGGCGGGGGCTTCTCACTTCGACAGGCACGACGCGATCCAGGCGGTGGCGGGGTTGTTTCGGGAGGGAGCCCCGGCGGCAGACGTGGAGCGGGTGGCGGACGAGTTCCTGGCCTCCGAGGCGGTGCTGCAGATCGGCGAGGGAGCCAAGGGCCCCCGCTACACCACGCAGCGCATCTGGGAGCTTGAGCAGTCCGCCCTCGCCACCGCAGAGCAGATGCGCGCCGAGGGACCCAGCCCCGCGGGCGAGCTGGTCGCGGCTCGCGTGCTCCACGCCCACCCGACCCTGAAGGACGACCAGCGCGAGATGGTCAAGCGCCTGCTCACCGACACCGAGGGCTTGAGCATCGTGATTGGCGAGGCGGGGACCGGCAAGAGCTACGCGATCGTCACCGCCGCCGAAGGCTGGGCGCAAGCAGAGATGGAGCTTCACGTCGCCGCCCCGACCTGGCGAGCGGCCAACGTCCTTCGGGCCGAGGGCCTGCGGGCGACGAGCGTCGCGAGCCTGCTGGGTGATCTTGAGCGAGCCGAGCAGGCCCGCGAAGGCCTCCTGACCTGGCGCTCGGTCCTGCTGGTCGACGAGGCGGGGATGGTGGACACCGCAACCCTGTCTCGGCTGATCCATCACGTCGATCAGGCGAACGCAAAGCTCGTCCTGGTCGGCGATCCCGAGCAGCTCGGAGAGATCGAGGCCGGCGGCCTGTTCCGCGCGCTGGCCGAGCGCAGCGACCCGATCTTCCTCGACGAGGTGATCCGCCACCGCCATGAGGCGGACCGCGAAGCGGCGAAGCTGATCCGCGCGGGGGAAGGGACGGAGGCGCTCGACCTCTACCGATCCGAGGAGCGGGTCGTGGTCGCCCCCGACGCCCAGGCTCGCCGCGAGGCGATGGTCGCCGAGTGGCACGAGGCATTCGACGCAGGGGAAGACGCCGTGATGGTCGCCAAGCGAAACGTCGAGGTCGAGCGGCTGAACGCGATGGCGCGAGCGCTACGCCAGGAAGCCGGGCAACTAGGCGAGCGCGAGATCGAAGTTGGCGAAGCGCGCTTCGCCGCCGGCGATCTCATCATCACGCGCGTCAACGACCGCGCCGCCGACATCTACAACCGCGAGCGCTGGCAAGTCGCTGAGGTAGACGCCCAAGAGCGCAGAGTCGTCCTTCAAGGGATCGACCAACCCCGCACGGTCGAGGTCGATGCCGACTACCTCGCCCGCACCAACCCCCACTCAGACGCCCCGGCGCTCGAGCACGCCTACGCCGTCACCACCTACTCGGCCCAGGGAACCACCGTTGATCGCGCCTTCCTCGCCGCCGATCCCTCGATGGACAAGCAGGAGCTGTATGTGGCCGCTTCGCGCAGCCGTGGCGAGACGACGATCTATGCGATGCCAGAGATTCAGGTCGAGCGCGATGAGTTCGCTCCCGGCGACCTGTATCTGCGTGAGGGCATCCCTCACATCGCCGAAGCCTCAGAACGAGACCGGGCCCAGAGGGCCGCACACGACGAGGCGCTTCGCTGCGAGCTTCGCAAGCAGCCGACCGGGGAGCTGCTTTCCCGGCGCACCGAGATCAGGCGCGACGCCGGTGCCGAGGCCAACGCCGACCGCCGTCACGCCGACAGCCAGCGTTGGGTCGGGCAGATGGAGGAGCAACTGGAGCACGCGGTGGCAATGCGCGAAGCGGTCGAAGCGCTGCCGCGCAAGGAGCGCCGGGCCGAGATCGGCGCCGCCCTGGCCAGGGAGGGAAGCACTCGGGAAGCACTTGCCAAGGGCCGGGCCGAGGTGAGGGAGCAGCCACCGGCCGCGAGCCACCAGGCGAGAGCCGAGCTGCCCATCGCCGAACAGGTGCTGGCCGAGCGCCGCCAGCAGGCGATCACCGCCGCCAAGCTCGCGCCCCCCGACTACATCGTCAAGGAGCTGGGGGAGAGGCCGAGCGACCCCGAGAAGCGAAAGGCGTGGGACCGCGGCGTCGCCGGGATCGAGGGCTACCGCCAGGAGCACGGGATCACCGACCGAGACAGCGCCCTCGGCAAGGAGCCGCTGGGCGGCATCGAGCGCTCGGCGTGGAACGAACAGCGTTCCCGCCTCGCCGAGCAGCAGCGCACGCTCCAGATGCAGCAGGAGCACTCTGCCTCTCATGACCTGGGCCAAGACTTCGGCCACGACATGGGTATCGGCATGTGAGAGCCCCGGCCTACCGGCGATTGAAGCACCGCGAGGGCGGCCGTCAACCCCCTGCGGGGGTCGGGCGCAAGCGCCCTTGACTGCCGCCCTCGCGGTGCTATATCTGCGGGTAGGTCAGGGCTCCGAAGAAGTGCGACATCCCGCAGTCGACACCGACGCGTCAGTGAGGTGCGACGCCCGCTAGGTACGCGCAGGTGTAGTCGAACTCACCGAATGGTGAGAAGACCGCCCTGGACCCGTCGAGGCAGGGAGCTCGACGTCCGGGTCGCAGTACAGATACTCGCCAAGTTCTTCCAAAGCTGGAGACGAACATCGTCATCGCTCATGCTCCACGCCTCAGCGAGGGCGCGCTCTATTGTGGCGACCGCACCGGGTCGATCTGCGCTCTTATCCGAGCGTCGGGTGTGAGGAAAGTCCGTCTCGGTAAGAACCCGGTGTACGGGGAGGGAAGACATGACCTTTGGTCGGAGTGCCTCGGCCCCATTCAGCGAGAAGAAGCAGCCCAAGTCCACAGCGCGCCGAGTCTCGGAGGCGTTGCCGCGCCACCAATGGAGAATGGCGCCCGGAATACCGCCCACGGCCTCTATCTCTGCCAGCACCTCACCAGATGCCCGAACGCTGTGGATGCTGACGAGTCGGGACTTATCTCGGGCCACCTCAAGTGCCGCCCGAAAGACGCGACGCTGTTCCGAAATGGGAACTCGTGAGCTACCATCGAGACCTACCTCGCCGATGAGAGGCGTCGTCGCGACCAACTCCTCGAGGAGGTCGCGGTCAAAGCCGGCAACTGCTGCTGCGACTCCGGGGTGGCATCCGAGTCCCCAAATGCAGAACTCGTCACGCCGGGCCGCTGCTGCAGCCCATTCGGACGGCTCCCGCGTCACAGCGAACACGACGCTGCGTAGTGCGCGAAGCTCGCGTCCATTGATGTTCGTGAGCACATGCGCGTGCGCGTCGATGGGTGGCAGAATCGCCATCAGGGGATACTGTCAACCACAGGCCGCAGCTCGCCCAGTCCGCGGTCAACGAGAGCGGCAGCGTCAGCAATTGGAATGCGGGACGGCAAACCCAGCGCAAGCAAGTCGCTAGTGGAGTAGCCGCGCCGCAACCGGTAGCGGGCGGCCTCGATGGTCTTGCGGCGAGTCGCCGTTACGAACTCGGGACGACGGCTGTCACCGCGCAGTACCTCCTCAATGTACTCAGTGGAGTCCGTCAGTCCGCTTGCCAAAAAAGACCCTCGACGCACAAGGCAGCCGAAGCAGAGACCGCACTGCGCTCCCTGCGAAAACCCTTTGAACCATGGCGTCTTACCGCACGAATGGGTCGCCGAGAAGAGGGCGTCTGCGCGGCCGGCCGGAATGCGCTGTGCGGCCTGCGCGAGTGCCTCACCCTTCGTCAACGATTCCAGCGGATTGCGCAGATTGACCATAAGCCCGAGCCGCTGCAGTGCGGCAGCGAGACCATCTAAAATTCCAGGGTGCGTCGTTCGGGTGGTCAGTGAGCCTCGGCGCTCAGGGCTGAGAGGTGGGTTAAGACTGGTAAAGCCATTCTCGCTCATCCACAGCTCAGCGCCCCGGACCGCCGCAACAGTCAACCCCAGGGCGAGGAACAAGAGAGACCGCGTACGACGAGACTTCTCATCGGGAAAGGCGTATCCGGACCCGACCTGATCTTTGCGGCGCTGGATCCGAAGACGATGGTGGGTGGGGGTCGTTCCCCAAATTTGGGCAAGTTCTTCAACCAGCCGCGTTTGTGCAGCGCTCGTCGAGTTGGCATCCCAATGCGATACCAAGATGGGCAGCGTATTCGTCGTCGCCTGAGCTTCAAGCGCGCCAGCCAGAGAGTCGGCACCACCGCTGAACAGGCACACGATATCTGCGGGCTCGATCTCCGCAACATGGCCGCGCCGCGGTGGCCTCTCAGACTCGAAGTGCAACTGCCAGCGGTCGCCACTCAGGACATGCAGAAGATGGGCGATCTCGTCGGCCTCGCTACTCCAGACGTCAGGCGCCGAGACTGGTGTAGGGCGACACGCACTTTGAACACGCCTGCGACACCGAACGTGAGCACGTAGCGCCACGAGAAAGCCCGGCC
>VRUE01000074.1 GCA_019456285.1 Solirubrobacterales bacterium | reverse complement strand
GCGCCCAAGGTGTCCGCACACTCCTCCAACCGGCGATTTCACTCCAATCCGGCGTTACTCACGGATCTGAGTCTGAGGCTGACCGGGGCCACAGCGAGACGCGGCGTGAAGCTAGGCTGCGGGGCGTGAAGGTCGCCTACATCTTCTCCACCTCCGGGCACACGGCGAGCTACAAGCTCGGCAAGATGATCCTGCCGCAGCTCGAGCAGGGAAATCACGGGGCGCAGGTCGTCGGGATGTTCTTCTTCGACGACAACACCTACGTGCTGCGCGCGGGCGATCCGCTCGGCGAGCGCCTTGCCGAGGTTGCCGACGAGCAGGGGATTATGCTGATGCTCTGCGACCGGTGTGCGATCGAGCGCTCGCTCGCGGAGGGTGAGCCGGGCGACTGCCGTCCCAGCGGCACGGTCGTGGGCGTGCGGGTCGGCTGCTTTCCGGACCTCTACGGGGCGCTATCAGGAAACCCGCCGGACCAAGTGATCACGCTGTAGCTGCGAAGCGCAAGGCGGTCTCAGGGCTCGGTCGAGCCCTCTAGGCAACCGGCTCGCTACCGGCCACTGAGGCGAGCTGGATGTCGGTGGGCTCGGCGCAGCAGAACCATGCCTCGGTGAGCCGCGGCCGCGGCTCGACGTCGCCAAGGTTGGCGGGGTCGGCTGAATGTCCCGCGGCATCGGCCACCGCCCGATACAGGGTCCGAAACGTCGACACGCTGTCGACCTCCGCCGCGACATCGGCCTCGACGATCCCGGCGAGCTCGGCATGGAGGCGATCCAGCTGCGGATCCCCGGCTTGCCAGTCATAGGTGAGGCGCTCGCGATCGTAGTCCCGCAGGTGCGGTGTGATCTCGGGGCGATCGAGCAGCAGCGAGCCCTTGGGCACGAGCAGACGGATCGTGTACTGGATCGGATCCACGTTCCCCACCATCTCGTTGGCAATCACGAAATCGAGGATCTCGAGGCTGTCCTGGGGTGTCGCCCAGGGCGTGAACGGCAACCACGACGGGCGGATCTCGATCCCGTGCTCGCGCAGCAAGGCCACCGCCTGGGCGGCCTCGTCGGCGGTGTGGCCCTTGTCGAGATAGGTGAGGATCTCGGGGTTGAGCGACTCGAACGCCGAGATCACGAACAGGCACCCGTATTCGCTGAGCTCGGGCCAGACCTGACGATGCTCGAGGATGTGCTCGACCTTGGTCGTGCAGTCGAAGCTGACCTCGGGAAAGTGGCGGTGAAGCTCGCGCGCGACTTGCAGGGAATGCTTGACGCCGTTTAGGAAGTCCGGGTCGCCGAAGGTGATATGGCGCGCCCCCGCCGCGACCAACTGGGCGATATCCGCCATCACCACGGAGCTCCCGACGATCCGGATCCGGCCGTCGTAGGCGACGGGCACCGGGCAGTGGCGGCACTTGTGCACGCAGCCGTGGCTGGCCTCGACGTACCCCGCGAGCTGCTCCTCGCCATCGCGCTCCAACCGCGCATAGCGCTTGAGGGCCGGCAGCTGCCCGCGGCTCGGGGTGTGAAACTCGTGGCGCCCCAGGTCAATCGAGCTGGTTGCCGGTCGCAGCGCCGGCGAGTCGCCGAGCGCCTCAACCCACTCCACCAGCTCCGGCTCATACTCGCCTGCGATCAGCCGGTCGACCAGTCCACCGATCGTCGGGTCCTCACTGACCGCGGCGTAAAGCCCGTAGAAACAGATCGGCAAGCGCGGCCAGATCGCTCGAATTTGCTCGCCGGCGCCAATCGCCAGCCGCATCGCGGTGTGCATCGGAACGGAGACGCCGACGGCCTCGGCCCAGTCGATCTTGTCTCGATCAAGCTGCTCGACGGAGAGATCGATGCACCGAACCCGATGCCCGGCGGCCTCCAGGGCGGCCGCCGGCGAGGCCAGATGCAACGGCTGATGACCAAGCTCGTAGGTGGAGATCAGCAGGACCCGCACAGCGCCAGGATAGCCTTCGCTTCGCTTCACTCCGACAGCTCGCCGATCACGATCTCGAGCTGGCCGTGGGCGGTGCGCAGCGTCCGCTCGACCTGCTCGGGCGTCTCGCCCCGGGCGAAGAGAAAGCCGAGATAGCGGTTGGCCTCGGGCAGCGCCCGCACCGCCTTGCCGGGCGCGATCGAGATCTCGAGCCCGGTCACGCCTGGCACCGCCCGTGCCTCGGCCTGCCTGCGCACCTCCTTCAGCACCCCCGCCTTCGGGATCGGGAGCATCATCACCCCGGAGGCGGCGACCTCGCGGCTCAGGTCGTCGAGCGGCAGCCCGAGGGCGTGGCGCAGGATCAGCTCCTCGAGGCTCACGCCCATCCCGAAGCGCAGCGAACGCGAGCACAGCCCGCCGATCGAGCGGCCGCCGAGCTCGAGCATCCACACGCTACCCCCGTCGATCCGCAGCTCCGCGTGTATCGGCCCCTCGACCAGGCCAAGCGCGACGGCCGCCTCGGCCGTGTGCAGGCTGACGGCCTCGAGGGTCTCGGCGGGCAGTCGCGACGGGGTCACGTAGATGGTCTCCTCAAAGTAGGGGCCCTCGAGGGGATCCGGCTTGTCGAACACCGCCAGGATCTCAAGGGCGCCGCCGCGCAAGAGGCCCTCGACGGCCACCTCCACGCCCGGGACGTAGCGCTCGACCAGCAGCGGCGCCTGCGGGTCCTCGCCGGCCTCGGCGAGGATCGCCCGGACTCGCTCGGCCGCGACGTCGGCCGCCGGCGGATCGTCGGCGCGGATCACGCCCCGGCTCGCCGACAGCGAAACCGCCTTGACCACGCAGGGAAGGCCGACCTCGCTGGCGAGCTGCGCCACGTCCGCGTCGGGCCCGGCGACCCGGTAGTCGGGCTGGCGCAGGCCGGCGGCCGCGAAGGCTCCACGCATCGCGGTCTTGTCCGTGGTCGCCGCGACCGCCTCGGGCGGGTTGTGTGCGAGCCCCAAGCGCGCGGCGGCCAGCGCGGCCACCAGCACGCCCTGCTCGTCGGCGCCCACCACGGCGTCGAGCGGCTTATCCTGCGCCCGGGCGACGATGGCGTCGGCGGCGGCCTCGGGCCGCCTCAGGTCCACGACCAGCGCCCGGTCTCCGATCGTCCCCGACAGCGCCTGCCGGCGCTCGGAGGCGACCACCACCTCGGCGTCCAGCGCCCGCGACGCGGCGAGGAAATCGCTCGCGCGGTAGGTGGCTGTGGGCAGCAGCAGAAGAACCCGGGGCATGGGCGTATCGTAGGTAGCGGCGGGCCGGCGCCACCGGCGGACGACCAGCCATAAGGGATATGAGATGACCGCAGAAGAGACAGCTGAGCCGACGCTTGCGATCACCGAGCAGGCGATCGAGAAGGTCAGGGGGTTCCGCGCGCAGTCCGAGGACCCCGAGAGCCAGGCGCTGTGGGTGGAGGTGAGCGGCGTCTCGGACGGCGAGTACGTCTACAAGATCTCCCTCAACACATTGCATGGTGCGCGCCAGGACGACGTGGTGCAGCGCCACGGCGACCTGGCGATCGTGGTGCCGGGGTCGAGCGTCGAGAAGCTGCGAGGCGCCACGATCGACTGGTCGGAAGGTCTCGCGCAGAGCGGCCTCGCCCTGGTGAACCCGAACAAGCCGCCGGCTCCGGCGGAGCTGCCGATGATGAGCCCGCCGATGGCGCCACCCGCGAGCCCGTCCATCGACGCTCCTCCGCCCGCCGACCTCAGCGGCGACGTCGCCCAGCGGGTCACCCAGGTGATCGACCGGGAGGTCAACCCGGCCATCGCCGCGCACGGCGGGCATGCCGAGCTCGTCGCGGTCGAGGAGGACACCGCCTACCTGCGCCTGGGCGGCGGCTGCCAGGGCTGCGGGATGGCCACCGTCACCCTTGGCCAGGGGATCGAGGTCGCGATCACGGGTGCGGTTCCCGAGATCGCCCGCGTGGTCGATGTCACCGACCACGCCGTCGGCACCAACCCCTACTTCGAGCCCGCCAAGAAGTAGGGCGCCTGCGGCTTCCCCACCGAGAGGGCCAAGAGGCCCTCGCGCATGGACCCGGCCAGGTCGTCGATGGCGAGCTGTACCTCGCTTGGGAAGTCGAGGCCGTCAAGCTCTTCGCGCCCTGCCATCCGGGCGCCGTGGTACTCCTCTTTATGGCGGTCTTTCTCTTTGGATTGGCTTCCTTCCCATCTCGCTCTAGGGGCGGGAGGAGACGAAGGACCGCCCTTCAGGTTCAACCGCGGCCGAATCACGAAGGACCCAGGGTGACCGACTTAACGATTGAAGCCACAGGCGCCAAAGGCTCGCTTTCCCTGACCGACATTCTCGCCGAAGCCGAGCGGCGCTTGCTGGTAGAGCAAGCTTGTCTGACACCCGCCGAGGTACTCGCTCTTCAGGCGCTAAGCGATGAGCGGCTCGGCGACCTTGCCGATCTGGCACACCGAGTACGCGTCCACTACTGCGGCGACGCGGTAGACGTCGAGTCGATCATCTCCGCCAAGACCGGCGGCTGTCCGGAGGACTGCGCCTTCTGCTCGCAATCTTCACGCCTCCCAACCGAGGTCGCCCCGACCGGGTATTTGTCGCATAAGGAACTCTTGCGCGCGGCCGAGGAAACCCAGCAGAGGGGCGCGACCGAGTTCTGCATCGTGATGGCGCTGCGCGGTCCCGACCAGCGCACCATGGACTACGTCGCCGGGGCCGTCGAACTGTTGCGCCGCGAGACCGAGCTCAACGTCGCCTGCTCGCTCGGTCTGCTCACCAGGCAGCAGGCGGTTGAGCTCGCCTCCTTTGGCGTTCGCCGCTACAACCACAACCTCGAGTCTTGCCGGAGCTTCTTTCCGAAGATCTGCACTACGCACACCTGGGAGGAGCGCCGGGAGACCTGCAAGCTGGTCAAGGAAGTCGGCATGCAACTCTGCACAGGCGGGATCATCGGCATGGGCGAGACTCCCGAGCAGCGAGTGGAGTTTGGGTTCGAGCTCGCCGAGCTGGATCCGCACGAGGTCCCCGTCAACTTCCTCAACCCGAGGCCTGGCACGCCCTTGGGCGACCGGCCGATCCTCGACGGCGCCGAGGCGATCCGCACAATCGCTCTATTTCGTCTGATCATGCCGTCAACGATCATGCGCTATGCCGGTGGACGCGAGATGACTCTCGGGGAGTTGCAGGCGATGGGTCTCAAGGCCGGGATTAACGCGCTTATCACCGGAAACTACTTGACCACGCTCGGCCAGACGGTAGACCAGGACTTCGCGATGCTGCGGGACCTCAAGATGCCAGTAAGGGCGGTGAGCGACGCCCTGTGAGCGCAGAGCGCTTCTGCAGCCGCTGCGGAGCGCCGGCTGGCGGTCATCACTGCGATCGCCCGTTAAGGGTTCCTGCGTCCCTCGACCCGCCGCGCTTCTGCAGCCACTGCGGCGGCCGTCTGACGGTGCAGATCTTCCCGGACGGCTTCAGCTCGAGGTGTCTGCGCTGCGAGCGGCGGGCTCGCTCGCGAAGCGGGGCTAAGGGCTCGTCAAGGAATAACGCGCGGCTTGATCGTGTAGTTCCACTCCGGGTGGAATGCCGCCGCGGTACCTGTCAACGCGAATGAGACACCTGTCGTTCGAATTTAGTGAGCAACCTCCTCGGTCTCGGGCTTGTTGATCCACGCTGCCGTCGGCAGCGTGGGCGGCTCCGGCGCGCCCCGCACGAAGCGCTCGGGGTTCGCCGCGTAGGCGACGGCGAGAACCGCTTGGCGGGCGGCGTAGGCCTCCTCGGCGCGGCCGTGGTGGACATTCGCCGGGGTCATCAGTCCGATGCCGGAGTGGCGATGGTCGTGGTTGTACCAGGCGAAGAACTCGCGGCAGAACGCCCTGGCCTGCTCGATCGCCTCGAAGCGAGCCGGGAAGGCGGGCCGGTACTTGAGCGTGCGGAACTGGGCCTCGGAGTAGGGGTTGTCGGTCGAGGTGTAGGGGCGCGAGTGGGTCTTGGTCACGCCCAGGTCGGCGAGCAGCATCGCCACCGGCTTGGAGCGCATCGCCGAGCCGCGGTCGGCATGGACGGTGAGCTGTCCGCGGCCGATTGACTGCTGCTCGCAGGACTGGGCGATCAGCGCCTCGGCCACGGCCGCGGACTCGCGGGGCTGCACGGTCCAGCCGACCGCGTAGCGGCTGAAGACGTCGAGGACGACGTAGAGGTGGTAGCTGGTCCACTTCGCCGGGCCCTTGAGCTTCGAGATATCCCAGCTCCAGACTTCGTTCGGGTGCTCCGCCAAGAGCTCGGGTTTCTCATACGGCGGGTGGGTGAGCTGGTCGCGGCGCTCGCGCAGCTCCCCGTTTGCGGCCAGCAGCCGGGATGGTCCAGTCTTGCTGGCCGTGGAGAAGATGCCCGAGCACGTGCACGAGGGCGCGCATGGCTATTCGGTGCCCAACCCGGTGGAGCCCCGTGAGGACTTCGCTGATCGCTGGCGCGAGCGCCCCGAGCTGGCGACCAAGTTCTTCGACTGGCTCAAGCGCCTCGGCGAGGATCTCCGCGAAGCCGACTCGGTCCGCGGTCTCGACCACGTCGTTTCTCGCCTCTCGGAGAGCTTCGGCGAGGGACCCGTCGCGAAGGCGGCTGGCCAGCTCGGCGACGAGTACCGCAGAGCCCGCGAGCGCGGTGCGCTCGGCTTCGCCGGGACTACAGGATTGATCTCAACCAGCGGTCGGACCCCGGTCCGCGACCACGATTTCTACGGTGAGGTCAGCTGACCCCAAGACCCTGGCGCAGCAGCTCGGATCCCTGGTGACGCTGCCTATCGCCAGAGACGCCAAGGTCAGGCGCAGCCGCCTGCTCTGGCTCGCCGAGCTGCAGCCCAGCCCGCTATCGCGGACCTACACAGTCCGCCTCGACTATGCCTTTGGCGGGCCGCCCCCGCGTGTCAACGTGCTGAAGCCCGATCTGCGGGCCGACGGCGTCGAGAGGCTACCCCACGTCTTCTCCCGCGACGGGCTTTGCCTCTGCTATCCGTGGCAGTGGAACGACGGCAAGCTAATCGCCCGCACGATCGTGCCGTGGGCTTCGGAGTGGCTGTTGCATTACGAACTCTGGAAGGTCGACGGCGAGTGGCGTGGCGGCGGCCACGAGCCCGCGCTACTTGAGGCAGCCTGATGGGTTCCCGCCGCGGCTCGATCGGAACCGACGCGACAATGCGTCTTTGGGTGCTGGCCGGCGGGCGCTGCGAGTACTGCAATCGCTACCTGCTCGAGGACGATTACACGACCTACGCCTACAACCTGGCCGAACGCGCACACATCGTCGGCGCAACCGACGCCCCCGGCTCGCCGCGCGGAAAGGACCCATTGTCGCTGGCCGATCGCGAGGAGACCGAGAACCTGATGCTGCTTTGCCGGGAGCACCACCGCCTGGTCGATACCTTGATTGAGGAGCACAGCGTCGAGGGCCTGCGGCAGATGAAGCGCCTCCACGAGGAGCGGATCCTTTACCTGACCGACTTGACCGACGAGGCCGAGACGCTGGTCATCCGCGCTGTTGGCGGTATCCGCGGTGCTCCGGTCGAGATTCCGCCCGCAGTAGTGCTGCCTGCGGTGTGCGCCGACGGTCGCTTCCCGCGGTACCGCTTTGCTCTGGCGGGTGAGGATCTCGAGATCGACCTCCGCAGCCTTCCCGACGAAGGCGATGCCGACTACTGGACAGTCGGGGAGCGGATCATCGCCGAGCGGCTCGCCCGCTTGCGCGAGGCACAAGGCTCAATCCACCACGTCTCGCTCTTCGCCCTCAGCCGAATCCCCTTTCTCGTTGCCGTCGGCTTCTACCTCGACGACAAGATCCCGACGACCATCTACGCACGGCGCCGGAACGGCACCGGCGACGAGGGGTGGGGCTATGAGCCAGACGCCGATCCGGTTGGCTTTAGCCTCCAGTGTCTCGGTGGCCCCGATGACGGCGACGTTGCCCTCGCCGTCTCGCTGACGGCGCCAATCGGTGAGGAGGTGCTTGACATTGCCGACGACTGCGCTGTCTACGAGATCACCCCGGAGGGCCGGTCTCCCGGGCGCGACCTGTTCTCGGTGCGGCCGTCGCTCGATGCTTTCGCCGACGTCTACCATCGCTTCTTGTCGATTGTCGATGAGAAGCATGGACAGTGCAGTGAGTTGCCCCTCTTCGTCGCCGCCCCGGCACCAGCCGCGATTGCACTCGGACGCGGGGTAATGCGTGACTCTCAACCGGCACTAGTTGTCCATGACCGAGATCCAGGTGGCACCTTCGCACCGGCCTTGAAGCTCAGACCCAGATCCGTGAGTAACGCCGATTTGGGTTGAAATCACTGCCCGAAGGAGCGTGCGAATACTTCGGGTGGGTAGCGAAGCGCCGGGACGGCGACTCCGACACCGAGGAGACGGTCCCGCGAGCCGCTTGCGGGCATGCCGAAGCCGAGATGCAAGTGGAGTTCAGGTTGGTCGGTGTGCCGCGATCCGCTCAGGGAGGCGGCAACGCCCAGGCCGCCCGGTAGGTAGCGGTCCCGCTGAGCGGCCTCTGGTCGTAGCGGCTGTGTGGTCGACGGTCGTCGGGGGCGAGCATCATGCCCTCCGCCGTCGCCGCTCGGGCCTTCCCGGAGGTAAGACCTTCGGCGCCTGGGAGGAGGAGGCATCCTCGATCCCCAAGGCAACCCAGCAGGCGCTGCGCACCCTGGAGTGGGTGGAGCGCGGGGAGGATCTTTGTGTCTGCGGGCCTCTGACTAGGATCAAAGGCATGGCGAGGACGATCAGGCAGATTCGCGCGACCGAGGCGGCGCTTGGCAAGCTCGGGGCACGCGGCATCTCGGAGGAGGAAGCCGAACAGGTCCTGAACAACGCCCACGTGATTGCAAGAAACCTGCGCGGCCGTGCCGCTCGGCGCCAGCCCAACGTGCGACGAGCGCTGATCGGGCGCACCAACGGCGACCGGGTGCTGACGCTGGTGATCGAGCAAACCATCGAGC
>VRUE01000073.1 GCA_019456285.1 Solirubrobacterales bacterium | reverse complement strand
CGGCTGCGGTCGCGGGGCGGCAGAAGCGCGGCGAGGCGGCTGGAGCGCTCCACCGGCACACTGCGATCGCCCACCCGTCGCGGCGCTTCCGCGCCGCCGGGCTGGATCGCCACGCCGCTCGCCGCGACGACCGCCAGCGAGACCGCCGTGGCCTTGGCGGCGCTCGCCGCGCCACCGAGCCCGAGCCGCTCGACCAGCGGCTGCAGCAGCTGCCGCGACCCGTTCAGCAGCAGAGCCCAGAGCGCGACCCGAGGGTGTTCGGAGTAGTGGCGTCTGAACGCCCGCACGGCGTCCGGGTCGAGCTGAGCGCCGGCCTCCCTGCCGAGCACCGCAAGCGCCTCCTTATGTGCTGCGGCCGGGCGGTAGGGCCGTGTCGAGATGAGCGCGTCGAAGGTGTCTGCCACCGCGACGACGCGGGCGCCGATCGGGATCTCCTCTCCCGCCAGCCCGTCCGGGTAGCCGTTCCCGTCGAGCCGCTCGTGATGATGGCGGACGATTCGCGTCAGCTCCTCGTCCCCCAGGGCCACCGTCATGCGGGCGCCAGCGGCGGCGTGGCGCTTGACCAAGTCGTACTCCTCCTCGGTCAGCGCGCCCGGCTTCTCGATCACCTCCTTCGGCGTGACGATCTTGCCGACGTCGTGGATCGCGGCCGCGGCGCGGACCTTCGCCACCTGCTCGGGCGGCAGGCCCATCCGTTCCGCGATCGCGGAGCTGTGGCGGGCGACGCGGCGCGAGTGGCCGTGCGTGTGGGGGTCGCGCGCCTCCAGGCTTCGCGAGAGGCGCTCGAGCAGACGCGCCCGATTGCCTGGCTTCGGTCCCGGCGCGGCTGCGCCCCCCGGCCCAAGCAGCGCCTCCGCGTTCGCAATCAGGCGATCGAGGCGCCGCCGCCCGATCCAGCCCCAGACCATCAGCTCGCCGAACAGCAGGTCCCCGGCGGCGCGGCGGTTACGCCAGTAGGCGGCGCCGGCATGGGAGGCGACGATCGAAAGCGCGACAGCGACAGCGACAAGCAGGAGCGGCGAGACGATCGCGCCCGAGGAGCGGAGCGCGAAGACGGCGAAGATCGGGCAACCGACTACAGTGAAGGTCGCAACCGCCACCTGCGGCAGGCGCCGCACCGGGTCTGTCGGCTTTGCTTCCATTCTCGGGACCGCCGTGTGGCGCACGGGGCGAAACATCGCCCCTATCCCCAGCGTCAACACCGCTTATAGCGGCGAATAGCGGCGATTCCAGGTGTTCTCGACGAAAGGTTGAGGGGCGCCGGGTTCCGGCGGCGCACGCCCGTCGGCAGGCAAGGCGGCGCCGGGCGCGAAACCAGGACCGACTTGTGCCCGACAATATGCACAGCTAGTGACTGCCCGCCCCTCAAGCTCGATGATCGGAACCGTGCTTTCCGGCCGCTACCGGCTGGAGGCGAAGCTGGGCAGCGGCGGGATGTCGACTGTCTACCTGGCCCGAGACGAAACGCTCGACCGGCCCGTCGCGGTGAAGGTGATGCACCGTGAGATGTCCGAGCAGGCCGACCAGCTGAAGCGCTTCCGCCAGGAGGCCCGCGCGGTCGCCAAGCTCTCCCACCCGAACATCGTCTCGGTGATCGACGCCGGCGAGGACGCGGGTCACCCCTACATCGTCTTCGAGTACGTCGAGGGGGAGACGCTGAAGCAACGGGTCGGCCGGGTCGGGGCGCTCGACACCCAGGAGGCGATCGCCTACGCGATCGAGGTCGCGCGCGGGCTGACCGTCGCCCATGCCAGGCAGATGGTCCACCGCGACATCAAGCCGCAGAACGTCCTGATCGACGCCGAGGGGCGGGCCAAGCTGACCGACTTCGGCATCTCACGCCAGCTCGAGCAGGACGGGATGACCGCGACCGGGCGCGTCCTGGGAACCACCGACTACGTCGCCCCCGAGCAGGCGATGGGGCGGGGGGTCGACCCGCGCTCAGACATCTACTCCCTCGGCGTCGTCCTCTACGAGATGCTGGTCGGCCAGGTTCCCTTCCACGCCGACAGCCAGGTCGGCGTGGCGATGAAGCACGTCAACGAGGAGCTGCCCGACGTGCAGCGCCGCCGGCCGGAGGTCTCGGCCGCGGTGGCGCTGGTGGCCGAGCGCTCGACCGCCAAGAACCCGGCCGAGCGCTACCAGCGGATCGAGGAGATGATCGACGACCTCTCGACCGCGCTGGAGGTGGAAGCGGCGCGGGCCGGCTCGACCAGCGGCGAGGCGACCACCGTGCTGGAGGCGGTGCCGCCGCCGAAGCGCCGGCTCTCGAGTCGCGCCCGCCGGTCCTGGGCGGGGATCGTCGCCCTGCTGCTCGTCGCCGGCGGGACGCTGCTCGCGGTGCAGCTGATCTCCAGCGGCAGGATCGGAGGCGGCGGCGCCGATCAGGGCGGCGGGCGGGCGGTCGCGATCTCCTCAGCAACCGACTACGACCCCCAGGGAGATGGCGAGGAGACCGGCAGCAAGGTCGGGCTCGCCGCCGACGGCGATCCGACCGGGACCGCCTGGAAGACCGAGCACTACGACTCCGACGCCTTCGCCGGGACCAAGATCGGCCCCGACCCCGGAGTCGGCATCTACGTCACGGCGAGTTCGCCGGCGACGCCGGCGACGATGGTCGTCCGCACCCCGACCCCCGGCTGGGACGCCGAGGCCTTCGCCGCACCCGCCGGCCCCCCATCGGAGCTGTCGGGCTGGGGGCGGCCGGTCGGCGAAGCGAGGGGCGCGACCGCGACCGAGGAGATCGACCTCACCGTGACGCAGCCCTCGACCTACTTCCTGCTCTGGTTCACCAAGGCCGCCCCAGCCCGCGACCAGGCGGGCCGCTACCAGGTCGAGGTGAGCGACATCAAGCTGCTGGAGTGAGTCCCTAGTGGTCCACTAAAACTCGTGGGAGCGGGCGCGGTTGTGGCGCTCGATCGCGAGGTGGACGAGGCGGTCGCAGAGGTCCGCATAGGGGACGCCGCTCGCCTCCCAGAGCTTTGCGAAGACGCTGGTCTCGGTGAAGCCCGGCACCGTGTTGATCTCGTTGACCAGCACCTCGCCCCCCGGCTCGACGAAGAAGTCGCAGCGGGCGAAGCCGGAGCAGCCGCCCAGCTCGAAGGCGACGGTCGCGAGGTCACGCACCCGGGACGCCTGCTGCGCGGAGATCGGCGCCGGGACGACCAGCTCCATGCCGCCCTCGCTGTACTTCGTCTCGTAGTCGTACCAATCGCCGTGGGCGACCACCTCGCCCGGCAGAGAGGTCTCGACCTCCTCGTTGCCGAGCAGCGAGCACTCGACCTCGCGGCCGTGGGCGGAGGCCTCGACGATCACGCGGGGGTCGTGGCGAAGCGCCGCTTCGACCGCGTCGTCGAGCTCCTTGCCCAGCCCCTCGACCTTGCCGATGCCGACGCTGGAGCCGAGCCGCGAGGGCTTCACCCAGAGCGGCAGGCCGATCGCCTCGCAGCGCTCTCGCCAGCCCTCCTCGCCCACCGCCGCGAACTCAACCTGGGGGATGCCGTGTTGGGCGAAGAGCCGCTTCAGGGTCAGCTTGTCCATGCAGATCGCCGAAGCGAGCACGTCGGAGCCGGCGTAGGGGACGTCGAGCCACTCCAGCAGCCCCTGGACGCTGCCGTCCTCGCCGAACGGCCCGTGCAGCGCCGGGAAGGCGACATCGGCGCCCAGCAGGCCGGCGGCGGGGGTGAGCTCGACCGGCGAGCCGCCGCAGCTCCAGCGCCCGTCGCGGGCGATGGTCACCCGCAGCGCCTCGTGGCCCGCCCCCTCCAGCCCCCGCGCCACCGCCTCGCCGGAGCGCAGCGAGACATCGTGCTCGGAGGAGCGACCGCCGCTGAGAACCGCCACCTTCATCGTGTCCATTCTCTCTTTATTTAGAACCTGTCTCATGGCGCCACCGCGGCGGTTGTGGTCTCCGATGCTGTCGACGCTTTGCCGACGACCACCGTCACCGCAGTGCCCTCGTCCACCCGCGAGCCGGGCGGCGGGAACTGGCCCGTGACCCGGCCGACCTGGGAGGGGAGATCGGTTTCCTGTTCCTGCACGGAGGGCTTCAGGCCGGCGTCGCGCAGCGCCTGCACCGCGGCGGCGCGTTCCTCGCCGATCACGTTCGGGACCGTGACCTGCTGCTGGCCCTTGGAGACGACGATCGAGACGGAGGAGCCGCGGCCCAGCTCCGAGCCGGCGCTCGGGGACTGGCGGATCACCTCTCCCGCCGCCGCCGAGCTCTCCTCCTCGGAGACGCTGGGGACCAGCCCCCGCCCGCGGATCTGCTGCACCGCGACCGCCCGCTGCGTGCCGACCAGCACCGGTACCTTGACCAGCTTCGGCCCGCGCGAGACGGTCAGGGTGACCTCGCTGCCGCGAGTCGCGGTCGTGCCCCCCGAGGGGTCGGAGTGGATCACCAGGCCGACGGTGACCGTCTCCGAGTCGACCGTCTCCACCGGCGCGTCGAAGCCCGCCTCTTCCAGCTTCGCGACCGCCTCCTCCCGGGTCAACCCCGCGGTCCCCGGCACCTTGGCGCTGCCCGGCCCGGCGCTCACCGTCAGCGCCACCTCCGGCTTCGAGCAGAAGAAGCTCAGGAACGAGCAGTCGAGCGAGGCCTGCCGGGCGGGCGGCGAGGCGGCGGGGTCCTGCTCGAGGACCGTGTTCTGCGGCGCTTCGCGCTGGACCCGCGTCACCTCGCTCACCTCGAAGCCGTCCTGCTGGAGCAGCGCGATCGCCACGTTGAGCTGGTTGCCGGTGACGCCGGGGACCTCGGTCGTCGTGTCGCGGGTCAGCGCGAAGCCGGCCAGGGCGCCGATCAGGACGGCGATCGCAACCAGGGCCCAGCGGCGCCGGCGGTGCCGGCGCGCGTCGTCGTCCTCGCCGGCCTCCGCCGCCGGGGTCTCCTCCGCAGTCGCGACGACCGGGGGCAGCGGGACGAAGGCGGCGGTGCCGCCGGCGGCGGCGCCGGGTTCCTCGAGCGCCGCGTCGAGCGCCGCGATGAACGCGCTGGCGCTCTGGAAGCGCTGCCCGGGATCCTTCTCCAGCGCCCGCATCACGACCGCGTCGAGCGCCGGCGAGACCTGCGGGTTGATCGAGCTGGGGCGCTGCGGCACCTGGGAGACCTGCTTCATCGCGACCGCTACCGCGCTCTCTCCCTCGAACGGCACCCGCCCGGTCAGCGCCTCGTAGAGCAGCACCCCGATCGAGTAGAGGTCGGAGACCGCGGTCACCTCCTGCCCCTGGGCCTGCTCGGGCGAGAGATAGTGCGGGGTGCCCATCACCGACCCGGTCTGGGTGATCTCCGAGACCCCCGCGCGGGCGATCCCGAAGTCGGTGACCGTCGCCTTGCCGTCGGCGTCGACGATCACGTTCTGCGGCTTCAGGTCACGGTGGACGACCCCGTGGCGGTGGGCGAAGCCGGCGCCTTCGAGCACCTGGCGGATCAGGCGGACGGCCTGCTCGGGGTCGAGGCCGTCGTCGATCAGCTCCTTCAGCGAGCGGCCCTCCAGGTACTGCATCGCGATGTAGTAGGTGCCGTCGACGTCGCCGCGGTCGAAGACGGCGACGACGTTGGGGTGCTGGAGCCCGCCGGCCGCCTCGGCCTCGCGGCGGAAGCGCTCGACGAACTCGCGGTCCTGGGCGAAGCGGCCGTGCAGGACCTTCAGCGCGACGCGGCGCTGCAGGTGCGGGTCGTCGGCGAGCCAGACGTCCGCCATCCCGCCGGACCCGATCCTGCGCAGCACCCGGTAGCGCCCGTCGATCACGCTGCCCTCGCTCACCTCGGGCACGCTCCCCCCGCCTTCCCGTCCCTCGTCTCTCACTCTTCAACCTCCATTCAAGATGGTTTCCACGACGTCGCGGAAGATCGGCGCCGCCACGTCGCCGCCGAACTGCGTCGTGCACTCGACCGTCGCGGCGACCGCGATCTGCGGGTCGTCGGCCGGCGCGAAGCCGATGAACCAGGCCTGGTTCTCGTCGCTGCCGCCGCCGCAGGTCTCGTTGAAGGGCGTTTCCGCGGTGCCGGTCTTGCCGGCCACGGCGACGCCGGGGATCGCCGCGTTGGTCCCCGTGCCGGCGCTGACCACTCCCTGCATCGCGGCGCTCAGCTCGGCGGCCGTCTCCTCGCCGACCGGCTCGCTGTACTCGGACGGGTCGAGGCGCTTCGCCACCCGCCCGTCGGGGTCGACCACCCGGCTCCAGATCTGCGGCTTCATCAGCCTGCCACCGTTGGCGATCGCGGCGGTCACCATCGCCATCTGCAGGGGGGTCACCGCCAGCCGCTCCTGGCCGATCGCGAGCCGGGCCGGGTCGACCGGGTCGCCGGAGCCGAGCAGCTCGCCGACCTCGAAGAGGCCGCTCCTGTAGACCTGGTCGGAGGGGAGGTCGATCGGCGGGGTCGAGCCGAGCCCGAAGCGGTCCATGTACTCGAACATGGTCTCCTCCCCGACCCGCTGGCCGAGCTGCGCGAACCAGGTGTTGACCGAGAGGGTGAGCGCCGTGTCGAGCGGGATCGGGCCGAAGCTCTGGGTGAAGTCGTTGCTCAGCGGCCGACCCTGGGCGTCGATCGTGCCCGGCGCGTCGATCGTCGTGCCGGGGTCGATCGTGCCGCTGTCGAGGCCGGCGGCGGCGGTCACCACCTTGAATGTCGAGCCGGGCGGGTACTGGCCCTGCGTGGCGCGGTCCAGCAGAGGCGAGGTCGAGTCGGTGTTCAGCTCGGAGAGGCGCTCGGGGACGAGGTTGGGGTCGTAGGAGGGGTTCGAGGCGAGCACCCGCACCCGGCCGCTCTGCGGCTCGATCGCCACCACCGCGCCGAACCCCGCCGCCTCCAGGTCGTCCAGCGCCACCCGTTGCGCGGCGGGGTCGAGGTTGGTGACGACATCGTCGCCCTCCTGCCGGCCCCCGCCCAGCTCGTCGAGGAGCGAGGTGAGCTCCGACTCGTTGCCGACCAGCTCGTCGTTGTGGAACTGCTCGAACTCGCTGTCGCCCTGGCGCACAAAGCTGTAGCCGATCGGGTGCCCGTACAGCGGCCCCTCCGGGTAGCGCCGCACGTAGCGCAGGTTGTCGCCGCGTCCCTTGGGGACGGAGCGGGCGATCACCGTGCCGTCTGCGGCCAGGATCCTCCCCCGCTCGATCCGCTGCTGCTCGAACAGCGGCCGCTTGTTGGCCGTCTTCTCCTTCAGCGCCTGCGCGTCGAACACCGACCAGTACGAGGTGAATCCGATCAGCACCCCGAAGAGGACGACGATCAGCCCGAACAGCTTGACGATCTGGCGGTTCACGCTTCCCCCGGGGCGAGCGCGCGCCGACGCGGAGACGAGTCTGCGGCCTCGCGCCTGGCGCGGTCGGAGATCAGCAACAGCAGCGCCAACAGCACGAAGTTGGCGACGATCGAGCTGCCGCCGTAGCTGATGAAGGGCAGGGTGACTCCGGTCAGCGGGATCACCCGGGTCACCCCGCCGATGATCACGAAGGCCTGGATCGCGAAGACCGCGGTCAGCCCGGTCGCAAGCAGCTTCGAGAACCCGTCGTCGGCGAGCAGCGCGATCTTGAAGCCGCGGGCCGCGATCAAGAGGTAGATCAGCACCACCGCGCAGGCGCCGGACAGGCCCACCTCGTTGACGATCAGCGAGTAGATGGTGTCGGTCTGGGCCGCCGGCAGCAGCGCCGCGTCGGTGCCGGGGATCGTGATCAGCGCCTGCCCGAACCCTTTGCCGAACAGCCCCCCGTCGGCCTGGGCGAAGATCGACTGCAGGACCTGGTACCCGCTCGACGCCGGGTGCGCGTAGGGATCGAGCCAGACCTCGATCCGGTCGTGGACGTGGGGCACGGTCGAGGCGAAGAACCAGGCGCCGAGCAGGAACATCGCCATCCCGATCACGACGAACGAGAAGCGGCCCGTCGCCACGTAGAGCAGCGCCAGGAAGGCGGCGAAGAACATCAGCGAGCTGCCCAGGTCGCGGATGAAGACGAGCATGAACATCGACGCCCCCCAGACGACCAGCAGCGGGCCGAGGTGCTTGAGCGGCGGCAGGGTGACGCCGAGCACCCGTCGCGCGCCGACGATCAGCACCTCGCGATGCTCGCGCAGGTAGCTGGCGAGGAAGACGACGATGCAGATCTTCGCGAACTCGGCGGGCTGGAAGGCGAGCGGGCCGACCTTCACCCCGAGGTAGGCGCCGTTCACCTGCTGGCCGATCCCGGGCAGGCGGGGCGCCAGCAGCAGCAGCAGCCCGGCCGCGGCGATCGTGTACCGGTAGCGCTCCAGCACGTCGTAACCACGCAGGAAGTGGATGGTCAGCGCGAAGAGGGCGAGGCCGAGCACGAACCAGTTGGCCTGGTCGCGGGCCAGGTCGGCGTCGATCCGGTAGATCATCACCAGCCCGAACGCGGTCAGCAGCGCAACCAGCGGGAAGAGGTAGGGGTCGGCGTCGGGGAGGCGTATCCGCAGATAGATGTGGGCGGCGAGGCAGACCGCCAGGAAGTAGGCGCCGTAGACGAGGCTGAGGTCGCCCAGCCGCGTGCTCTCCGCGGCGAAGACGGCGGCGAACCCTGCGGTGAGGAGCAGCGCGACGGGAACCAGCGCGGCCAGCTCCCGGTTCCTCGCCGACCTCAAGGAACCCCCTGGCTTTTTTCGATGTCCTCGGTCAACGAGACGGCGTCGGAGCGGGAGCGCAGGTCATGGCCGGTGACCGACTCCCGCCGCCGCGGCGGCAGCGAGTCGGTCTGGATCGGGCTCGCGTAGCGCTCCTGGTAGAGCCCGATCCCGAAGGGAAGGTCGTAGGGCAGGCCCCGGTAGAGGGCGACGCGGCCGGCGGAGTCGGTGCCCAGGAACCAGACCTGCCGGTTCCCGTACCAGGCGCCGGACGCGACCGCCGCCAGCGCGGCGAGAACGGCGAGCGCCTTCGCCGCCGTCCGCAGGCGGCGGCGCTTCGGCTTGGCCGCCAGCCGCTCGCGGCGCTGCTGGGCGGCCGCGGCG
>VRUE01000072.1 GCA_019456285.1 Solirubrobacterales bacterium | reverse complement strand
CGAGCCGGGGCGGCGTTCGCCGCCGCGGCTGGCGCCGGCTTCGCAGCGCGGCGAGCCGCCGCTGCCGCCCCAGCCGCAGCGCCAGGACGACCGCCACCGCGATCGCAATGTAGGAGGCCGCCAGCCCCGCCCCACCGAGCCGCACCTCCAGGTAGGCCCAATCCGGCCGCCCGCACCAGGCCGCGACCTGGGCGATGTAGCCGAGCAGCGGCGCGTTGAGGGCGTTGAGGGCCTCGACCGGGAAGCCGGGGACCTGGCCGGCCGCGGCGGTGAGCATCCCCAGCCACATCGCCGGCGCCACCGCCGGCAGCGCCAGCAGGTTGGCGAGCAGCGTCGTGGTCGAGAGCTGGCCGAAGTGGAAGGCGATCAGCGGGGCGGTGGCGAGCGTCGCGGCGATCGTCATCGCGGCGCCCTCCGCGAGGGCGCGCTGCCAACCGCCGACGCCGATCCGCGCCGCGATCGCCTCCCGCAGGGGCGAGGCGAGGAGGAGGATCCCGAGCACCGCGGCGAAGCTGAGCTGCCATCCGACGTCTGCTGCGATGCGCGGCTCGATCGCCAGGGTGACGGCCGCGGCCAGCGCCAGCGCGTAGAGGCGCGACGCCCGCCGCCCGGCCAGCGTCGCCAGCACCGCCAGCCCGCCCATCACACCGGCGCGCTGGATCGACGGCTCGGCGCCGGCGAGCGACACGTAGACGGCGATCAGGCCGAGGATCCAGACGAGGCGGGTGCGGAGCGGCATACCCAGCCCGGCCAGCACCGTCATCGCGAGGAGGGCGAGCAGCGCCACGTTCTGCCCGGAGACCGCCAGCAGGTGGCTGAGCCCGGAGCGGCGGAAATCCTCGACCGTGACCGGGTCGATGCGGTCGTCCTGGCCGAGCACGAAGCCGCGCGCCAGCTCGGCCTCCCGCGCCGGCGTCCCGCGGCCGAGGGCGATCTCGGCGCGCTCGCGGATGCGGTCGGTGTGGGCCAGCGCGAGGACGACCACGGCGACGACGCCGAGCAGGACGAGCGCGGGCGGGCGCCGCTCGCGCACCGGATGCCTAAGGCTGCAGGCGGGAGCGCAGCGACTCCATCGTCACCGGGCCGATCCCGCTCACCTCGTCGAGCTGGTCGACCGAGGCGAGGCCGCCGCGCCGGTCGCGGTACTCGACGATCTTCTCCGCGGTGACCGGCCCGATCCCGTCGATCGTGTCGAGCTGCTCGACGGTGGCGCTGCCGAGGCTGATCGGCCCGTCCTCGCCAGCCGCGCCGACGACGCCGACCGCCGTCCCTCCCGACCCCCGCTCGGGGACGACGACCTGCTGACCGTCGGCGAGGCGGGCGGCCCGGTTGATCGCCCCCAGCAGCGCCTTGCCGCTCGCCCCGCCGGCCCGCTCGACCGCGTCGATCACCCGCGCCCCCGACGGCAGTCGGTAGACGCCCGGCCGCCGCACCGCCCCGGTCACGTCGACGACGACGTCGGGGCCGCCGCTGCCGAAGCTGAACCCTTCCGAGCCGGCGGAGGTCGAGACCGCTGCGGCGACCGGAGGCGCAGCGGTATTGCCCTCGGCCCGGACCGCCCGCACCCCGACCAGGAGCAGCGCGATCGCCACCGCTCCGTAAACGACCGTCTGCGATCTGCTCAGCTCGGGCATGGCCCGCAGCGTCCCCCACCCCAGCGCACGCGTGGCGCGCGCAATCAAACGATTCGGCTACAAGTCTTCGTCGTCGTCGTAACCGGCGACTTCGGCGAGTTTGTCGCTATAGAGCTCCGCCGCGGCAACCGGGGGCGACTGCACGGAGACGCAGGCCAGCGCCTCCTCGCCGTCGTTGGCGATCGAGTGGTCGGTGGCGGGCGGGACCAGGATCAGGTCACCCTCGGTGACCCCCTGGGTATCGCCGGCGACCGACATCGTGCCGGCGCCCCGCACGACGACGTAGACCTGCTCGGCCTCCTCGTCGGAGCGCAGCGTCTGCTCGGCCCCGGCCGGGATCTCCAGCCAGGTCACCGACATGTTGCGCGCGCCGAGTTCGCCGGCGTCCATGAGAGCGTGGTAGCGGAGACGGTGCCACTCCTCGGCGGGAGCTTCCGATAGGCGCCTGACCAGCATGCGGGCCGCTTTGTACCAGATAAAGGACCCTGGGCCGTGAAAACCAAGCAGGTCGGGGGATGCAGGGAGGGCGGCGAGGGGGCGCACTTCCAGGTGCGTGACCCGAGCCAACCGACCGAAGACCCTGAGATGCGCCGGTTTGCAGCGGCCTCAGCGGACCACCAGGTTGACCAGCTTGCCGGGCACGACAACCTCCTTGACGACCTCCTTGCCGTCGAGGTGGCGACGGACGTTCTCGCTCTCGTGGGCGAGGGCGAGCAGCTCCTCCCGGGGGGCGCCGGCGGCCACCTCGATCCGGTCGCGCAGCTTGCCGTTGACCTGGACGATCAGCGTCACCGTGTCGCTGGCCAACAGCTCCGGGTCGGCCTGCGGCCAGGGCCGCTCCCAGACGCGCTCGCCGTGCAACCGCTCCCATACCTCGGCGCCCAGATGGGGGGCGAAGGGGAAGATCAGCGAGGCGGCGGTGGCGGTGGCGAAGCGCACCGCGGCGGCCCCCGGCGGCTCGCCGTAGAGGGCGTCCTTGACGCGGTAGGTCTCGTTGACCAGCTCCATCACCGCGGAGATCGCTGTGTTGAGCTGGAAGCCGCGCTCGAAGTCGCGGCTCACCTTGTCGATCGCCCAGTGAGCCTTGGCGAGCAGGGCGCGGGCATCGCCGTCCGCCGCCGGGGCCTCGACCTCGCCCGCCCCCCTGGCCTCGACCTCCTCGCAGAGCCGCCAGAGCCGCGCCAGGAAGCGCCCGACGCCCTCGACGCCCTCGTCGGACCAGTCGCCGCCGCGCTCCGGCGGGCCCATGAAGCAGACGTAGGTGCGAGCCGTGTCCGCCCCGTAGCGCTCCACGTACTCGGCGGGGCTGACCGTGTTGCCCCTCGACTTCGACATCTTCGCCCCGTCGCGGGTGATCATCCCCTGCGCGAAGAGGTTGGCGAACGGCTCCTGCACGTCGAGGTGGCCGAGATCGGCGAGCGCCTTGGTGAGGAAGCGCGCGTACATCAGGTGCAGGATCGCGTGCTCGACCCCGCCGATGTACTGGTCGACCGGGAGCCAGTGGTCGGCCGCGGCGCGGTCCCAGGCGGCCTCGGTGTTGCGCGGGTCGAGGTAGCGGATGAAGTACCAGGAGGAATCGACGAAGGTGTCCATCGTGTCGGTCTCGCGGCGGCCCGGGCCGCCGCAGCGCGGGCACTCGGTCGCGACCCACTCCTCGGCGGCGGCCAGCGGGCTGCGGCCCTGCGGCGCGTAGTCCTCGACCCCGGGCAGCTCGACCGGGAGCTGGTCGCCGGGCACGGGGACGATCCCACACCGCTCGCAGTAGACGACCGGGATCGGCGCCCCCCAGTAGCGCTGGCGGGAGACCAGCCAGTCGCGGAGGCGGTAGTTGACGGCGGCGCGGCCGCGGTTCTCGGCGGCGAGCCACTCGACGATCTCCTCGCAGGCGGCGCGGTTGCCCTCGCCGTCGAAGCGGCCGGAGTCGACCATCGGCCCGTCGCCGAGGTAGGGAAGGCCGTCGTCGTCGCGGGCGACCTCGGGGTCGACCCCCTCGATCACCCGCCTGACCGGCAGGTCGAACGCCTTCGCGAACTCGTAGTCGCGGATGTCGTGGGCGGGCACCGCCATGATCGCCCCGGTCCCGTACTCCATCAGCACGTAGTCGGCGACGAAGACCGGGATCCGCTCGCCGTTGACCGGGTTGACGACGCTGCGGCCGAGCGGCACGCCGGTCTTGGGGCGGTCCTCGTCGCCGCGCTCCTCGGCCGACTCGCGGGCGACCCGGTTGACGTACTCGCGCACCGCCTGCTCGGCCGGCGTCCCCGCCACCAGCCGCTCCAGCTCGGGGTGCTCGGGGGCGAGGACGAAGAAGGTGGCGCCGAAGAGGGTGTCGGGTCGGGTGGTGAAGACGGGGAAGTCGAGGTCGAGCTCCCCGCAGCGGAAGACGACCTCGGCGCCCTCGGAGCGGCCGATCCAGTTGCGCTGCATCGTGATCACGTGCTCGGGCCAGGACTCGAGCAGGTCGAAGTCGGCGAGCAGCCGCTCCGCGTACTCGGTGATGCGGAAGAACCACTGCTCGAGGCTGCGCTGCTCGACCGGCGTGCCGCAGCGCTCGCAGCGGCCGTCGACGACCTGCTCGTTGGCGAGCACGGTGGCGTCCTCGGGGCACCACTGGACCGGGGCCTCGGCGCGGTAGGCGAGGCCGCGCTCGAAGAGCTGCAGGAAGATCCACTGGGTCCAGCGGTAGTACTCGGGCGTGTGGGTGCCCAGCTCGCGCGACCAGTCGATCGAGATCCCCCACTCGCGGAACTGGCGGCGGAAGGAGGCGATCGAGCGCTCGGTCGTCTCGCGCGGCGGCTCGCCGGTCTTGATCGCGTTGTTCTCGGCCGGCAGGCCGAAGGCGTCGTAGCCCATCGGGTGGATCACCTCGAAGCCGTGGCGACGGCGGAAGTGGGCGATCGCGTCGCCGATCGCATAGCACTTGAGGTGGCCGACGTGGGGCTCCCCGGAGGGATAGGGGAGCATCTCCAGCACGTAGGACTTCGGCCTGGAGCCGTCGAAGCCGGGCTGCCCGGGGTTGGCGACCTCCCAGGTCCTCTCCTCAGCCCAGACCTGCTGCCACTTGCTCTCGATCGCCTTCGGGTCGTAGCCGCTCATCGAACGGCGATCTTCTCAGACGGCAGACGAGAGGACCCTCAGGATCTGCGGCCAGACGTAGACCTCGATCGTCGCCGCGACGACGAGGGTCGGGATCGCCAGCAGGACGGTGATGAAGGTGGCGGCAAGGAGCCGGTTCCACTCGCCGCGGCGGCTGGCGATCAGCCAGGCGGCGAGGGGGAGGAAGAGGGCGGTCAGCTCGGGGATCGCGTGGGGGAGGACGCTGAGGATGAGGGCGGCGTGGGAGATCTCGAGCTGGAAGGCCAGGGTCGAGCCCTGGAAGCCCAGGTAGAGCGCCTGGGTGGAGAGCGAGAAGAGGGTGACGGCGGCGACGAAGAGGATCGCGAACTGGCCCGCCTTGACGTGGATCCAGCGCGAGAGCCCGGTGCGCTGCGCGGCGGCGATCGGCATCGAGGCGCCGGCGATGAAGCCGGCGACGCAGGCGGTCCCGTGCAGCGCCAGCACCAGCGAGTTGCGCCAGAGGATCGGCAGCAGGTCGGCCGGATCAGACGCCGAGGTCAGGCCCGCCAGGTGGAACGGCGTCAGGTCCGGGGTCAGCAGCCCGGCGATCACCCAGACGACGCCGAGCAGCGCCAGCGTAATCGCCAGGCTCAGCGCCACCCACCCCCGCAGGACGGTCCAGGGCTGCGCATTCCAAACCTCGAACGCTTCCCTCGTATCCCGCATCCCGTGCGAGAACACATGCTCGCTGGCAGCACTCATCGCTGACCCATCGGCAGCGTGGGCGGGTGGTTTGAGTGCGGGGCCGCCGACCGTCTCCTTCGGGTCGGCAAAACAGTCGCGATCAGGGAAGCTCAGCTCCGCCGGGCTTGGGAGTGGAGCCCGCCGCCTGATCCTGGCCGGCTACTCGATGGGAACCACCGGGCGCCCGAGGCTGGCCACACCGAGTCCTGGAACGTCGCCCCGCGCCTCTACGAACGACGCCTCTCGACCTTCCTCTCACGCCAGTCAGTGGCCGGCGGACAGCGGCCTGCCGCGCAGCAGCTGCACCAAGCTCCAGAGCGATACGGCCGCCCAAACGGCCTCCAGCATCAAGAATCCCCATAGCTGCTCATGCCAGGCAAGCGCCGCCAGGATTGCCGAGCCGACCAGGTTCAGCACCAGGTAGACGCGCGAGTGTGGGTCCATCGCGCCAAGCTGCGCAGCCGCATATGCAACCAGGATCAGCAGCGCCCCGACAATCTGCACAAGCTGGTCCATCGTGGCCAAGCCTACTTGTGAGAGTGGAGCTGACGGGGCTCGAACCCGTGACCTACGCGCTGCCAGCGCGTCGCTCTTCCAGCTGAGCTACAGCCCCAAGCCGAATGCTGCTTCGTCAAGTCTAGAGACTTGATTCCAAATCCCCGCACGCCCGGATGACGTGCGTGGCGGGGGCGGGGGCGGGTTCTAAGCGGCCTGCTGCTCGGGGCCCTGGTCCTCGTCGACGTCGAGGATCAGGTTGTCGTCGGCTGTGCGGCGGACGTGGAACTCGAGCGGGGAGCGCTCCTCCAGCTCGCGCAGCAGGTCGACCGGCTCGTCGAGGCGCATCGAGAGCGTCGCGCGGCCTTCGGAGAAGCGCTCGACCGAGATCTCCGAGGCGCCGAGCTGGCCGACGACATCCTCGAAGCCGACCAGCTGGGAGAAATCGCCGAGCGGGCCGATCTCGACGCTGATCCGGCCCTCGAAGACGCCCTGCGGGTCGCGGTCGCGGTCGACATGACCGTTGCCGTCCGGACTCTCCGCCGCGGCGCCTCGCGCCGGCGCCGACTGGGCGTCGCTCAGCTCCTGCACCCGGCGGCTCACCTCGACCGCCTCGCGCAGCGCCTTCATCCGAATCCGCGTCGCCTGGCCGCGCGCCTGCGCCTGGGTCTCCTCCAGCCGCACCGAGACCGACTCCAGCCGCGCCGAAACCAACTCCAGCGAGGCGATGCTGCGGTCGTGGCGCTCGTTGGCCTCCCGCAGCCGCTCGCTCAGCCCGCGGATCTCCCGCTCGCGCTCGATCACCATTCCGGAGAGTGACGACAGCTCCGCCTCCAGCTCGGCCGCAGCAGCAGCCTGGCGCTCCAGCTCGCCGATCCGTGCGTCCCGTGCGAAAATTGCCGCGTCCACATCGGGGCGACGGTAGCCGAAGAGCACCCCCTTGAAGCTACCCATGCGCGGCACCATAGAGGTGCCCTCGGACGCCATCTTGCGACAGCTGCAACTCAAGCCGCGGCGCCTCGCGCCAGAGGTCCTCGAGCTGATAGCGCTGCCGCGCCTCGGCGGTGAAGACGTGCAGCACGCAGTCGAGGTAGTCGAGGACGATCCAGCCGGCCGACCCCTTCCCCTCGATCCCGCCCGGCAGCAGGCTCTGCTCGCGCTTCAGCCGCAGCTTCACCTCGTCGACGATGGCCCGCGCCTGACGCTCGTTGCGCGCCGTGCAGATCGCCAGGAAGTCGGTGTAGGAGGCGAGCTCGCGCATGTCGAGGACGACGATCTCGGCAGCCCCCTTCGAGTCGGCCAGCTCGGTCAAGCGCCGCGCCAGCGCCTCGGGCTCGACCCCGCTCACGCGTAGACCCCCTTCTCCTCGATCAACCGCGCCACCGGCTCGGGCACCAGGTACCGCAGCGGCCGGCCCGCCGCCGCCCGCTCGCGCACCGCCGAGGAAGAGACGTCGAACTGCGGCATCTCCAGCATCGTCGCCCGCCCCTCGGCCCCGAGGCTGCGCAACACCGCGGCGACCTCCGCGTCGGAGACGCCGGCCCGCCGTGCCACCGCCAGCCGCGCCAGCTCGACCACCCGCTCCGGCTGGCGCCAGCTCTCCAGCCCCACGGCGACGTCCGCCCCCATCACGAGCACCAGCTCCGTGTCGCTCCTCTCGCGGGCAAGCAGCTCCAACGTCTGATCGGTGAAGGACGGACCCTCGCGCTCGACCTCCAGGGTGGAGACGGAGAAGCGCGGGTCGGCGGCGGCGGCCAGCCTTGTCATCGCCAACCGCAGCCCCCGCCCCGGATCGTCGGCGATCCGCTTGTGCGGCGCCTCCCCGGTCGGCATCAGCACGACCTCATCGAGGCCGAGCTGCCAGAGCGCCTCCTGGGCGAGCGCCAGGTGACCCAGGTGCGGCGGGTTGAACGCCGAGCCGAGGACGCCGACGCCGGCCGCGGGCGTCCTACTCACGCACCTGGCCGTCGCCGCGGACGACGTACTTGTAGGTCGTCAGCTCACGCAGGCCGATCGGGCCCCGCGCGTGCAGCTTCTGGGTCGAGTTGCCGATCTCGGCCCCCATCCCGAACTCGAAGCCGTCTGTGAAGCGGGTCGAGGCGTTGGTGTAGACGACGGCGGCGTCAACCCCGGCGGCAAAGCGGCCGGAGGCGTCCTCTGAGCGGGTCACGATCGCCTCCGAGTGCCGGGTGCCATGGCGGTTGATGTGCTCGACCGCGTCCGTCAGCGAGTCGACGACGCCGACGGCCAGCTTCAGGTCGAGGTACTCGGTGCCCCAGTCCTCCTCGGTCGCAGCGCCCATCTCGACTCCCCCGGCACTCGTCCGCGCTCGCTCGTCGCCGACCAGCTCGACTCCGGCGTCGCGGAGATCGGCGAGCGCGTCGGGCAGGAAGTCCCCGGCCACCGCGGCGTCGACCAGCAGCGTCTCCGCCGCGTTGCAGACCCCCGGCCGCTGCACCTTCGCGTTGAAGGCGATCCGCCGCGCCATCTCGAGGTCGGCGTCGGAGTGGACGTAGACGTGGCAGTTGCCCGCCGCCGCGTACATCACCGGCACCGTCGCCGCGTCCCTCAGCGTCGCCTTCAGCCCCTGCCCGCCACGCGGGATCAGCAGGTCGACCGAATCGTCCTGCGTCGCCAGCTCGGCCAGGTCCTCGCGGCCGCCGCCGGCAAGCAGCAGCACCGCGTCCTGCGGCAGGCCCGCCTCGCCCAGCGCTTCGCGGACGATCGCCGCCAGCGCCCCGTTGGAGCGCTCCGCGTAGCTGGAGCCGCGCAGGACGATCGCGTTGCCGCTCTTGATCGTCAGCGCCGCGCAATCGATCGTCACGTTGGGCCGCGCCTCGTAGACGACGCCGACCACCCCGAGCGGCACCCTCACCTTGCGCAGGTCCAGCCCGCTGTCCAGCACTTTGTGCTCCAGCTCCTCGCCGACCGGGTCGGGCAGCGCCGCGACCGCCCTCACGCCCCCGGCCATCGCCGCGACCCGCTCCTCGCTCAGCGTCAGCCGATCCCGCAGCGCCTCGGTCAGCCCCGCGGCGCGCTCGTCGGCGAGGTCGGCCGCATTCGCCTCGAGGATCTCGGCGCCGCGCTCTCCCAGCAGCCTCGCGGTCGCCTCCAGCGCGGCGTTCTTGGCCTCCGTCGAAGCGCCGCTCAACGCCCTTGCGGCTCGCCGCGCGGCTTCGCAAGTCTCCCCAACCGTGGTCGTGGTGACAGCCATCCCCGCTAAGGGTAACTGGCGGGGTGGGGTGTCCATCCTGTGCGCGGCGCTACCTTTTTCGCACAGACCAGTCAACGAGAGGCGCGACGCGACCGGCGAAAAAGACAGCACGCAGGGTGGGCACCCCACCTCGACCGCCAGCTGATATGGACGGCCATTTGTCAAGTCCCCAACCACCAAGGGCCCGCGAGAGCGGGCCCTCTTCTTGGCCCAGGAG
>VRUE01000071.1 GCA_019456285.1 Solirubrobacterales bacterium | reverse complement strand
CCGCCGGCGTAGCTCAGTTGGTAGAGCACTTCACTCGTAATGAAGGGGTCCCCGGTTCAAATCCGGGCGCCGGCTCTAAAAAGCCCCGCAAATAGGCACTTTTAGCGAAGGGCACTCTAGGGACAAACAGAAATATGTCCCGAATATGTCCCGAGATTAGGCTAGACTGGGTCGATGGCGCCCCCACGGCAACCCCCCGCTCAACCCCCTTCGGGACACGTCTTCCGGATCGATCGCAAGCGCGGGCCGCAGTGGTACGCGAAGTACCGGCTACCGGATGGGCGCCAGTTGCAACGCCGTATCGGGCCTGCATGGACTGAGCGCGGCCGACCGCCAGCCGGCTACTTCACCAAGCGCACCGCCGAAGCGTGGCTCCGCGACGTTCTCGACGAAGCCCGGCGAGGCACCCTCCCCGGCCTCGTCAAGACCGGCGTCACCTTCGCCGACGCGGCAGCCGAGTGGCTGCGCTACGTCGAGCACGACCGCGACCGCAAGCCGTCGACGATCGTGGGCTACAAGGCGATCCTCCGATCGCAGCTCCTCCCCGCCTTCGGCGAGATGCCGATCGAGTCGATCACCACGGCGACGATCGAGTCGTGGATCGCGGGCGTCGACCGGGCGCCCGCGACGCGGACCAAGGCCCTCGTCCTCACGCACGGGATCTTCAAGCGAGCAAGGAAGCTCTACGGCCTGCCGACCAACCCGGTCGCGGACGTGGAGAGGCCCCCGACCCGACGGAGCGGCGACATCGACGTCTTCTCGCCCGAGGAGGTGATGGCGCTGGTCCGCGCGGCGGCGTCCGAGCAGGACGCGGCGATCTACCTGACCGCTGCCTTCACCGGCCTGCGCCGCGGCGAGCTGCTCGCCCTCCACTGGCGCGATGTCGACTTCGCCGGTCAGGTGATCCGCGTCAGGGCGAGCTACGCCGAGGGGGCGTTGACGACGCCGAAGTCCGGCAAGGTCCGCTCGGTGCCGATGGCGCCCGACGTCGCCGAAGCGCTGGCGAAGCTCGGCCAGCGCCCGGAGTGGACCGGCGACGACGATCTCGTCTTCGTCGGCCTGCGCGGCAACTACCTCGACGGCCGCGCCCTGCGCCGTCGCTACGACTCGGCCCTCAAGCGAGCTGGCCTCCGCAAGCTCCGCTTCCACGACCTCCGCCACACCTTCGGCACCCGGATGATCGCCAAAGTCGACATCCGCCGAGTCCAAGAGTGGATGGGCCACGCCGACATCCAAACGACCATGAAGTACCTGCATTACGTACCGCGCAAGGCCGACGCGGCTCTCGTCGCTGATGCATTCAGCATGGATGAGTCACCTGCGTCTCGTTTGATTTGAATCGAACGCCTCATGGGTCAACCAGCCATTTCGGCATGATGGGCCCCGATGGCTGACGAATGGACACTCAGCACGGACGACCTTAAAAGGGGCGAGTGGTTCCAGTGGAACCGCCAAGTCGCAGAGGAGATGCCCCATCTCGCACAAGCGGTCGCGGGTTTTGAGGCATATTCAACGAATGAGGCTGCTGCCCAGGAGGGGACCGATTGGCTTCAACACCGAGCCATCCAAGTAGCCGCTTGTGTGACGCGAATTCTGGTAGTCGCAGAGCATGTCGCCGCCTTCTATGCCCTGTCTTCGGGAGAGGCGATCATCACTTCAGAAAAGCACCGCAAGCAGATGGGAGGCGA
The DNA here is from genome assembly GCA_019456285.1 of Solirubrobacterales bacterium. GTDB lineage: Bacteria > Actinomycetota > Thermoleophilia > Solirubrobacterales > 70-9 > VRUE01. The sequence goes on along the minus strand of VRUE01000071.1, from coordinate 7,900 downwards.
CGGAACTCGGTTCGGTTCGTCTCATGTCGAGTGGATCGCTCGGGATCGCCGCGCCCCCGCTGGCGCTGGTGATGATGCCCTGCGCCACGCCATCTTCGTGGCGACGAGGGTCGGTGAACTTCAGGGGAACGTGATTCTCACCCTAGATCCATTCGATTCTGAGACGCAGGCAATGTGGCGCAACAAGGGACTTCGCAACTCCCAGATGATCGATGCTGGCGGGAAACTCAAGCGCCTGTACTTGCCGCTCGCCGGCCGATACATGGGGCCGTTTAATCGAGGGCTTGAGTAGCGTTAGCTACCGTGAGAAGAAGCTAAGGAGTGGTCCCTACCGTCCCTGTTTAGACGGTCTCCGTAATCCTTTGCATCCCGAACGAGCTTGCTGACCTTGCTGTCTTTCCGCGCAGCATCGAAGTCGTTGCGGTCAATTTTCGTAGCGACTCGGATATCCGTTTTAAGGGCCATTTTCAACTCCTCGTCAAATAGAGGATCAATAGCCAAAGTACAGGACTTCGGGGCATAAAACGAGGCGAATAGACATTTGCGCGAGGGCGGGTACGCTCTGTCTGCCTCCGGTCCTTCGGACGAGGCGCGTAAGCGCGTCTCGCAGACAGAGCGTACCCGCCCTGTCAAATTTTGGCCAAAAATTGCTGTTTTCCAGGTATTTTCTGGATCTACTAGAGGCCGATCCCAATCGACCGACCCATATCCCGTACCTGCGCCGCCTCTTTGATCCGGCCCAGCTCCCGCTGAGACTCCCGCAGCCGCTGCTGCGCCTGCTCACGCGCTCGCTCGCCGCTTCGCCCTGAATCCCGGCCGAGGGCATGGTTGGGGTCCTTGACGCCGTGCTCCAGGCGATAACGCTCGACCGTCTCGACGCCTTTCTCCCAGCTCTTGCACTTCGCCGGATCGCTGGGCCTCTCCCCCAGCTCACTCGTGATGTAGGCAGGCGGGGCGATGCGGGCGGCGGTGATCGCCAACTCGCGGCGCTCGGCGAGGACTTGCCCGGCGATGGCGTCCTCCCTCGTCGCCGTGTCCGTCAGCGGCCCGTTGCGTTCGGCTACGGCGCGTTTCCTTTCGAGCGCCTCGTGGCAGCTGGCCTCTCGCTCAAGGGCGTCGGGCAGCTCCCGGCGGCGCTGGCGCCAGCCTCCTGCTTCAACGGCGTCGCGGCGGTCGACCGCCACCTCGTACTGCCCTTCCAAAACGTGGATGAGCGGCCCCTCCTCGATGTGATCGGTCCTGACCCTCCCCTCGCGCATCACCTCGTCGTGTAGCTCGGCTCGCCTGGCGACAATCTCCTGGGTCGGCAGCCTGCGCAGCTCGGTGCGAAGCGCCTCGTCGTGCGCGGCGAGCTGGGAGCGGTCGCGTTCGGCGGCTTCGGCGATGTGCGGCAAGCCTTCCCGCAGATGCGGGGAGCGCGGCGCGAACTCATCGCGCTCGGTCTGGACCTCCGGCGTCACGTAGAGGTAGGTCTCGCCGCGGCTGCGCGAGGTTGCGACGTACATCTCCTGCTTGTCCATCGAGGGATCGGCCATGACGAAGGCGCGGTCGACGGTGGTTCCCTGAGCCGAGTAGGTCGTGACGGCGTAGGCGTGTTCGAGTGCCGGGGCGTCGTTGTAGGGGTTGGTGCGGGTGAGGTAGCCGGCGTCAAGCTCGACCTGTCTTGGCTGGTCGATGCCCCGCAGGACGACTTTCTGGCACTCGGTGTCGACCGCCTCGACCTGCCAGCGCTCACGGTTGTAAATCTGGGCGGCGTGGCCGTTAACCCGGGTGATCACCTGATCGCCGGCGGCAAAGCGAGCCTCCCCCACTTCGATCTCGGCGGCGCCGAGCTTGCCGGCCTCCTGGCGCATCTGCCTGGCCATCTCGTTCAGCCGCTCGACCTCGACGTTTCGCTTGGCGACCATCACGGCGTCCTCGCCTCCGGCGAACGCCTCGTGCCAGTCGGCGACCATCGCCTCGCGCCGCAGCTGGGGGTTGGCGGCGACGACGACCCGCTCCTCGGATCGATAGAGGTCGATCGCCTCCGCGCCTTCGCCCTCGCGGATCAACTTCGCCCCTTGCCGCTCTGCCTCGTGTTGATGGCGGATCACCTCGTCGAGGTAGATCGGCGCGGGGCGATCGGAGACGGCTCTGAACAGTCCACCCGCCTCGATCTCGCCGAGCTGCTCGGGATCGCCGATCAGGACGAGCTTGGCCTCGGCCGCGTTGGCGTGGGCGATCAGGCGGGCCAGCGTCGCCGAGTCCACCATGCCCGCCTCATCGATCAGCAGCACCGACCCTCTGGGCAGCGCCGCGCTGCTCGCCCGCGCTGCCCGGTCGAGGTCGGCGAGCAGGCTGGCGACACTCGACGCCGGCAGGCCCTCGGCGCGCAGGACGTTGGCCGCCCGCCAGGTCGGGGCGCCCGCGCGCAGCTCCATCCCGGCATCGCCCCAGCCCTCGGCCGCTGCCGCCGTCGCGTAGCTCTTGCCGGTCCCGGCCTCGCCGATCACGACGACGACTCCCTCTGAGTCGACAAGCAGGCGGCGCACCATCTCGCGCTGGTCGTCCTTCAGGGTCGGGCGCTTGCCGATCACCCGCGTGGCGACAAGCTCCCCCGCAGCGCCCGGGCCTTCGGCTCGCATCTTCGCCGCCGTATCGAGCGCCGTGCGCTCCAGCTCCCAGATGTGCTGCGTCGTAAACCGCTCGCCTTTTGCGCTCTCGCCCAGCGAGATCACCGAATCCGAAGCGAGGTAGGCATCGGCCAAGCGCTCCACCTCCGCTCCCGGCGCCCCGGCCGGCAACGAGTCCGCAACCGCCTGGATCGCATCGCGCCGGTCGAAATGAGACGCCCCCGACGTGACCGCACGGTCTACCTGCCGGGTAGAGACCGTGCGGTCATCGGCGGGGGCCTGGGGTACCCGGAACGCCTCCGGGTCGAAGGTCCGCTCGACCGCCTCCTTGTCGAGTCCGATCTCGTTCGCCCGGTTGCGCCAGCGCTCGATCAGCTCCTCGCGTGAGATGCCCTGCTCCTTCGCCCCGCGCGTCGTCAGCGCCGCGACCTGGCGCGAACGAGCGGAGGCGTCCGCACCCGCCGCCTCGAGTATTTCGGCGCGGCGGGTCGAGAACTCGCGCAGATGCTCGTCGGCGAAGCCTTCGATCTCGGCGAAGCCCTTGCGGACCGGCTGCCACTCGACGCCGAGGCGCTGGGTCAGCTCGTGGCGCAGGTTCGCCTCGTAGATGTAGCTGGCGGTTTTCGCGTGGTCATAGATCGCCGGGTGGTAGAGACGGGTCCAGCGCCCGTCCGGTCCCTTGGTCGCATTGGCGATCAGGACGTGGGTGTGGAGCTGCGGATCGCCCGCGCGGGAGGAGCGGTGGACGTAGGCGGCGGCGAGGTAGCCGTTGCCGGGGACGAACTCAGCGCCTCCCGCTCCGCGCCTCGTCCAGCACGCCTCGCGCTGCATGTAGTCGAGGGCGACCTCAACGGAGGCTTGGTGGGCTTCGTTGACCTCAAGCGCGGCATGGATGCCGCCGAGGCCCCAGAGCAGGGAGACGGACTTGGGAGCGGAGAAGGTGAGGTCGAAGCCGGGCACCGGGCCACGGCCGCCGACCGCCCGCAGGCCGAGTGGGGAGCCATCCACCGGATTGCAGCCGGTGAGCATCGCCGTGAGCTGGTCGGCTCCGACCTCGCCAGAGAGGCCGAGGTCCGCGGCAGCGTCGCCCATCCATTGACCGGCGACCTCACCCTCGCCGGAGTAGTAGTCCTCCGCCCCCTTGACGATTTTGTCGAGGTAGTAGCGCTCCTGGCCAGTTCCGAGCTTTCCAATCGTGAGCATCCACCGCGTCTGTCCGCGGGGAGCGCTCCGTGCCCCGATCTCTTAACAAAGTCGCTCCTATGTCAAGAGGACCTCTGAGAGAAGACGGGGTGGCTGGGGATATAGATCAAGAAAGAGCAGGTGAAACGGCAATGCCTGACGGCTCCTGCATGGCTCGCCAGACGGCCCTGACCAGGTGGCGCTTGAGGCAGCGGAGCGCTTCCTTGGTGGTCTTGCCCTCGGCCCGCTTCTTGGCGAGGTAGGCGCGCGCCTCGGGGTGAACCCGGATCTGGGTGAGCGCGATCCGATAGAAGGCTGCGTTCAGCTGGCGGTTGCCGTGGCGGTCAAAGCGCAGCCGCTGGGTGTTGCCGGATGAGGCCGGAATCGGAGCGCAGCCAGCGTGCCGGGCCAGCTGGGCGTCGGTCCTGAAGCGACCGACCCCGCCGATCTCCCCGATCAGCTTGCCGGCGGTGAGCCGAGCGACACCCGGTAGCTCCATCAGCTGCGACGCATAGCTCTTGGCGAGCTCGCCGATCTCGGCGGCCAGCTCGCGCTCGCGGCGGGTGATCTCCCCGATCCGCGCCAACAGGTCACGGCAGACCCTCACTTGCACGGTCTGCTCGCGGTGGGCGAGACGCTGGACGATGCTGCGCCGCACCGCCGGGCGATCCAATGTGCGGCTGCGGGCTCCAGGTCGGGGTCGATGTCGTGCAGGTGCCAGCGCAGGCGGGAACAGTAGATCTGGCGGTCGTGGACCAGGCCCTCGCGGTGGTCGACCAGGATCTTCAGCTCCCGCGCCCTGGAGTCGGTGCTGGCGGGGTGCAGCTTGGACTCTTCGCGCAGTGCCGCCCTGGCGACAGCGAGGGCATCTATCGGGTCGGACTTGCCGACCTCCCGGCCGCCCTTGCGAGCATTCGCCATCAGCTTCGGCGGCACGCGCAGCACATGCTCTCCCGTGGCGAGCAGGAAGCGCTCCAGGCGGCCGTTGACGCCGCGGCAGTCCTCCAGGGCAAAGCGGCGGCTTTCGCCCGCATCGAGGTCTTGAGCCCAGGCGAGAAGCTGCCTGTGCCCGTCATCATCGGCGGGGATCGTCAACTCGTCGAGCAGCTCCCCGACGCCGGAGACGGCCACGGCCGTGTGGGTTCGCTTGTGGGGGTCGATGCCGATCGTGATCACTTCGGGGCGCCTCCTTATGCTCGGCGTGTCCTCGGTTGACGGATCGACGGCGGACATCACTGAGTCGGGCTGAGCACGCTCCTATCAGGTCACGCCGGCAATCCTCGAACGCGGCGGGCGACACGACTTCCGACCGGTCAGCCCCTCAGGGGCGACTCGATGAGGCTGGGTCAGCCCGTCGCGCCGAGGACGCTAGGCCGGTCGGCGGACGTGCTTTCCACCGCCTTCGGGGCGGGACCATCTCACTCAGTGATAGTGCGTGAGGGGTGGCTGTTGTCTGCTGTTGGGGGCTGGCTACTGGTGGCTGGGAGGATCGTTCTGGCTCCCTTGCTGCTGGCTGTTCTGGCCGACCTTCGGTCGTTCTTGCTTCCTGGCTCTCTGATCTGTCGTTGCTGGCTTCTGGCTTTCGGTTCGGTGAATAGGGTTCTGGCTGATGGCTGGCGACGCCAAGCAGAAGGCCCGCGCGGAGGTGCGGCGCGCTCAGTCGAAGTTCGAGCGCGCGCAGGGCCAGCTTGAGGAGATCGGGGACGCTCGCCGAGAGAGCTTCGAGCGGGCAAAGGCGGCCGGCCTGTCGATGCGCGACATCGGCAAAGAGGCGGGGCTGCATTTCACCCGCGTCGCGCAAATCCTCCGTAAGAAGTAGCTAGACGTAGATAGGCATCTACGGTCGTGCTACTCTGGCGGCCGTTCACATAAGCGGCCCCCGGCGGCGCTGTCACGCCAACCGAGGGCCTGACCACAAGGAGGCATAGCTCCTCATGGCTGAGAAGAACCCTACGGATGGCAGGCGGGCGGTGCCGCTCGATCTACCTCCATCACAAGTCACGATCCTGAGCGGCCTGCTGGCCGACTGGTACGAGGACGTTCGACGCGACCTGACCCACCCCGAGAAGATGAGGAATCCCGACCTCGCCCGCGAGGACGCCGAGGCGTTCGAGCGGCTTCTGTCTGGTCTGGAGCTGGGACAGATCCTCGTTCCCGATGAGGCCGCGCGAGCGGCCATCGAGACAGCAGCGAACGCCTATGACGAGGCCAGCGACTACACCGAGATCGTCGCCAACCACGAGGCGCTGCACGGCTTGCTCGCAGCGCTCAGCGGGGAGGCGGCCTGATGTGGCGGAGTGGCGGCGGCGCTTGGCGTCGCCGCCTTCGCCGCGCCCCGGCGTTCACGGTCACAACCGACGAGGAGATGCAGCGTGTCGTCCTCGCGGTGGTCCTGCACGAACACCCGGTGCTGTTGACGTTCCCCGCCATCGCTTGTGAGCTGTTCGAGAACCCCACCGATCTCGTCCGCGGCATGGAACTCGCCCGCGCCGTCCGCGATCTCGTCGTGGAGGGATTGCTGCACAGCAACGGATTCTTGGTCTTGCCGAGTCGGGCGGCGCTCCACGTCAAGCGACTGAGCGGTCGCGACGACTGGGCCGCCTGGCAGTAACGGCGGCCCGTCGGATTGTTAAGAAATCCGAGGAAGGCGGGGCAAACGGGGCTCAAGATGGACAACGGGGGCAGAAGCAATGCCCGATCTCCATCAACTCACCGAGCCTCTCCTTGACGCGAATGAGGCTGCGCGACTTCTGCGGGTGCCGCGCAGCACGCTCTACGAGCTGGTTCGGTCACGCCACCTACCCCACATCAGAGTCGGGCGGTCGTTGCGCTTTACCCGTAACGACCTAGCGCTCTGGATCGCGGACAACACGTACGGACGTGGCGGAATTCGTCCATGGCTTAGGTCGGATAGTGGATCGAGAAGTTAACGAGCCAAGTCCCTTTGACGCCGTTTGAAGCGGCACGTTTGGCTAGCGCTCTGATATTTACGCGCAATCGCGGACTTCCCGCAGACAACTCGTACGCATATTCGTTGCGCTCGGCAACAATCTCGGTTACGACATCGGGCATCTTGCCACCTTTGGGAGCCTTCGCTGGGTGATTAAGCCTGACGAGGATTCGTGCGGGATCAATCGGCTCGGCCTCCAGGCTATAGATGAACCAAGTTTCAAGAGCCTTGAACTCAGCGAACGTATAGCTGTTGTTGACCGACTTCCAGTCGATCTGCTCCAAAGGTCGCCTATTGAAGGGCGAAATAGTAGTCCAACTCTCTCGGTAGAACACCTTACGTGGATCTTTCTCGGCGACACTACGAACAAACACAGCGTCATCCTCTTTGAACTTGTTTTTCAGCGCGTCGTCCAGTAGTCCAATCGGAAAAGTCTGGTCAATGACGATGCCACCTGGACGGGCAAGGTCCATGAGGCGGCTGGCAATATTGAGAACAGTACCCGCATAGTCGAGCGTGATCTTGTCGGCGACAAGTCGAGAGGCCGCGCCACGAGCAATGCCAACACCGATCCTGGTGGGCATCGGAAAATAGATCCACGGATCACCAACCAACAGGTCGGCAAACTCATCAACGAGCCGTATCGATCTCTCAACCAGCGTGTTCGCCTTCTTGGTAAGGTCGTCGTTATTGCCCTCCTCGATATCGAATACCAGTAAGAGGCCGTCCCCGGTTGGCTTGAAGAAATCGGCGTCGGGAAAGTAGTTCCCAAGGATGGCTTGGTAGATCTTGCGAATGTAGAGGGCGGTATCAACTGACTCGACTTCGAGGCTGAACTTTGAAAAGCCGCGAACGTCGACGTTAAGGGCGATGACCGGCTTGGATTCGCCCTTGGCGGACGAGAGCAGTTTGAGAAATTGCCGGTGCATGCTTGCGAACGCGATGGTATCTATTGATGTGACAGCATGTCCGAGCGTGTCCCGAAATATGTCCCCAACTCGGCAATTCTGGACTCAACCAGGCTGGACTAACTGGACGAGATCGTGCCTAACCGGGCCAGATCGCGCTCCAGAATCACGCTCGTAATGAAGGGGTCCCCGGTTCAAATCCGGGCGCCGGCTCTCTGGCCAAGTCGAGGGAGGGGCTAAGTGGTCTC
>VRUE01000070.1 GCA_019456285.1 Solirubrobacterales bacterium | reverse complement strand
CGGTCGGCCGGCTCAGCAGGAGGCGGTGCGCCCTCAGCCGGCGGCGCGCGGCGCGCTACTCACTGATCTGGGTCAGACCCCATAGGGCCGCCGCGCTGCGATGACTCAGTACCGCGCTCTCCCCGGCTGCAAGTGCGGCAGCCATCCAGAATCCGCGCTGACTGAGTCTCTCGTGACCGACCGCGTAAACCCCCCGATGCAGCTTGTGGAGGCGGCCGGCGTCGATTCGCCCTTCGATGGCGCGCGAGCCAAGGCCAGCGGCGAGTAGCTGCCGACGGGCAACGACACCATGCTGACGGGTAGCCAGCGCTGCCGTCTCTCGTTCACGCTCGGAGAGACGACTCCGCCGGTCGCTCTCCTGACGTGGCGTAAGTTTTCCCCTCATCGGAGGGGTTAAGTTGCGAAACGCCCTTTCTCGCCCCCCGGGAGGCGGGAATTAGGGCGAGTTTGCGGGAATCAAGCGCTAGAGCTGGCCGATCTCGGCGGCGATCTCCGTCGCCGCCTGCTTGGCGTCGGCGAACAGCATCGAGGTGTTGGGCTCGTAGAAGAGGTCGTTGTCGATGCCGGCGAAGCCGGGGCTGAGCGAGCGCTTGATCACGATCACCTGCCGGGCCTCGTCGACCTCGATGATCGGCATCCCGGCGATCGGGCTGTCGGGGTCGTTCTTGGCCGCCGGGTTGACGACGTCGTTGGCGCCGACCACCACCGCGACGTCGGTGCGCGGCATCTCGGGGTTGATCTCCTCCATCTCACGCAGCTGCTCGTAGGGCACGTCGGCCTCGGCCAGCAGCACGTTCATGTGGCCCGGCATGCGGCCGGCCACCGGGTGGATCGCGTAGCCGACGCCGACGCCGCGCTTCTCCAGCTCGTCGGCGACCTCCTTGATCGCGTGCTGGGCCTGGGCGACCGCGAGGCCGTAGCCGGGGACGATCACCACCGAGTCGGCGTAGGCGAGCTTGATCGCCGCGTCCTGGGCGCCGATCGAGGTGACCGGCCGCTCCTCCGCCACGCCCCCCGCCCCGGCCGGGGCGCCGCCGAAGCCGGCGAAGAGGATGTTGGCGACCGAGCGGTTCATCGCGGTCGCCATCTTCATCGTCAGGATCGTTCCCGAGGAGCCGACCAGGGTGCCGGCGACGATCAGCGCCACGTTGTCCAGCGCGAACCCTGTCGCGGCGGCGGCGATGCCGGTGAAGGCGTTGAGCAGCGAGATCACGACCGGCATGTCCGCCCCGCCGATCGGCAGGACGACCAGGTTGCCCAGCACCGCGGCGGCGATCAGGGCCGCGATGAAGATCGCCTGCGAGGGGTCGCCGTTGTCGATCGCGAGGCTGACGCAGGCAGCGACGATCCCAATCAGCAGCAGGGCGTTGACCACCTGCTGCCCGGGGACCGCCAGCGGCCGGGTCGGGATCAGGCCCTGGAGCTTCGCGAAGGCGATGTTCGAGCCCCAGAAGGAGACCGACCCGATCACCATCGAGAAGAGGACCGGGATCAGGGTGTCGAGGGGGATCGCCTCGCCGAGCGAGATCCCGTGCCGAAGCTCCGACCAGGCGATCAGCGCCACGGCGCCGCCGCCGACCCCGTTGTAGAGGGCGACCATCTGCGGCATCGCGGTCATCTGGACGCGGATCGAGGCGATCACGCCGACCGCGGCGCCGATCGCCAGGCCGCCGACGATCAGGCCCCAGTTGCCGATCCCGTCGAGCAGCAGCGTCGTCGCGACGGCGATCGCCATGCCGGCGACGGCGATCAGGTTGCCCTGCTTGGCGGTGGTCGGGTGGGTGCCGCGGCGGACGCCGAGGATGAACAGCGAGAAGGCGACGATGTAGAGCGCGGTGGCGCCGGCGCCGCCGGGATCGAGCACGGCGAGCGGCATCTGCGACAGAGCGGTAGCCATGCTCACCCCTTATCCGACCCGTCCGCTCCCGGACGCGAAGCGGAGGGGGCGGACGGCTTCGCCTTCCGCGTGAACATGCCGAGTATGCGGTCGGTGACCATGAAGCCGCCGACGATGTTGATCGTGCCGAAGGCGATCGCGATCGTGCCGATCACGTACTCGAGCGGGTCGCCGGCGTGGCCGATCACGATCAGGCCGCCCAGCATCACGATCCCGTGGATCGCGTTGGTCTGCGACATCAGCGGCGTGTGCAGGGTGGTCGGCACCTTCGAGATCACCTCGAAGCCGACGAAGGCGGCGAGCACGAAGATCGTTATCTCGGTCATCAGGCTCAAAGAACAACCTCCCGTCTCATCCGGCGGCCCTCTCGTTCCTGATCTCGCCGCCGTGGGTGATGCAGGCGGCGGCGAGGATGTCGTCCTCGAAGTCGACGGTCAGCTCCCCCTGCTCGGAGACGAGCAGGCCCAGCAGGCTCTCCAGGTTCTTGGCGTAGAGCTGGGAGGCGGGGGCCGGCATCTCGCTGGCCAGGTTGCGGGGGCCGATCACCTTGACGCCGTTCTCGACCACCGTCCGCCCCGCCTCGGTCAGCTCGCAGTTGCCGCCGCTCTCGGCGGCGAGGTCGACGATCACCGAGCCCGGCTGCATGCTGCGCACCGCCTCGGCGGTGATCAGCAGCGGCGCCGGCCGGCCGGGGATCGCGGCGGTGGTGACGATCACGTCCTGCTTGGCGGCGTTCTCGCCGAGCGCGTCGCGGACCTGCTGGTTCTCCTCGTCGGTCAGCGGGCGCGCGTAGCCGCCCTCGCCCTCGGCGTCGGGGATGAAGTCAAGCTCCAGCGGGCGGCCGCCGAGCGAGGCGATCTGCTCCCAGGCGGCGCGGCGGATGTCGAAGCCGGTGACGACCGCGCCGAGGCGCTTCGCGGTGGCGACCGCCTGCAGACCGGCGACGCCGGCGCCGAGGACGAGGACCCTGGCCGGCGGCACCGTGCCGGCGGCGGTGGTCATCATCCCGAAGAAGCGGCCCGACTCGCGGGCGGCGATCAGGGTCGCGGCGTAGCCGGCGGCGGTGGCCTGCGAGGAGAGGGCGTCCATCGCCTGGGCGCGGGTGGTGCGCGGGATCGCCTCCATCGCGAAGCTGGTGACGCCGGCCTGCGCCAGCGCCCGGTTGGTCTCCGCCGAGGTCCAGGGGGCGAGGTGGCCGATCAGGACCTGGCCGGAGTCGAGGCGGCCGATCTCGGCGGCAGAGGGGACCGCGACGCGCAGCACCGCGTCGGCGCCCCGGGCGGCCTCGGCGCCGACCAGCTCGGCGCCGGCCTCGGCGTACTGGGAGTCGGGATGGCCGGCGGCGTCACCGGCGCCGGACTCGACCAGCACCTCGACCTTCTCGTTCTTCCTCAGCGACCTGACGACGTCGGGGACGAGCGCGACGCGGCGCTCCCCCTCGGCGGTCTCTTTCGGCACTCCGATCTTCATGACGCGATGCGGCGCGGAAGGCTATGCAATGAGTGCCCCGCTGGAGGGGCGCATGGCCAACGCAGGGGGGCCGGCGAGGGGAGCGCACCTGTTTGGTGCGTGGCCGAACCGGCCGGCCGAGGACGCCGAGACGCGAAGTGCCGTGTGCGTCATCCGGCAGTCATCGCGGCGAGGCGCTCCAGCGTGTGCAGCTGCTCGGCGCGGTCGACGTGGACCGGCGAGACGATCAGCCGGTCGATCCCCGCGGCGCCGAAGCGCTCGATCCGCGCCGCGACCTCGGCCTCGGTCCCGACCAGCGAGGTCGCCTCGACGATCTCGTCCGGCATCGCCTCGAAGGCGCCGCCGCGGTCGCCGTCCTGGAAGCGGCGCTGCACCTCGTCGGCGACCTCGCCGAAGCCGAAGCGGTGGGCGAGGTCGACGTAGAAGTTGGTCTTGCGGCTGCCCATGCCGCCGAAGTAGAGGACGAGGCCCGCCTTGACGACGTTCTTCGCCGCCTCCTGGTCGCCGTCGATCGCCACCTGCAGGGACGGCGAGACCTCGAGGTCGGAGCGCTGCCGGCCGCCCCTGGCGAAGCCGGCCTCGAGATGCTCGCCCCAGGTCTGCTCGAAGGCGTCGACGCTGAAGAGGATCGGGATCCAGCCGTCGGCGATCTCCGCCGCCAGCTCGACCGACCTGCGGCCGATCGCCCCGAGGAAGACCGGGATGCGGTTGCGCTGCGGGTGGAAGTTGAGCTTCAGCGCCTTGCCCTCGCCGCCGGGCAGCGGCAGCGTGTAGTGCTCGCCCCGGTGCTCCAGCGGCCCCTCGCGGGCGATGATCCTACGCACCACCTCGACGTACTCGCGGGTCCGCCCCCACGGCTTCGCGTAGGGCGCCCCGTACCAGCCCTCGGAGACCTGCGGCCCCGACGGCCCGAAGCCGAACAGGAAACGCCCGCCGGAGAGCTTGTCGATCGTGGCGCCGGCCATCGCCGCCGCGGCGGGCGGCCGCGCCGGGACCTGCATGATCGCCCCGCCGAGCTTGATCGTCTTCGTCTGCGGGGCGAGCCAGGCGAGGACGCTGACCACGTCGGAGCCGTAGGACTCGGCCGCCCAGACCGACTCGAAGCCGGCCCGCTCCGCGGCCTGGACCAGCTCCACCGCGTCCTCCCCGGCGGGGCCGATCCCCCAGTAGCCGAGGTTGAGTCCGAGCTTCAGTGCCATCCGCCCCGTCACCCTATTGAATAGGTTGTGATGACCGACGCGGCGATAGAGCGGGGGCTGGCCGGCGCCGAGGCGGCGGCGCGGCTGCGCAAGCTCGGCCCGCCGCCGGAGACCTCGTCGCGCTCGGTCTCCAGCATCGTCGCCGGCAACGTCTTCACGCTGTTCAACGCGATCATCGGCGTCTTCTTCGTGCTGATCCTCTCGCTGGGGCTGTTCGCCGACGCGGTGTTCGGCCTGGTCGCGATCGTCAACTCCTACATCGGGATCCGCCAGGAGCTGAAGGCGAAGGCGACCCTGGACGGGCTGGCGGTGCTGGTCGCCCCGCACGCCAGGGTGGCGCGCGACGGCCGGCTGGCGAGCCTGCTGACCGAGGAGGTCGTGCCCGGGGACGTGGTCCGGGTCGAGCCCGGCGACCAGCTCGTCGCCGACGGCGAGGTGATCGCCAGCCGCGGGATGAGGCTGGACGAGTCGCTGCTGACCGGCGAGGCCGACGGGGTCCGCAAGGAGCCCGGCGAGCGGGCGCTGTCCGGCTCCTTCTGCATCTCCGGCTCCGGCTACTACGAGGTCGACGCGGTGCGCGAGGAGAGCTACGCGGGGCGGCTGGCCGGGGAGGCGAGGGCCTTCCGCCACCCGCCCTCGCCGCTGCAGGGGGAGGTGAACCGGGTGATCGTCGCCTGCACCTACGCGATGGTGCCGCTGGCCGCGATCCTTCTTCTGACCTTCAGCGTGCGCAGCGTCGACCTGGTCGAGGCGGCGCAGACCGCGACGGCCGGGCTGGTGACGCTGATCCCCGAGGGCCTGGTGCTGCTGATGAGCGTCACCTTCGCGGTGGCGGCGGTGCGGCTGGCCCGCAAGGACACGCTGGTCCAGCAGATGAGCGCGACCGAGAGCCTCGCCGCGGTCGACACGATCTGCATCGACAAGACCGGGACGCTGACCGACGGCGAGCTGCGGCTGCTGGGCGTCGAGGTCGCCGAAGGGGCCGACCCGGCGGCGGCGCAGGCGGCGCTGGCCCGCTTCGCGGCGAGCGCCGGAGACCGCAACCGGACCCTGGAGGCGATCGCCGAGCGCTTCCCCGGCGAGGCCGGGCGGGTCGGCGCCGAGGTGCCGTTCTCCTCGCAGTGGAGGTGGAGCGGGCTGCGAACCGGCTCGACGACCTATGTGCTGGGGGCGCCCGACGTGCTCGAGCGGGCCGGGGCGCTGACCCTGCCGCCGGGGCTGGCCCGCAGGCTGGAGGAGGAGACCGCGGCCGGGCGGCGGGTCGTCGCCTTCGGCGAGTCGGGCGAGGCGCTTCCCGCCGACCCCTGCGGCGAGCCGCCGCCGCGGCTCGCCCCGCTGGCGCTGGTCGTGCTGGAGGAGACGCTGCGGCCCGACGCGGCCGAGACGATCGCCACGATGCGCGAGGGGCAGGTCGACCTGAAGCTGATCTCCGGCGACGCGCGGGCGACCGTCACCGCGGTCGCCCACCGGGTCGGGGTGCCGGCCGAGGCGGGGGTGATCGAGGGGTCGGAGCTGCCCGAGGACCCCGAGGCGCTGGCCGAGGCGGCGCAGCGCAACACGATCTTCTGCCGGATCGCGCCCGAGCAGAAGCGGGCGCTGGTCGGAGCGCTGGGGGCGTCGGGGCGCTACACGGCGATGATCGGCGACGGGGTCAATGACGTGCCGGCGCTGAAGCGGGCGCGGCTGGCGGTGGCGATGGGATCGGGCGCCCAGGTGACCAAGGGGATCGCCGACGTGGTGCTGCTGAAGGACGAGTTCTCGCGGCTGCCCCAGGCGGTCGCCGAGGGGCGGCGGATCGCCCGCAACATCCACCGGCTGGGGCGGCTCTACCTGACCAAGACGGTCTACGCGGCGACGCTGATCCTGCTGGTCGCGATACCGGGCTTCGCCTTCCCCTTCCTGCCCCGGCACCTGACCCTGGCCGCCTTCCTGACGATCGGCATCCCCTCCTTCGTGCTGGCGCTGGCGCCCTCCGACGGGCCGCTGTACCGGGGGCGGCTGCTACGCGCCCTGGCCGCCTTCGCGGTGCCGGCCGGGCTGGCGACGGCGCTCGGCTCGATCCTCTCCTTCTTCCTGGTCGACACCGTCTTCGGCGGCTCGCTGGAGGCGGGGCGCACCGCGGCGACGACGACGCTGATCGTGCTCGGGCTGAGCTTCGTGCTGCTGCTGGAGCGCGGTCCGGGGCGTGAGCACATCGCGATCCAGAGCTACATGCTCTCCCTGATCGCCGGCCTCGGCGCCCTCTTCGCCCTCAGCCTCGCCGCCACTCCCGTCCGCAACTTCTTCGAGATGACCCTGCTCGACGCCACCCAGTGGTTCCTGGCCCTGCTCGCCGCCGCGATCGGCCTGACGATCGCCAGCGCGCTCTGGCGGCTACCCTGGATCGAACGGCTGGAGGCGCCGCCTAAGGACCTATCCCGGTAGGGAGCCGCGGCGTGCTTTGCACGCGAGCGACCGAGGACGCCGATATGCGCCGGTCAGGGGGTCTCAGGCAGCAGCACGAACTGGGTGACGATCAGGTTGGCGGCGAGGCGCGGCTCCTCACCCTCCCGAATGCGCTCGATCTTCACCTCGATCACCACGGTGCTGCGGCCGGCGTGCAGCGGCTCGCCGGTCGCGACGATCTCGTCGCCGGACAGTCCGGCGGCGAAGACGTTCAGCTTCAGCTCGATCGTGGTGAAGTTGTGGCCGGCGGGAATGTTGCGGAAGGTCGTCCAGGCGGCGACGGTGTCGCCGAGCGCCGTCCAGACCCCGCCGTGCACGTAGCCGCCCGGGTGCAGGTGGCGCCGGTCGACGACGATCCTGCCGCTGGCATGGCCGTCCTCGATCTCCAGCGGCTCGATCCCGAGGTCGCCCGGGAAACTGTCGTCGAGGAAGGCGCGGACGTTGTCCGGCGTGATCGTCGAGCGGTCATTCATCGCGGCGCGGACCCTATCCGACGCCGAAGCCCTCCATGCCGTAGTCGCCGAACGGCTCGTCGCGCTCCCGCACCGCCTCCTTGAAGCCGGCCTCGGCGGCGCGGCGGGCGAAGCCGTGCCCCTCCTCGGTGTGGCGGGCGACACCGTCGAAGAAGGTGCCGAGCAGCTGCGTCGCGCAGGGAGCGTGGCGTGCTCTGCACGCGAGCGAGGGCGCCGATATGCGCCGGTCAGGGACCCTCAGACCCGTTCGACGATCATCGCCTTGCCCTGCCCGCCGGCGACGCACATCGTCTCCAGGCCGACCTGGTGATCGTCGGTCTCCATCGCGTTGAGCAGGGTGCTCATGATGCGGGCGCCGGTCATCCCGAAGGGGTGGCCGAGGGCGATCGCGCCGCCGTGCGTGTTGAGCTTGTCGATCGTGATCCCGCACTCGGCCATGATCGGGATCACCTGGGCGGCGAAGGCCTCGTTCAGCTCGACCGCGTCGATGTCGTCGATCGTCATCCCGGCCCGCTCCAGCACCTTCTTGATCGCGCCGATCGGGGCGACGCCCATGTACTCGGGCTCGTTGCCCCAGGTGGCGGCGGTGACGATGCGGGCGCGCGGCGTCAGGCCCAGCTCCTCGGCCCTGGCATCGCTCGTCAGCAGCACCGCGACGGCGCCGTCGTTGAGCGGGCAGGAGTTGCCGGCGGTGACCCCGCCGCCGCCGAAGGCCTCGGGCAGCTCCGAGAGCTTCTCCAGCGTCGAGGCGGCGCGCGGGCCGTCGTCCTTGGCGACCTCGGTCCCGTCGGGCAGGGCCACCGGGACGATTTCGCGGTCGAAGAAGCCGTCCTCCTGGGACTTCACGGCCAGCTCCTGGGAGCGCTGCGCGTACTTGTCCATGTCGGCGCGGCTCACCTCGTAGCGCTTGGCGACGTTGACCGCCGTCTGCCCCATCTCGATGTAGACGTTGGGCTGGCCGTCGTTGCCCTGCAGCTTCTCGTTCTGGTCGGCGGCGCCGGCCGGCTCGGTGCGCTCGTTGTAGCGGCTCACCCACTCGACCCCGGCGGCGATGTAGACATCGCCCTCGCCGGCCTTGATCGCGTTGCCGGCGTGGCGGATCGCGTCGAGGCTGGAGGAGCAGTAGCGCGAGATCGTGACCCCGTTGACCGTCTGCGGCAACTTCTCGGAGAGCAGCGAGACGATCCGGCCGATGTTGAAGGCCTGCAGGCCCTGCGGCAGCCCGCAGCCGCAGAAGAGATCCTCGACCGTGGCGGGGTCGACCTCGGGGTTGCGCTCGAGCAGCCGGTCGACGACGAAGGCGCCCATCTCGTCGGGGCGCAGCTGGGCGAGCGAGCCCTTGAAGGCACGGCCGATCGGGGTGCGGATGGTGTCGACGATCACTGCATCGGGCATCGGTATCTCCTTGGAAGCCGGGGGGCGGGAGTGCGGGCCGCAGGGTAGTGGATTAACTTAGAGTCGATGTCGCACATCGACGGGCTACGAGCGTGGATCGGGGAGCTGGAGCGCAAGCTCGGCATCCGCACGCGGATCATGCTTGTCCTCGTCGCGATCGCGATCGGCGGCGCCGGCGCCGGCGTCTACCTGGCGCTGGACGCCGCCAACGGCGAGGCGAGCGAGGCCGAGGTCGAGGCGGTCGAGGAGCGGCTTCAGGGAGAGATCGCCCAGCTGCGCGCCGAGACCGCCAGCGGCGTCGACCCCCAGGTCGCCCAGCTCAAGCTTCAGGTCAAAGCGCTCCAGGCAGAGGTCAAAGCCCTGCAGCCGGGCGGCGCGAAAAAATAGCCGCTTGTGCCAAAGCGCACGTGCGTGCGTGGTCGCCGTCCCCTCCCTGCGTTACATTCGCCGCAATCCCACCTCGCGAGCAACCGCGAGCTTTGCCGATGAGCGGCAGGAAAGGAGGCCCCCCGATGCCTGAGGGCTACTGCGTCAAAGAGCGTAAGAAGGTCGAGATCAAAGAGGCCAAACAGGTGACCATGAAAAACGGTCGCCCGGCGATCCAGGGTCTGTGCCCCGACTGCGGCACCAAGATCTTCAAGATCGGCAAGCTCTAGCAGACCGCCAGCCGGGCGGTAGGCGGCGCCGCCGGGGCGCCGCCGTTGCTGTGCCTGTGTGACGAATGTCACGCAGTTGGCCCGGCGGGGGGTTGATGGTTATGTCCTGGGCCCTTGCGGGGCCGACCCCCGATC
>VRUE01000069.1:8503-9973 GCA_019456285.1 Solirubrobacterales bacterium | reverse complement strand
CGCGCAGGGTGCGGCCGCCGCGCTCCGTCGCCCGCGCGCCGGCCGCCACTTCGTTGGCGCCCGCCCGCAGCCGCCCGACGCCCTCGGCGAGCTGCTCGAGCTGGTCGGGCATGGAGGCCAGCGAGTCCACGGAGCGGGCGAGCTGCTCCTGGATGTCGACGATCGCCGCCGCCAGCGACCGGGAGACGCCGGTGGGCAGCACCGGCTCGCCTTCCCCGGGGGCGGTCCCGACAGGCACGCCGACCAGCGCCGACGCCTCGTGGATGGCATCGACCAGCTTCGCGTAGCGCGGGTCGTCTTTGCCCACGGTCATGCCTTCGAGCTCCCGCAGGGCGCGTTCGAGGCGCTCTGCCGCCATCTCGGTGGGAACCCGCAGCGACCTGATCCAGGCGGCCCAGGTGCGCAGCCGGGCGCCGACCGCGCGCAGCTCCGCCAACGAGCCGCGCAGCGTGTTGTCGAGCCTGCGGACGCCGCGCGCCAGCCGCTCGGCGCCTCCGCTGAGGCGGCGCTGGCCCCTGACCAGGCGGTTGGCCCCGCGCAGGGCGCGATCGAGGCCCGCCGAAAGCCGCCGCGCCCCGGCGCTTGCCTGGCCGATCCCGGTCTCCAGGCGCGCCGCCCCGGTCTCCGTCTCGCGCGTTCTACTCGCGATCGTCGCCGCCCCGTCCGCGGCCGAGCCGAGCCCGGCGCGGAGCTCGGCGACGCCGTCGCTCGCGTTGCGCAGCCCGGAGCGCAGGGAGGCGATGCCCCGCTGGGTGTTCGCGAGTCGTGCCGGCGCCGTCTCGTAGGCCTGGCGCACCGTGTTCAGTGGCCCCTCCGCTCCCCGCAGCGAGGTGGGCCCGATCACCGCCGCGACGGCGGGGTCGCTGGCGACGCGATCCTGCCAGCGCGAGATCGCCTCCAGCCGCCCCGGCTCCGAGATCACTCCTTCGCGCGCCTTGGAGACGACCACGATCGGCGCCGCCCAGCCGGGGCCGATCTCCCGCCGCAGCGCCTCGAAACCCTGCCGGGTGGGATCGGACGGGGGCAGCTGGCGCGGGTCGGGAGGGCCTATGCTGAGCGCGCCCGCCGGCGCCGCGACGGCGAGCATCGGAACCGCGATCAGCGGGATCGCGATCCATGGCCGGGCGATCAGCCCGCCGGCAAGGCCGAGCAGGCGACCCCCGCGGTCCGGGCTGGGCAGTCGCCAGCGCTCGAGGTGGGCCGACAGCACGCGGAGCAGCGCCGGCATCAGGGAGATCGCCAAGAGGACGCTGAGCAGCGCGGAGACGACGACGCCCGCGGCGACCGAGCCGAGCAGGTCGCCCGGAGCGACCAGCGCCGCCGTGACCATGGCAAGTGCCAGGGTGCCGCCGGCGAAGACGATGGTCCGCCCCGCGGCATGCGCCGCGATCGCGATCGCGGCGTCGACGTCGGCTCCGTCGTCGCGCTCCTGGCGGAAGCGCGAGACCATCAGCAGCGCGTAGTCGACCC
>VRUE01000069.1:0-8403 GCA_019456285.1 Solirubrobacterales bacterium | reverse complement strand
GATCGCGGCGTCGACGTCGGCTCCGTCGTCGCGCTCCTGGCGGAAGCGCGAGACCATCAGCAGCGCGTAGTCGACCCCCAGCGCCAGCCCCATCATCGAGGCGGTCGCGACGGCGAGCGCGTTGATCGGCATCGTGTAGGTGCTCAGCAGCAGCAGGCCGCGCCCCGCGAGCACGGTGGCGGCTCCCATCAGCAGCGGGACCGTGGCGGCCACCGGGGTGCGGAAGACGAGCAGCAGCACGATCATCAGGATCGGCGCCACCAGCAGCTCGGCACGGTGGGTGGCGGCGAGCGCGTTCTCCTGGAGGGCGGTGCCGATCGCGGCCAGCCCACCCACGTGGGCGCGGAGCGGCGGCTGCACGTTCTTGTGGACGATTCGCTGCGCAGTGGGCACGACCTCGCTCATCGCCACGGCCTGGGGTCGCCCGAAGTCGGCGACGATCAGCGCCGCGCCGCGCCGGGGCCGCAGGCCGGCCGGCTCGCCGCCCGAGTCCCACGGCGACATCACCCGCACCTTGCGCTCGCGCCGGAATGCCGCGACGAGGCGCGGCCCCTGGCGGTCTATCGCGGCCGCCGGTCCCTGGAGCAGCACGGTGACCGGCACCGAGCTGCCGAACTCGCGGTCGAGCATCGCCTCGGCGCGGGCCGACGGCGACCCGGGCACGAGCAGCGAGCTCGGCGCGAGCCGCTCGGTCAGCCCCGTGCCGACCAGTCCCAGCACTCCCACGACCAGCATCCACCCGCCCAGCACCAGCCAGGGACGCCTGGCTGTGCTGCGCCTGCCGGTCATCGCCGCCCCGCCTCCCTACCGCCGCTGGGGTGCGGCGCCTCGGGCGCGCAGGCGCCGGATCTCCCGCTCCAGGCGGCGGGCGCGCCGCTTCGACCGGATCAGCGCCCGGGTGAGGCGCTTGACGCCCGCGGAGAGCTTGCCGGCGTCGCCGGCCGCGCCGCGCAGCCGCTCGGCGTTCACCGCGAGCTCGGGCTCGAGCCCGAGGTAGTCGGGATTGATCGTCGTCCGGGTCAGCGGGTCCTGGCCGCTGACCGCCATGAAGGCGCGCCCGGCGGCGACCAGCGCCGGCAGGTAGTGGGGGTCGAGGATGAGGGCGTTCATCTGCTGGAGCTCGTCGAGGACGACGCTCATCTGCGTCTGGGCGGTGCTCGCCGGTTCGCGCAGCGCGTTCAGCCGCTTGGCGTCGCCGGGCAGGTCCCGCGCCAGGCGCAGCGCCGGCGGCCGCACTTGACGGTTGGCCAGTTTCGTCATCCGGACGAGGGCGGAGTGGAGCCGCCCGGCCTCGGCTGCGCCGCTCGGTATCGCGGGCACGGGCATCGCCGCGCCCAGCAGCAGGGCCAAGGCGAGCGCGCAGAGGGCGAGGAGGGTTGGGCGGGCGCGCGGCGGTCGGCCGTCGCGGTTCCCGGTCGTCTGACGAAGGTCGCTGCTCATCGTGGCCTCCCCACTCGTTCGTATACATACGTCCGTATAGATCTATACAGGCGTGTAAAGTAGCAGCCGGGACGTCGGGAGGACGTGAGGGGGGTCACAGAGAGCGCCTCTTGGAGGCGGCGATCGTCTGCCTTCAGGAGAAGGGCTACGCCCGGATCACGTCAAGCGATCTCGTCGTGGCCGAGGCGTTCCAGCGCTGACTCAAGCCGCTGGTTACGCCGAGAGGCCGGAGATCCCGTCGCCGAGGAGCTTGGCCGCGATGATCAGGCAGAGCACCGCGACGATCGCGGCGTTGTTGGCTGCCATCCAGGTCTTCAGCTCCCCCAGCAACTCCGGGGCGCGCTCGCGCATCGTGAGGTAGATGCCGACCGGCAGGCCGGGGCCGACCGTCGCGATCGCGACGAACACCGCCAGGGCGACGGCCTGCTTGCCGGTGCTCGCGCCCGTCTGCGCGATCGCCGCGGCGGCCGCCATCGTCAGCAGCAGGTTCTTCGGGTTGACGGCCGCGAGCGCCACTCCGATCGAGGTCGCCCGGCGCGGGGTGGATCGGTCGATGGTCTGCATCCACGCGGGCAGCTCGGGCTGCTCGGATCCACGCGGGCGCGAGCGCCACCTCCGAACCGCGACCAGGAGGAGCAGGAAGCCGAGCACGAGCTTCATCACGCTCACCCAGTCGGCCGGCTCTCCCCGATCGCTCGCTTCGGCCCCGCTGGATACGAGCAGGACGACCGCGCCGGCTACCGCCAGGCCGCCGATCCACCCGAGCAGGAAGGCCGAGCCGTTTCGCCGCCCCTGCGGCGTGCCGAGCATCAGGACGACGGCGACGATCGGGATCGGGCTGAGCGCCACGCCGACCGCGAGCGGCAGGACCTGACCGATCGCTTCGCCGATCACTCGGCCCCCTCGGCCCGCGCCTTCGTCATGTTCCGGGCGATCATCCTCTTGGCCAGCCAGGACAGCATCGACGTCTCCTTCGCGGTGGATCGGTCCCGCGGAACCTACCGGGCCGCCCCGGAGCCGGCGGCGATAGCGGCGAGGTCGCGCGGCCTCAGCAGCGCGACCAGCTTGGCGCCGTCGACGATCGCCAGGCCGCCCTTGCGCAGCTTGACCTTGGCGCCGGTGAGACGGGCAATCTCAACCGAGAGGTCGGGCTCGTGGCCGACCAGCAGCACGTTTCCTCGCCCCGTAGCAAGCGCCAGCGCATCGAACCCTCCGCCGCGCAGCTCAGGAGCAGTCTTCGGCTCAATCCCGAGCGCCCGGCATGCAAGTCGCGCCGTCTCCACCGCGCGCACCTTCGGGCTCGCAAGGCAGGCGTCGATCTCGGCGCCGAGCCCGGCCAACGCCCGTCCGGCCGCCTCCGCCTGCCGCTCCCCCTTCGCGGTAGGTCGCCGCGCCGCATCGTCGCCATCCCCGTCCTCGGCGTCCCCGTGTCGCAGCAGGTAGATCACCCGTCGATATGACAACGGCTCGCAGGCATGCGGGGACCGCGCCCTACAACCCCATCTGCTTGTCGAGGATCTCCTTCATGAGCCCCGAGCATGGCACGGCCGGGCACTCCCGATCATCCGCGGGCAAGGATCCCCCGCAAATGAGCCTGTTCGGGGGCGAGGGCGATGGTGCCGGTCGTGACGTCAGCCTCGTGGGCGAGGTCTTCCTGCGTGGTGCCGCGGCTTGCGGCGAAGCTGGCGGATCGCTTCGCCGAGGGCGGGTTGAGGCTGGTCTGAGCGGGTTTCGAGCGCGGTCGCTGCGCGAATGGGGGGAGAGTTCATTCACCTGTGGCCTTGGAGTGGTGGATGGGTCTCGTGTTGCTGAACATCGCTGCACTTGCGTTTTCCTTGCACTTGCGAATTGCTTGCGCTAACGTCGTGCCCATGAGCAGCGCGGCTGACCGGATTCTCGTTGGGTCGGACGCAGGTCGGATTGCCGGCGCCGTGGCGCATATCGCCGGCGCCGCGGTTGAGGAGATCGAGTCGAGCCTCCCCGGAGCACTGGCGGGGGACCGGCGGCAGGTGCGCTCCTACGTGACCGCCTATCGCGACCTCACTGCCCGAGTGTTGGACGCACTTGGCGAGGCGCGCGAGGCCAAGACGGGCGCTCCCGCACAGCGTCCGGCAGGGGCTGTCTGGCTGAGGGCGGTGCTGGAGCGGGAGGCGATGAGCGCTCCCTTCACCGATTGGGTCGGAACGCTGGGTGTCGGCAGGGGCCTGGCGGTGGCGGTTGTGGCCTCGCTTCGCGAGATGCTGCCGGGCGCCGAACCGCCGCCGCCGCCGCCCGAGCGGCGTCCGCCGGACTGGGACTTGGATGAACGCGCGGTGACCCGCTTCTACCGGGGCGTCCTGGACGAGCTGGAGCGCTCCGAGGCGCCGCTCGAGCGCGTTCGGGTCGTGCTGGGGCTCAACCGGACCGAACTCGCCCGTCTCTTCGGCGTGCGCCGCCAGGCGCTCGACCAGTGGAGCGCACACGGTGCGCCGGCGGAGCGCCAGGAGAAGCTCGCGACCCTTGGTGAGATCGCGGATCTGCTCGCGGCCAAGCTCAAAGCCGACCGCATCCCGGGTGTCGTGCGTCGGCCTGCCTCGGCCTACGACGGTCGCTCGGCCCTCGCCGCGATCGCCGACGACGAGCAGGAGTTGGTGCTCGGCGAGTTCCGGGACGCCTTCGACTGGGCGGCTGCCGCGTAGTGCGACATCTTGCTCGTGGCGGCAGCTACCTGCGGGTCGCGGATCCCGACTGGCGCGACCCCCTGTCGCCGGAGCACGCTCGCCACAGCGGGGGAAGGTGGAACCCACCGGGGCGTTTCGGCGTCACTTACCTCAACGCGTCACGGTCGGTTACCCGCGCCCAGGTGCGGCACAGGCTCGAGCCGCGTGGCATACGTCCCGAGGACTTCGATTCCGGTGAGGGCCCTGTGTTGGTGCGAACCGAAGTGCCGGAAGACCGCTACGTGGATGCGGTCACCGACCGCGGCCTTGCATCGCTGGGCCTGCCCGAGAGCTATCCGCTCGACGCGGGCGGCAGCGTAGTTCCTCACAGCTCCTGCCAGCCGATCGGCAAGCAAGCCTGGAGCGAGGGAGAGCCCGGCATCGCCTGTCGGTCAGCCGCCCGGACCGCGCCAGTCGGAGGCGAGGAGCTTGTGTACTTTGGCCACCGGCCTCTGCGGGCTCTGGGTGCCGAGCGGTTCGCCGACTGGTACTGGTCTGACGAGTAGCAGCGCCCTACAACCCCATCTGCTTGCCGAGGATCTCCTTCATGAGTCCCGAGCATGGCACGGCCGGACACGCGCGATCATCCGAGGGCAAGGATCCCCCGCAAATGAGCCTGCTCGAGGACGGGAGCGACGACCGGCCGTGATCGTCGGAGGACCGGCTGATGTGTCCGTTTTATGTCCGCGGTCGCGCGCGACCGAGGTCGTGCGTATTATCGCGCATGTGACGCACAGCAGCGAATACAAGACGTTTTCCCTTTTGCCGCTGGTAAAGGCATATCCCAACCTGAGTCGTCAGTACGGTGAGGTGTCCTGCATAGCTGGCTTGACGATGGTCGATACGGGCCAGCCTCAGTGGAGCCGCATTTATCCCGTCCCATTCAGGGCACTCACCGAAGATCGCCAGTTCCGCAAGTACCAGCCAATCCGGATGAAAGCCCGGAAGCCCGGCAATGACCCCAGGCCCGAGTCGCGGAGGGTGGATGTGGACTCGATTGAGATCACCGGTTCGCAAATCGGTACCGAGCGCGGCTGGGAGGCACGGCGCATGATCGTTGAGCCCGCGATTAGAGAGTCTATGTGTGAGCTCCGGCGGGCGGAGAAGGAGAACCGCACCTCGCTTGCAATATTCCGGCCTGCCGAGATGCTTGATCTTGTAATAGAGGAAGTAGAGCCGAATCCGGACAAGGGCGACAGGGCTGAGGCGTGGGCGGCTCAAGCGCAGCTGCTCGAACCGTCCGAGCGGCAGCAGCAGCGGAAGGCATTGGAGCAGATCCCCTACCGATTCAAATATCACTACCGTTGCTCGGACGCAAACTGTACAACCCACACCCAGTCAATTGTTGATTGGGAGATCGTTCAGCTATACCGGCAAGTTCGGCACCGCGATAACTGGAAGGCCTGATTCGTCGAAAGTGGATTGACGAGATGTGCGGTGCCGAAAAGGACACAGCACTGATCGTCGGGAATCAGCACTTGCATCGCAACGCCTTTCTCGTCCTTGGCGTATGGTGGCCGCCGGTGCGCCAGCAGTTGTCTCTAGATGCGGGCGATCTGTAGCTCGATTCCTACCTGATCGCGAAGGGCGTCAAATATGACCTGGCGGTGGCATACATTCTCATCGTGCTCGATGCACATTAGGGCAGATGGTTTCTCGCGAAGAAGTGCGTCCAAGCTGCGAAGCTCGTCCTGTCGTTCGCTTAACAGGAAACGCTCGTAAGCATCCCGGCCAGCTTCCACATGGCCGGACTTGTATAGATCACGAAACTCCTTGGGATTTCCCATGGATCGAAGGTGCAGATACTCGACTCCTACTTCGGACAGCGCCACAGACAGCGCCGTCTTGGCGAATCCACGCCGACGCGAAATTGGAAGCTCGCGAACGTCCACAAGCCGCTCCACGCCGGCATCGGCCAGCATGCGAACGAAGACCTCGACGTCACGATAATTTTCATAGCCAACTGAGCCGACCCAGATTGCGTCAGCGCTACTCGACTTGGCGGGAGCCGAGACCTCCATGGACTCAACGAAGTTCAGGAGCGTGGTCATAGACATCACACGCCCGAGGGCTGCGGTCGTCAGTTCGCCCAGCTCCATGTTTGAAGCCCCGTCGGGCGATCTGTCGGCTGGGATAGCCGGGGGGTGAGGCATTTTATTCTTAGCGCTCATGGGCTGGTCACCGGTCTGTCCGGTGGCGAGGAATGCGCTTCGTAGCTTTGATGTTCTTCGGGAGTGTCACGAGAGCACGGAGGTCAAGCCACATGCCGGTATTCGGCGACAGCAGCGGGTAAACCTCCCATGACCCCAGGGTAGCCAACCTGCTCGATGCTTTGCCTGATCGAACGCGAGGTGCGCGACCTCGTCGGCGGAGGCTTTCGGCTGATTCTGGCGGAAGGGGTGCGACTCAGCGCAGCAGCGCCCTGCAGCGTTTCAGCAGCTCATCCATAGTCGCGGGGCGCAGGTGCCCGAGCCGTCGCGTGAACCGCTCGTGAGATACAGCGCGCAGCTGCTCGGGCATCGCGAAGCACTGCTCCCGCAGCCCGCCCTCAGGGGGAGAGATCGACACGTGAAGCGAGTTGGCGAAGTCGGTCCGAGTGAGCGGGACGACGAGCGAGAGGCGCAGGCCGGCCCGGTTCAGCTGGTCTACGGAAACGACGACGAAGGGCCGTGGCTTTGCCTGCTCGGTTCCCCGTGTGGGATCGGGGTCAGCCCAGAAGACATCGCCCTGCTCTGGCGGGGCGCTTACCACTCCGGCGCCGGAGCAGCGAAACCGACCTCGACCTCACGAGCCTCGGCGCGATAGGCGGCAAGCGCCTCGTGATCGCCGGCCAGTCTCTCGAAATCAGCCGCGGCCTGCGCCAGAAGCGCCTCCTCGTCGGCTGCGTCGACCAGTTTCGCCACGATCTCACCGGCTGGCTCGCCGCGTCGAGCCGCAAGTGCTTTGAGCCTGTCGCGGGTTGGAGTCGGCACTCGGATTGTCGTCGTCTCGGCGGCACTCATGTAGATAAACAGTCTACACC
Organism: Solirubrobacterales bacterium; assembly: GCA_019456285.1. Lineage (GTDB taxonomy): Bacteria > Actinomycetota > Thermoleophilia > Solirubrobacterales > 70-9 > VRUE01. Next base: position 1,242 of record VRUE01000069.1, on the reverse strand, counting down.
GCCTACAACCCCATCTGCTTGCCGAGGATCTCCTTCATCAGTCTCGAGCCTGGCACGGCCGGACACGCGAGATCATCCGAGGGCAAGGAGTCGCCGCAAATGAGCTTGTTTGGGGACGAAGGCGATGGCCGGCCGTGATCGCCGATGGCCCGCCCTATGTGTCCGAATTGTGTCCGCGTCACTATCCGGTTTCGGGCAGGTCGTCGTGGGTGGCTGTACCACTCGGGTCGACCTCGGTCCGCTTGTTGAGCATCCACTCGCCGGCTGTCTCGCCGGCAGCCTTCGCTTGCTGCTCGATGTAGTCGAGCGCGGCATCGAGCAGAGGCCATAGCGCCTCGCGCTTCTCGGCCTGCGGCAGGATCAGCAGGCCGGTGTGCAGATCGACCTGCCGGTACAGGGCAACGAAGTCCGCCTCGTCGTTGGTGACGAAGACGGCCTCCTCGTCGATGACGACCTTGTGCAGGGCCTCATCGCGGACACCGAGCAGGTCGCGATCCCGGTTACAGGTCGCCCAAAAGCCGCGACTGTTGGCTCGCTTTACGAGGGTTGGCGAGAGGCACTCGTCGATCCAGAGCTTCACGCCGCGGCGACTTGCCGAGGCGGCTTGGTGCCTCGCCTGCGAACGGAGCCGGCCGGTCGTCCTCGACGCGGATTGCCCTTCGCCCACAACACGGAGACGTCGTACGCCTCTTGGGGGATGTGCGGGTAGTCCTCTTGGAGAGCCTCAGGGCTCTCCCCGCCCTCGACGAGCTGAGCCAGCGTCCGCACCGGCACGCGCGTTCCCCGGATCACCGGCGTGCCGCCCATCTTGCCCGGATCGGCCTCGACGTATTTGTCGCGCAGCCGCACATAGTCGGAAGCCCGCTTGGCCACGTCAGCGGCATTCTCGGTCATCGCGACGCGCAGAACACGGGAAAGCTCAAACTCCTCTGCGCATCCAGGATTCCGCTTGACGATCCAGTTGCGCAGCTCGCGCTTGAGCTTGATTGACAGGCTGATCGGCAGTTCCGAGATCAGCGTCAGCGACGCAGCCTCGTCTGCTGCCAGCAAGGTCCGCCCCCGCCGCCGCCTAGCTTTCGCGACTCGCTGTTCAAGCGCCTTGTTGACAGCATTGATCGACACGCCGCTGATCTCAGCGATCTCGTTCCTCGTCAGGAGGGGGGAGCCTGTTGCTTTGGAAGCCATAATCTGTACCCGACGGGGCACAGATTAGCAGCCCTACAACCCCATCTGCTTGCCGAG
>VRUE01000007.1:21692-49850 GCA_019456285.1 Solirubrobacterales bacterium | reverse complement strand
CCGATGATCGACATCAACAACTTCGACGCGATCGAGATTGGGCTCGCCTCCTCGAAGAAGATCCGCTCCTGGAGCTGGGGCGAGGTCACCAAGCCCGAGACGATCAACTACCGCACCCTGAAGCCCGAGAAAGACGGGCTCTTCTGCGAGCGCATCTTCGGCCCGACCAAGGACTGGGAGTGCTACTGCGGCAAGTACAAGCGGGTCCGCTACAAGGGCATCGTCTGCGAGCGCTGCGGCGTCGAGGTGACCCGCTCGAAGGTCCGCCGCGAGCGGATGGGGCACGTCGACCTGGCCGCGCCGGTCTCCCACATCTGGTTCTTCAAGGGGGTGCCGAGCCGGATCGGCTACCTGATCGACATGGCCCCGAAAGAGCTGGAGAAGGTCCTCTACTTCGCCGCTTCGATGATCACCTGGGTCGATGTCGAGGCCCGCGACAAGGACCTCGGCAAATTCGAGAAAGAGGTCAAGAAGGTCACCGACTCCTACGAGTCCGAACGGCAGAAGCGCACCCAGGAGCTGAGCGAGTCGCTGCAGCGGCGCGTCAAGTACCTGGAGGAGGGCTCCCAGGACAAGTTCGACGACGATGACCGCATCTGGGCCGACTCGCTGAAGTCGACCGCGGCGCAGCTGCGCAAGCTGAAGGACAACGAGCGGGCCAAGATGCTCAAAGAGCTGCGCAAGACCTTCGACGCGGAGATCGCCGACACCGAGGCCTACATCGACGAGGCGATCGAGCGGATGCAGGAGGTCTGGAAGATCTTCACCGAGATGAAGCCGAAGGACGTCATCAACGACGAGACCGTCTTCCGTGAGCTGAAGGACCGCTTTGGCTCGCCGTTCGGCTGGGGCGAGTACTTCCGCGGCAGCATGGGCGCCGAGGCGGTGCGCGACCTGCTCGAGCAGGTCGACCTCGAGGCCGAATGCGAGGAGCTGGAGCGGGTCATCAGCAGCTCCAAGGGCCAGAAACAGGCCCGCGCGGTGAAGCGGCTGAAAGTCGCCTCCGCCTTTCTCAACTCCGACAACGAGCCGGACTGGATGATCCTCGACAGCGTGCCGGTGATCCCGCCGGAGCTGCGCCCGATGGTGCAGCTCGACGGCGGCCGCTTCGCGACATCGGATCTCAACGACCTCTACAGGCGCGTGATCAACCGCAACAACCGGCTGAAAAGGCTGCTCGACCTCGGCGCGCCCGAGATCATCGTCAACAACGAGAAGCGGATGCTGCAGGAGGCGGTCGACGCGCTGTTCGACAACGGCCGCCGCGGCCGACCGGTGACGGGCCCCGGCAACCGGCCGCTGAAGTCGCTCTCCGACATGCTGAAGGGCAAGCAGGGCCGCTTCCGTCAGAACCTGCTCGGCAAGCGCGTCGACTACTCGGGCCGCTCGGTGATCGTCTCCGGGCCGAGGCTGAAGCTGCACCAGTGCGGCCTGCCCAAGCTGATGGCGCTGGAGCTCTTCAAGCCGTTCATCATGGCGCAGCTGGTCGAGCGCAAAGCCGTGCAGAACATCAAGGCGGCCAAGAAGATGGTCGAGTCGATGATCCCCGAGGTCTGGGACGTGCTCGAGGAGGTCATCCACGAGCACCCGGTGCTGCTCAACCGGGCGCCGACCCTGCACCGCCTCGGCATCCAGGCCTTCGAGCCGGTGCTGGTCGAGGGCAAGGCGATTGAGGTCCACCCGCTCGTCTGCCACGCCTTCAACGCCGACTTCGACGGCGACCAGATGGCGGTCCACGTGCCGCTCTCGGCGGAGGCCCAGGCCGAGGCCCGGGTGCTGATGCTCTCCGCGAACAACATCCTCTCACCCGCCCACGGCGCGCCGCTGGCGACGCCGACCCAGGACATGGTGCTGGGGATCTACTACCTCACCTACGGCCCGCCGGCGGAGGAGCTGGCGAAGCTCGACGAGGAGCTGAAGGCCGGCGAGGGGGCGGCCAAGAACGGCGCCCGGCCGAAGGCGTTCCGCTCCGCCCAGGAGGCCGAGCTCGTCTACGAGAACGGCGGCGCCAAGCTGCACGACCACGCCGAGTACCGGCGGGCCGGGCACGAGCACTTCCGAACCACGGTCGGGCGGATCATCTTCAACGAGAAGATCGAGCGCGCCCTGGCCAGCGCGCTGGGCGAGGAATTCGATCCGGAGCGGTTCGAGTTCGTCAACCACACGCTGAAGAAGCGGGACGTCAACGAGATGGTCTCCGATCTGGTCGACGCCTACGGAGCGCCGGCCGTCTCGCAGGTGCTCGACGCCTTCAAGGACCTCGGCTTCCACTACGCCACCCAGGCCGGGATCACGGTCTCCAAGAACAACGTCGTCTCGCCGCCCGAGAAGGCGGCCATCCTGGAGCGTTACGAGAAGCTGACGGCGGCGATCCAGGGCCAGTACGACGACGGCTACATCACCGCCGAGGAGCGCCACGAGGCGGTCACGTCGCACTGGAACAAGGCGACCGACGAGGTTGCCCAGGCGATGGAGGCGAATCTCGACGAGCTGAACCCGATCTTCATGATGGCCCACTCGGGGGCGCGCGGGTCGTTCAAACAGATCCGCCAGCTGGCCGGGATGCGCGGCCTGATGGCCAACCCGAAAGGCGAAATCATCGAGCGGCCGATCAAGGCCAACTTCATGGAGGGCCTCTCGGTCCTGGAGTACTTCATCTCCACCCACGGCGCCCGCAAGGGCCTGGCCGACACGGCGCTGCGCACGGCCGACTCCGGCTACCTGACGCGGCGCCTGGTCGACGTCGCCCAGGACGTGATCGTCCGCGTGGAGGACTGCAAAACCAAGGACCACATCGAGATGGCGCTGCGCAAGGAGGACGGCTCGCTCAACGACAACCTAGTCGGCCGCCTGGCGGCGAAGAGGTTCAAGACCAAGCGGGGCCGCGAGCTGCTGAAGCGCAACCGGGAGATCACCCTCGCCGACGTCGAGGGGATCGCCGAGGCGCTCGGCGACGATGCGGTCAAGGTCCCGGTCCGCTCGACCCTGAAGTGCGGCGCCGAGTCCGGCGTTTGCCGCGCCTGCTACGGGGTCGCGCCGGCGACCGGCTCGCTGGTCAATATCGGCGACGCGGTCGGGATCATCGCCGCCCAGTCGATCGGCGAGCCGGGCACGCAGCTGACCATGCGCACCTTCCACACCGGCGGCGTCGCGGGCCAGGACATCACCCAGGGCCTGCCCCGCATCGTCGAGCTGTTCGAGGCGCGCAAACCGAAGGGCCTGGCGCAGATGGCGGTGGCGGCCGGCAAGGTCTCGGTCGAGGGGACCGACAAAGCGGCCAAGGTGATCGTCACCGAGTCCAGCGGCGAGGAACACGCCTACAGCTTCCCGGCGCGAACCCGTCTGCACGTCGCCGACGGCGACAAGGTCGAGGCCGGTGAGCAGCTCAACGAGGGCTCGCTGTACCCGGCCGACCTGCTGGCGATCCGCGGCCGCACCGAGACCGAGCTCTACCTGATCGCCGAGGTGCAGAGGGTCTACCGAGCCCAGGGCGTCGACATCAACGACAAGCACGTCGAGCTGATCGCCCGCCAGATGCTGAAGAAGGTGCGGATCGAGTCGAAGGGCTCGACCGGCCTGCTGCCGGGCCAGCTCAAGGACCGGGGCAGCCTCAAACGCCTCAACAAGAAGGCCAAGGCGGACGGCGGCACGCCGGCCAAAGGCGAGGAGGTCATCCTCGGCATCACCAAGGCCTCGCTGGCCACCGAGTCCTTCCTCTCCGCTGCCTCCTTCCAGGAGACGACCAAGGTGCTCACCGACGCCGCGCTGGAGGGCAAACGCGACCGGCTCGTCGGTCTCAAGGAGAACGTGATCATCGGCAAGCTGATCCCGGCGGCGACCGGGCTCAAACGCTACCGGACGCTGGCGGTCGAGCCGGCCGTCCCGATCGAGCCGCCGAGCGAGGAGGGCCTGCTCGACGAGGAGGAGCTGGCGGCGGAGCTGGGTGTCGACGCCGCCGAGTCGGTCGAGAGCTTCGGCCCCTCGTTCGCCGAGGAGCTCGAGGAGCTGGCGCAGGAGATCGAGTCGACCACCGACGAGTCCTAGCCGGGGAAGGCACCTGACCTTCTTACCTGCTTCTAATCGCGTCTGTGTGATCGGGGCCGGCAGCTCGGGGATCGCCGCCTGCCAGGTGCTGGACGCTCGCGGGATCGCGTTCGACTGCTTCGAGAAGGGCTCTGAGGTCGGGGGGAACTGGCGCTACGAAAACGACAACGGGATGTCGTCGGCCTACCGCTCGCTGCACATCAACACCTCGCGGGGGCTGATGGCCTACGCAACCTATCCGATGCCGGAGGACTACCCGGACTACCCGAACCACTTCCAGATCGCCGCCTATTTCGACGACTACGTCGACCGCTTCGGGCTACGCGAGAAGATTCGCTTCCGGACCGAGGTGGTCAGCGTCGAGCCCGCTCCCGAGGGACGCTGGGATGTCACCGTCGCCGATCGGGACGGCAGGCGCGAGACCAACCGCTACCGGGCGGTGCTGGTCGCCAACGGGCACCACTGGGACCCGCGCTGGCCGGGGCCGCCCTTCCCCGGTGCCGAGGGGTTCGCCGGCGAGCAGATGCACGCCCATCATTACCGCGAGCCCGACGTGCTGGAGGGCAAGCGTGTGCTGGTGCTGGGGATAGGCAACTCGGCGACCGACATCGCGGTCGAGTCATCGCGAATCGCCGACAAGACCTTCCTGGCGATGCGCCGCGGCGCCTACGTGCTGCCCAAGCACCTTGGCGGGAAACCGACCGACGAGGCCGCCTCGGCTCTGCTGACCAGGCTGCCGCTGTCGGTGCAGCGCTTCTTCCTCTCACGCCTGCTGGGCCTGGCCTTCGGTGAGATGACGTCGTACGGCCTGCCCGAGCCCGACCACAAGCTGTTCGAGGCCCACCCGACCGTCTCCGCCGAGCTGCTCTCCCGCCTCGGCCACGGGGATATCGAGGTGAAGCCGAACATCGCGAACTTCCCCGGCGGGCGCACGGTCCGCTTCACCGACGGCAGCGAGGAGGAGGTCGACCTCGTCGTTTGCTGCACCGGCTACAAGATCACCTTCCCCTTCTTCGACCCCAGCCTGATCTCGGCGGAGGACAACCGGCTGCCGCTCTACCACCGGGTCGTCTCGGTCGAGCACCCCGGGCTCTTCTTCATCGGCTTGATCCAGTCGCTGGGGGCGATCATGCCGATCGCCGAGGCCCAGTCGGAGTGGGTTGCCGGCTTGCTGGAGGGGAGGGGCGAGCTGCCTTCAGCCGCCAAGATGCGGGCCGAGATCGCCGCGGCCGAACGGAAGATGAGGAAGCGCTACGTTGCCTCTAAGCGTCACACGATCCAGGTGGACTTCCACCCGTATCTGCGCGAGATCCGGCGCGAGCGGAAGCGGACAGCCCAGCGGGCCTGACGGCCCGGGTCCGCCCAGCGGGCGGGCAGGGCGGCAGGGCGCGCGCCCTGCCGCCGATGTGCGGCCCGCGCCGCGGTCCGCGGGGACGGATCGGCTGCGGCCTCCAGCGCCTGAAATCGCAGCCGGGGTCCTCGGCCCCGTCGGCCTCCGGTGCGGCCCTGCTTGCCCACCAGACCAGCCAAAGCATCCCGAAGACCGGAATCTTCAGCACGACCAGAACAAAGAAGACCACCCAGAAACCCTCCACGGACTCAGTCTAGAACAGCCGAATCCGGCCGGTGGCGATTAGAGGTGTCCGCGGGCCTCGCGCTCGAGGCCGCGTGCCCAGGCGGCGAGCGCCTCGGTCTGGGCCTCCTCGAGGCCGAGGTGCGACTCGGTCGGGACGAGCAGGGTCGGCTCGGGTCGCCCCCGCGCCCACTCGCGGCAGCTCTCGTCGAAGTTGTCGTCGATCCAGGCCATCGCCCTGTCCTGCCCGTAGGCGTCCAGCGGCTCCAGCTTCCAGTGCGCCGAGCCGAAGCGGGCGGCGCCGTCGAAGCTGAGGTGGGGCAGCTCCGGCAGGCCGAGCAGGTTGGGCAGGTAGTCGTTGGCTTTGTCCTCCCAGCCGGTCGCCCAGACCAGCTCGTAGTGCTCGGCCAGCCGCCGCAGCCGCTCCCCGGCCAGCAGCGAGATGCAGTGCACCATCCCGTCGATCAGCTCGAACCGCGCCGTCGCCCGGTCCGGCGGATCGTCAAACCCGAACAAGGAGATCACTCCGTCGACATCTACAGCCAGGATTGGTTTGTCCATCTCCCTAATTAAGTCAAAGAGGCCGTGAGGGCGATATCCAAGTCTGCCAGGGCGCGAGAACGGCCGGACCAAGCCGGCGGGGATCTTTGTTCAAATTGCCTAGAGAGGCCGTGAGGGCGATACCCAAGTCTGCCAGGGCGCGAGAACCGAGCAGGCCGGGGGAAGCAGGCCGATGCGGCGACGCGAGCTTGCTTTGGCAAGTGAGCGAGACGCGAGGCCGATGACCCCGAGATGCGACGGTTCGCAGCGTCCTGGTTACCAGCGGTAGTGGGCAAATGCCTTATTAGCCTGCGCCATGCGGTAGATGTCGTCCTTCCGCTTCCAGCCGCCGCCCTGCTGCTGAGTCGCGTCGAGGACTTCGCTGGCGAGCCGCTCCGCCATCGAGTACTCGCGGCGGTTGCGGGCGTAGTCGACCAGCCAGCGAACCGCCAGCGTGCGGGCCCGGCGGGCGGGGACCTCGACCGGCACCTGGTAGGTCGCCCCGCCGACCCGGCGGGAGCGGACCTCGAGCACCGGGGTCAGCCGCTTGACCGCGGCCTCCAGCGTCTCGACCGGGTCCTCGCCGGAGCGCTCCCCGACGATCGCCAGCGCGTCGTAGACGAGCCGCTCGGCAAGCGACTTCTTGCCGTCCCGCATCACTCTGTTGATCAGCTGCTGGACAAGCCGGTTGCGATGCCGGGCGTCGGGCTCGACCGGCCGGATCTGGGCTGCGGAGCGGCGCGGCACTAGTGGCCCGTCCAGGAGCGCGGGGTCGTGGAATCAACCATCTAGGAAGCTTTGACCCCGTAGCGGGAGCGGGCCTGCTTGCGGTCGGAGACGCCGGCTGCGTCGAGCGTGCCGCGCACGACCTTGTAGCGGACGCCCGGCAGGTCCTTGACCCGCCCGCCCCTGACCAGGACCACGGAGTGCTCCTGGAGGTTGTGGCCCTCGCCGGGGATGTAGGTGGTGACCTCCATCCCGTTGGTGAGGCGCACGCGGGCGATCTTGCGCAGGGCGGAGTTCGGCTTCTTCGGCGTTACGGTCGCGACGCGGGTGCAGACGCCTCGCCGCTGCGGCGCGGCGACTCCCTTCTTGCGACCCTGCCCCGACTTGAGGCCCGGCGTCGCCGTCTTCTTCTTGGGGCGCTTGCGACCCTTGCGGATAAGCTGGTTCGTGTTCGGCACGGCCGCGCATGGTAGCGGGCCGCTGCCTTTGGGGCCCCGATGAGGAGCAGTCCGCCGAGCATCAGGCCGAAGGCGGCGGCAAGCTCGGCGTAGAAGCCGTTCTCTAGGACCGCGGTGGCCCCGGAGAACTGGGCGGCCTGCGCGCCAGCGTCCAGCCCCGCCGGCAGATCCACCAGGAGGATGACGGCGAGGCTGAGCAGGCCGAGGGCGAAGATCGCACGGCCAAGCTGCCGCCGGCCGCTGCGCAGCACGACCGCGGCGAGCGCCGCGGCGAGCAGGGCGACCGGGACCAGAAGGTAGGCGTGGGCCTGTCCGGCCGTCTCGACCCCCACCGTGGGCGGGGCGGCGGCCGCCGGCAGCCCCGCGTAGCCGGGCTGCCCGACCTCGACCGCGCGGTAGTCGGCGAACTGCGAGACGGCCAGGCAGGCCGCGGAGGCGACGATCACAGCGCAGATCGCCCGCTCGGGGGTGAGCACCGCGCTGGCCCGCGTCGCCGCCCGAGTCGACCGTGCGACGGCGCCGCGCAGCCGCCGCTCCGCGACCGCGAGCCCGCGGAAGAGCAGTACCCCGGCAGGGCGCAGGCGCCGGCCGATCCGCCGCGCCCAGCGCACCGCGGTCGCGCCCACGCGGCGGGCGTAGCGCACCACGACCGGCCGCGCCCGCTCGATCCGGCGGCCGGCCTCCCGGTCGACCCTTCGTGTCCAATTCGCGATCCTGGAGAGCAGAGGCCGGATCCGCCGCCGCGCCGCTGCTATCATCATGCGTCGCTCAGGCAGTTTTTTCGCCGCAGATTTCGCCGGGCCCGCGAGGGCCTTTTTCATGCGCCGATCCCGGCTTTTGCCGGAACCGGAACGCTCCCGTTTCACTCGTCTCCGTTTCAAGACAACCCTCACTTTAAGCATGCCACGCAGCTTTCCCCTAGAGAAGACGCGCAACATCGGGATCATGGCGCACATCGACGCCGGCAAGACGACGACGACCGAGCGCATCCTCTACTACACCGGCCGCACTCACAAGATGGGGGAGGTCCATGAGGGCGCCGCGGTGATGGACTGGATGGAGCTGGAGCAGGAGCGCGGCATCACGATCACCTCCGCCGCGACCGCCTGCGAGTGGAGCGGCCACCGCATCAACATCATCGACACGCCGGGGCACGTCGACTTCACGGTCGAGGTCGAGCGCAGCCTGCGCGTCCTCGACGGCGCGATCGCCGTCTTCGACGCGGTGGCGGGGGTCGAGCCGCAGTCCGAGACGGTCTGGCGCCAGGCCGACAAGTACAAGGTGCCGCGCTTCGCCTACATCAACAAGATGGACCGCACCGGCGCCGACTTCTTCAACTCCGTACAGACGATCAAGGACCGCCTCGGCGCCAAGCCGCTGCCGATCCAGCTTCCGATCGGCCAGGAGGGCGACTTCGAGGGCGTCGTCGACCTGGTCGAGATGAAGGCGCTGGTCTGGAAGGACGAGCTTGGCACCGAGTTCGAGGCCACCGAGATCCCCGCCGGCCTGCTCGAGCAGGCCGAGCAGTACCGCACCGAGCTGATCGAGGCCTGCGCCGACTACGACGACGAGCTGATGGAGGCCTACCTGGCCGAGGAGGAGATCCCACACGAGCGGATCGCGTCCTCCCTGCGCCGGGCGACGATCGAGGCCAAGGTCATTCCGGTGCTCTGCGGCTCCTCGTTCAAGAACAAGGGCGTGCAGCCGCTGCTCGACGCGATCGTCGAGCTGCTTCCCTCGCCGCTCCAGGTGCCGCCGATGATCGGGCTCGAGCCGGCTGGCAAGGGCGACGGGGAGCCGCTGGAGGCGGAGCGCCCGGCCGACGACGACGGCCCGTTCGCCGCGCTCGCCTTCAAGGTGATGACCGACCCCTACGTCGGCAAGCTCACCTACTTCCGCGTCTACTCCGGCAAGCTCGCCGCAGGCGGCCGCGTCCTCAACTCCGCGACCGGCAAGACCGAGCGGATCGGGCGGCTGCTGATGATGCACGCCAACAGCCGCGAGGAGATCGAGGAGTGCTACGCGGGCGACATCTGCGCCGGCGTCGGACTCAAGCAGACCGGCACCGGCGACACGCTGGCGGCGCCGGACGCGCCGATCGCGCTGGAGACGATCGAGTTCCCGGAGCCGGTGATCGCGGTGGCGATCGAGCCGAAGACCAAAGCCGACCAGGAGAAGCTCGGCACCGCGCTGCAGCGGCTCGCCGAGGAGGACCCGACCTTCCAGGTCGAGTCCGACGAGGAGACCGCCCAGACCCTGATCCACGGGATGGGCGAGCTTCACCTCGAGGTGATCGTCGACCGGATGCTGCGCGAGTTCAAAGTCGACGCCAACGTCGGCCGCCCCCAGGTCGCCTACCGGGAGACGATCTGCAAGCGGGTGGAGAAGGTCGAGGCGCGGTTCGTCCGACAGACCGGCGGCCGCGGCCAGTTCGGCCACGTCGTCATCAACGTCGAGCCGGCGCCGGGCGAGGGCTTCGAGTTCATCAGCAAAATCAAGGGCGGCGCAATCCCGACCGAGTTCATCAAGCCGACCGCGCAGGGGATCGAGGAGGCGCTGGAGAACGGCGTCAAGGCCGGGTACCCGATGGTCGACGTCCGGGTCGAGCTGATCGACGGCTCCTCCCACGACGTCGACTCCTCGGAGATGGCCTTCAAGATCGCCGGCTCGATGGCGATCCAGGAGGGCGTCCGCCGGGCCAACCCGGTCCTGCTGGAGCCGGCGATGTCGGTCGAGGTGGTCACCCCCGAGGGCTTCCTCGGCGACGTGATCGGCGATCTCTCGCGGCGGCGGGGCAGGGTGCAGGGCCAGGAGCAGCGCGGCAACGCGGTCGCCGTGCAGGCTTTCGTGCCGCTCGGCGAGATGTTCGGCTACTCCACCGATCTGCGCTCTTCGACCCAGGGCCGAGCCACCTACACGATGGAGTTCGAGCGCTACGAGGAGGTCCCGGCTAACATCGCCGAGGAGATCGTCGAGCACCGGTCTGGCGAGCCGGTGGGGGCCGCTCCCTAGGCCCGGCCGCTGACGAGGCTGGCATCTGGCTATATTTCCCAAGTTCGCCCAGAGGTGGCACACGACGCCCTGGCCGAGCATTACTTGACAAGCTTGATCAGCCAATGCAGATAGAACCCGACTTCGAAAGGTAGAACGGAGAGAGATGTCCAAGGAGAAGTTCGAGCGCGATAAGCCGCATGTGAACGTCGGCACAATCGGTCACATCGACCACGGCAAGACGACGCTGACGGCCGCGATCACCAAGACCCTCTCCGCGAAGGGCGGCGCCGAAGAGAAAAGCTTCGAGGAGATCGACAACGCTCCGGAGGAGAAGGAGCGCGGGATCACGATCGCGACCTCCCACGTCGAGTACGAAACCGACAACCGCCACTACGCCCACGTCGACTGCCCGGGCCACGCCGACTACGTGAAGAACATGATCACCGGCGCCGCCCAGATGGACGGGGCGATCCTGGTCGTCTCGGCCGCTGACGGGGTGATGCCGCAGACCCGCGAGCACATCCTGCTGGCCCGCCAGGTCAACGTCCCGCACGTGGTCGTCTTCCTCAACAAGACAGACCAGGTCGACGACGACGAGCTGATCGAGCTGGTTGAGGAGGAGGTCAAGGACCTGCTCAACGAGTACGACTTCCCGGGCGACGAGACGCCGATCGTCAAGGGCTCGGCGCTGAAGGCGCTGGAGGGTGACGAGGAGGCCCAGAAAGCGGTCTTCGAGCTGGCCGACGCGCTCGACTCCTACATACCCGAGCCGGTCCGCGAGCTGGACAAGCCCTTCCTGATGCCGATCGAGGACATCTTCTCGATCACCGGCCGCGGCACCGTCGCCACCGGCCGCGTCGAGCAGGGGGTCGTCAACACCGGCGAAGAGGTCGAGATCGTCGGCATGAAGGAGACCACGAAAACGGTGGTGACCGGGGTGGAGATGTTCCGCAAGATCCTCGACCAGGGCCAGGCCGGCGACAACATCGGCGCCCTTCTCCGTGGCACGAAGCGGGAGGAGATCGAGCGCGGTCAGGTGCTCTGCAAGCCCGGCTCGATCACGCCGCACACCAAGTTCAAAGCCGAGGTCTACTGCCTGAAGAAGGAGGAGGGCGGCCGTCACACGCCGTTCTTCTCCGGCTACCGGCCTCAGTTCTACTTCCGCACCACCGACGTGACCGGGATCGCCAACCTCCCCGAGGGGACCGAGATGGTGATGCCGGGCGACAACGTCGAGATGACGATCGAGCTGATCCAGCCGATCGCCATGGACCAGGGCCTGCGGTTCGCGATCCGCGAGGGCAGCAGGACCGTCGGCTCGGGGGTCGTTTCCGAGATCGTCGAGTAAGCGACCCGGAGCGGGCCCGGGCCCGCCCTTTCGCCGCCCGCCGGGCGGCGGGACAACTGCAAAGGACATACGACCGGGGCGGCGCCCCACCATAGGGGGCGGCGCCCCTTCCGCGCGGCAAGGGCCGCGCGAGAAGGAAAGAGAGAGCTTCGAGACGTGGCAGCGATAGCGGCGCAGAAAATCCGGATCCGGCTGAAGGCGTACGACCACAACGCCATAGACCGGGCTGCCCGCGAGATCGTCGAAACCGCGGAGCGCACCGGCGCCAGCGTCTCGGGGCCGGTGCCGCTGCCCACCGAGAAAAACGTCTACTGCGTGATCCGCTCGCCGTTCAAGGACAAGGACTCCCGCGAGCACTTCGAGATCCGCACCCACAAGCGGCTGATCGACATCCTGCAGCCGTCGCCGAAGACCGTCGACTCGCTGCAGCGGCTGGACTCGCTGCCGGCCGGCGTCGACATCGAGATCCGTCTCTAGTGAGATGGCCGCGATCCTCGGAAAGAAGCTTGGGATGACGCAGGTCTTCCGCGAGGACGGCAGCGTCGTGCCGGTGACCGTGATCGAGGCCGGCCCCTGCAAGGTGACCGCGGTCCGCGACGGGGAGCGGGACGGCTACGCGGCCGTGCAGCTCGCCTGCGGCGAGATCAAGGAGGGCAAGCTGACCAGGGCCGAGGCGGGCCACCTGAAGAAGGCGGGAGCGCCGCCGATGCGCCACCTGGTCGAGTTCCGCGACGAGGACCTCGGCGCCGAGGAGGGCCCGAAGGTGGGCGACGACGTCACCGTCTCCTCGTTCGAGGCCGGCCAGAAGGTGAAGGTCTCCGGCGTCTCGATCGGGAAGGGCTTCCAGGGCGGGATCAAGCGCCACAACTTCAGCCAAGGCCCGGTCAGCCACGGTTCGCACAACGTGCGGGCGCCGGGCTCGATCGGCGCCAGCGCCTCTCCGGCCCGCGTCTTCAAGGGGACGCGGATGCCGGGGCAGATGGGCGCCAAGCGGGTCACCCAGAGGGGCCTCGAGGTCGCCGACGTCGACGCCGAGCGCAACCTGCTGCTGATCAAGGGCTCGGTGCCGGGCTCGCGCAATGCGGTGGTGGAGGTGCGGACCGATGGCTAAAGCCACGGTGCTCGGCAAGACGGCGAAGGCGGACCTGCCAAAGGAGCTGTTCGCCGAGCCGTTCCACCACTCGCTGGTCGACGAGGCGGCTCGCGCCGACCTGGCGGCGCGCCGCAGGGGCGCCGCATCGACCCTGACCCGCGGCGAGGTCTCGATGACGACCGCGAAGGCGTGGCGCCAGAAGGGCACGGGCCAGGCACGGGCCGGCGCGCTCAGCGTTCCCAACCGGACGGGAGGCGGCGTCGCCTTCGGCCCGAAGCCGCGCCACTACACGGTCAAGGTCAATCGCAAGGCACGCCGCAAGGCGATGCGGGCCGCCCTCTCGATCCACGCCGAGCGAGGCAGCGTCGCGGTGCTCGACGCCGCCGCTTTCGAGACGCCCTCGACCAAGACGGCCGCGGAGGCGCTGGAGAAGTGGGGCGCGAGACCCTCGATCCTGGTGGTGCTGGCCGGCGAGGAGACCGGCGCGGTGAAGAGCTTCCGGAACATCCCCAGGGTCGAGGTCGCCGAGGTCGGCGCGATCGGGGTGGCCGACGTGATCGGCGCCGCCTCGCTCGTCGTCTCCGAGAGCGCCCTGGAGAAGCTGCGGGAGAGGCTGAGCTGATGGACGCGCGCAAGGTGATCATCCGCCCCGTCGTCTCGGAGAAGAGCTACGCGCTGATCGCCGAGGGCAAGTACACGTTCCGGGTTGACGACCGCGCCCACAAGATGCAGATCGCCCGCGCCGTGGAGGAGATCTTCGAGGTCGACGTGGCGAGCGTGCGGACCTCGAAGATGCGCGCCAAGCCGAAGCGCCGGAACCTGCAGGACCCGCAGCAGGGGAGGACCCGGAGCTGGAAGAAGGCGGTCGTCCAGCTCGCCCCGGGGGAGCGGATCGAGCTGTTCGAAGGCGCCGAGACTGCTTAGATGATCTAGGGAACAGGGATGCCGAGCCGAAAGACAAAACCGACCAGCCCGGGGCGCCGCTTCGCCACCTACCCGCTGCGCGAGCAGCTGACCGCCACCGAGCCGGAGCGCAAGCTGACCGAGGGCCTGAGCAAGTCCGGCGGGCGCAACGCAAACGGGCGGGTCACCGCCCGCCACCGAGGCGGGGGGGCGAAGCGGCGCTACCGCCGGATCGATTTCAAGCGCCTCAAGGACGGGGTGCCGGCGAAGGTGGAGACGATCGAGTACGACCCGAACCGCAGCTGCTACATCGCGCTGCTGCACTACGCCGACGGCCAGAAGAGCTACATCCTCGCCCCGGCGGAGCTGGCGGTCGGCGACGAGGTCCAGTCCGGCCCCGGCGCCGACATCAAGCCGGGCAGCGCGCTGACGCTGCGCGAGATGCCGACCGGGACGATCGTCCACAACGTCGAGCTGGTTCCCGGCCAGGGAGGCAAGCTGGGCCGGGCGGCCGGCACCGCGATCCAGCTGGCGGCGAAGGAGGGGGAGATGGTGACGCTGCGGCTGCCGTCCTCGGAGATGCGGCTGGTCCGCGCCGAGTGCCGCGCCACGGTCGGCCCGCTCTCCAACTCCGAGCACCAGACCGTCAAGGTCGGCAAGGCCGGGCGCAACCGCCACAAGGGCAAGCGGCCGCAGACAAGAGGCGTGGCGATGAACCCGGTCGACCACCCGCACGGCGGCGGCGAGGCCCACCACACGCCGGGTGGGCACCCGGTCACCCCGTGGGGAAAGCCGACCCTCGGCTACCGGACGCGGAAGAAGGGCAAGCAGTCGGATCGCTACATCGTGCGCGGCCGGCGCCGCGGGAAGAAGAAGAAGCGGTAGCGGCCGATGGGACGCTCGACCAAAAAGGGGCCGTGGGCCGAAGAGGCCCTGATGAAGCGCATCTCGGCGATGAACGAGTCCGGCGAGAAGCAGATGCTGAAAACCTGGTCGCGGACCTCGACGATCTTCCCGGAGATGGTCGGCCACACGATCGCCGTCCACGACGGCCGCAAGCACGTGCCGGTCTTCATCTCGGAGTCGATGGTCGGCCACAAGCTGGGCGAGTTCGCCCCGACCCGGACCTTCCGCTCCCACTCCGGCACCGGCAAGGGGGCTGAGTAAGTGACCCCCCTCGAGAAGAAGCAGCGCGACCCGAATGTGAAGAGAGAGGCCGGCAAGAAAGACGAGCCGAAAAAGGCCAAGAAAGCAGCGCCGAAAAAAGACGCCGCGAAAAAAGAGCCGGCGGAGAAGAAAGAGGCGCCGAAGCTGGCGCCGATCGTGGTCAGGGCGAGCTCCCGCTACGTGCGGGTGGCGCCCCGCAAGGCGCGGCTCGTCGCCGACCAGGTGCGCGGCCTGCACATCGACCGGGCGCGCGCCCTGCTCCAGTTCTCGCCTCGCGGCGCCGCCCACGACATCAGCAAGCTGATCGAGTCCGCCGCCTCCAACGCTGAGAACAACCACGACCTGATCGCCGACGAGATGCGGATCGCCGAGATCACCGTCGACGAAGGCCCGACCCTGCGCCGGTTCCGGCCGCGGGCGCTGGGGCGGGCGACCCCGATCAACAAGCGAACCAGCCACATCGCCGTGGCTCTGAGCCCGGAAGAGGATTAGGAGACTGACATGGGGCAGAAGATCCATCCCGGGGGCTTTCGCGTCGGCTACATCCACGGCTGGAAGTCGAACTGGTTCGACGAGAAGGACTTCGCCGACGTCCTGCTCGAGGACCTGGAGATCCGCGAGCACATCGAGGGCAAGCTCGCCCACGCTGGCCTCTCCAGCATCACGATCGAGCGCCGCGGCGAGGTTGCCGTGGACATCCACACGGCTCGGCCCGGCATCGTGATCGGCAAGTCGGGCAGCGAAGTCGACGCCCTGCGCAAGGACCTGCACAAGCTGACCGGGAAGCCGGTGAAGGTGAACATCCGCGAGGTGAAGCGCCCCGAGCTCGACGCGAAGCTGGTTGCCCAGGCGATCGCCGAGCAGCTGCAGAACCGGGTCGCCTTCCGCCGCGCGATGAAGCGCGCCCTGACCTCGGCGATGCGCTCCGGAGCGAAAGGCGTCAAGGTCCAGGTCTCCGGCCGTCTCGGCGGCGCCGAGATGGCGCGGACCGAAAGCTATTCGGACGGACGGGTCCCGCTGCACACGCTGCGGGCCAACATCGACTACGGGTTCTTCGAGGCCCGTACCAAGGCCGGCCGGATTGGCGTCAAATGCTGGATCAACAAGGGCGAGGTGATGCCGGAGGGATTCCGCTCCGATCAGATCCCGGCCGACGGTGAGCCGCAGGGGGGTCAGCGCGGCGGACGGTCCGGCCGCGGCCGCGGCGGGCGTCAGGGCGGCGGTGGGCGCTGATGTTGATGCCGAAACGCGTCAAGTACCGCAAACAGATGCGCGGCCGGATGCGCGGCAACACGAAGGGCGGCAGCAACGTCGCCTTCGGCGAGTACGGGCTGAAGTCGCTGGAGCGCGGCTGGATCACCAACCGCCAGATCGAGGCCGCCCGGATCGCGATGACCCGCAAGATCAAGCGCGGCGGCAAGGTCTGGATCAACATCTTCCCCGACAAGCCCTACACGAAGAAGCCGGCCGAGACCAGGATGGGCTCCGGCAAGGGCAACCTCGAGGGCTGGGTCGCGGTGGTCAAGCCGGGCAAGGTGATGTTCGAGCTGGCCGGCGTTCCCGAGGATCTCGCCCGCGAGGCGCTGCGCCTGGCCGGGCACAAGCTTCCGGTGAAGGTCAAGTTCGTGGTGCGCGAGGGGGCGGAGTAGGCCCAATGAAGGCGGCCGAGGTCCACGACCTCAAAGACGACGAGCTGGTGGCGAAGCTGATCGACGCGAAGCAGGAGGCGTTCAACCTGCGCTTCCGCCACGCGACCGGCGAGCTGGAGAACACCTCCCGGCTCGGCCAGGCGAGGCGGGACGTGGCAAAGCTGCTGACCGTCGCCCGCCAGCGGCGCATAGATGTCGAGAGAGAGCTGAAGAGATGAGCGACGAAGAGAAGAAGAACGAGAGCACAGAGGGCGACGCAGACGGCTCGACCGCGGGTCCTGTCGCGGGGCAGGGGTCCCCGGCTCACCCGCCGGAGACCCCAGACCCCACGCCACCCGCGGAGGAGGCGCCCGCGGAGGCGAGTCCTGGGGACGATCTTCCCCGCAAGGAGAAGCGGCGCTTGGAGCGCTCGCGCAGGCCGCACAAGGCCGGGTCGCAGCTCAGCCCGGACGAGCGTGCCGCCAAGCGGGCCGAGTCGCGCAAGGTCAAGGCGGGGCTGCGCCGCAAGGAGCGCGCCGCGGCAAAGGCGAAGAAGGGCGAGGCCGGGGCCGGCACTCCACCCGCCGAGCATGCCGCCAACGCGGCCAAGGTCCGGCAGGGGGTCGTCGTCTCCGACAAGGGCGAGAAGTCGATCACGGTCCGGATCGACATCGTCCGCCGCCACCCGACCTACGAGAAGGTGGTGCGCCGCTCGCGCACCCTCCACGCTCACGACGAGCGCAACGAGGCGGGCCGGGGAGACATGGTGCGGGTGATCGAGACCAGGCCGCTGTCGAAGACCAAGCGCTGGCGCCTGATCGACGTGGTCGAGAAGGCGAAGTAGGAGCCGGCTCGATGATCCAGCAGGAGTCAAGACTGAAGGTCGCCGACAACTCGGGCGCCCGCGAGATCCTTTGCATCCGGGTCAAGGGCGGCTCGCACCGCCGCTACGCCGGGGTGGGCGACGTGATCACCGCAACCGTCAAGCAGGCGAGCCCGCAGGGCGGCGTCCGCAAGGGCGAGGTCGTGCAGGCCGTGATCGTGCGCACCCGCAAGCAGCTCGGCCGCTCCGACGGCACCTACATCTCCTTCGGCGAAAACGCGGCCGTCCTGATCGACCCGCAGAGCAACAACCCGCGCGGCACCCGGATCTTCGGCCCGGTCGCCCGCGAGCTGCGCGACCGCAACTTCATGAAAATCGTCTCGCTGGCTCCCGAGGTGCTCTGACGGTGGCCAGGTCGATGCGGATCAAGACGGACGATCAGGTGATCGTGATCGGCGGCAAGGACGCCGGTAAGACCGGCCGCGTGGTGCGGACTGAGCCGAAGCGCGGCTGGGTCTACGTCGAGCACCTCAACATGGTCAAGCGCCACCAGCGCCAGCAGCCCGTCGCGGACACGCAGCGCGGCGCCCAGGTCGGCGGCATCATCGAGAAGGAGGGGCGGATCCACGTCTCCAACGTGATGCTGCTCGACCCCAAAGATGGCAAGCCGACCCGGATCGGCGTGCGCCGCGACAAGGGCGGCAATCGGGAGCGGTTCGCGAAACGCAGCGGAGCGTCGATCTGATGGGCGCCACGGCCACAGCCCAGTCGAAGGCGCCGCCGCCGCGCCTGCGCGAGCGCTACGAGCAGGAGGTCCTGCCCGCGCTGACCAGGAGGTTCGGCTACTCGGCGCCGCTGCAGGCGCCGCGCCTCGCCAAGATCACCCTCAACATGGGGGTCGGGGAGGCGAAGCAGAACAAGAAGATGCTGGAAGCCGCGCAGGAGCAGCTGGCGACAATCGCCGGGCAGCAGCCCAACGTGCGGCGCGCCCGCAAGTCGATTGCCTCGTTCAAGGTCCGCGAGGGGATGCCGGTCGGCGTCTCCGTCACCCTGCGCCGGGCCCGGATGTGGGAGTTCCTCGACCGACTCTGCTCGATCGCGGTGCCACGGATCCGCGACTTCCGCGGCCTCAACCCACGCTCCTTCGATGGGCGCGGCAACTACTCGATGGGGGTTCGCGAGCAGCTGATCTTCCCGGAGATCGAGTACGACTCGGTCGACCAGGTCCGCGGCCTCGACGTGACGATCACGACCACGGCGGAGACCGACGTCGAGGCCTTCGAGCTGCTGCTGCGGCTGGGAATGCCCTTCGCCAAAGACGGTCGCCCCGGCGGAGTCGACCTCGAGGCGGAGGCCGAGGCCGAGGAGGAGCGACGCAAGGAGGAGGCCCGCCAGCGGGCCGAGGCCGAGCGGGCCGCTCTCGAGCAGCTGAAAGAAGAGAACCCCGACGCGTACGCGAAACCCGAGCCGGAGGCCGGCGAGGAGGGCGAGGGCGAAAAGGACGATGCCGAGAGCTCGGCCGACGAGGAGAATCCAGAGGATGGCTAAGACTTCGCAGAAGGTTCGACAGGGCCGCGAGCCCAGGTTCAAGAGCCGCAAATACAACCGCTGCCGTCGCTGCGGCCGGCCGCGCGCCTACTACCGCAAGTTCGGCCTCTGCCGGATCTGCCTGCGCGAGGCCGCCCACGAGGGCTACATCCCCGGCATGACCAAGTCCAGCTGGTGAGGCGACGATGCTGACCGACCCGATAGCCGACTACCTGACCCGGATCCGCAACGCGCTCGGCTCCGGCCACGACGAGGTGGAGATCCCCTCCTCGCGGTTGAAGCTGGAGATGTCGCGGATCCTCAAGGAGCAGGGATACATCCGCGACTTCGTCAGCCAGCCGGGGCGGGTTGGGGACGCGATCAAGATCCGCCTCAAGTACACGGAGGACCGGCGCCCGGTGATCTTCGGCCTGGAGCGGGTGTCGCGCCCGGGGCGCCGCCGCTACGTCGACCACAAGCAGGTGCCGCGTGTGTACGGCGGCACCGGCACGGCGATCGTCAGCACCTCGGTCGGCGTGATGACCGGGCACGAGGCGAAGGCGAAGGGCGTCGGCGGCGAGGTCGTCGCGTACGTTTGGTGATCGAGCGATGAGCCGGATCGGAAGAAAGCCCATCCCCGTCCCCGAGGCCGTCACGGTCGAGCTCGCCCCCGGCCGCGTCGCTGTCAAGGGCCCGAGGGGGGAGCTGGCCCAGCGCCTCTCCCCTGAGATGGCGGTCGAGCAGGCCGAGGGCGTCGTCACCGTGCAGCGCCCGACCGACCGCGGCGAGCATCGCGCCCTGCACGGGCTGACCCGCAGCCTGATCGCCAACATGGTCGAGGGCGTCACCGATGGGTTCGAGAAGCAGCTGGAGATCCAGGGCGTCGGCTACCGGGCGCAGCTCAAGGGCAAGAGCCTCGAGATGGCGCTCGGCTACTCGCGCCCGGTCTCGATCGAGCCCCCGGAGGGGATCGAGTTCGAGGTCCCGCAGCCGACCGAGATCGTCGTGCGGGGGATCGACAAGCAGCTGGTCGGGCAGGTCGCGGCGGACATCCGCAAGCGCCGCCCGCCGGAGCCCTACAAGGGCAAGGGCATCCGCTACCGCGGCGAGCACGTCGCGCGCAAGGTGGGCAAGCGCGCCTGATGGCCTCGCCGGAGTCGCACTGCGCGGATTGGAGAGGCCATTGACCGTGCTGACGAACCGTCAGCGCCGCCTCCGCCGCCGCCGCCGCGTCCGCGCCCGGATCGTCGGGACGGCGGCGAGGCCGCGCCTCTCCGTGTACCGCTCGAACCGCGGCGTCTTCGCCCAGCTCGTCGACGACGGCAGGGGCCATACGGTGGCCGCCGTCAACTGGATCGAGCCGGAGCTGCGCAAGCTGGCCGCGACCGAGCAGGCGAAGCGAGCCGGGGAACTGCTGGCCGAGCGCGCCAAGGCGGCCGGGATCGAGAGCTGCGTGTTCGATCGCGGCGGCTACCGGTACCACGGCAGGGTCAAGGCCCTGGCCGAGGGCGCCCGCGAGGCCGGTTTGGAATTCTGATGGCGGCCCGTTCGTACTTCAGTCAGCTACCTTGTTCGGTGCGATGAAGGGCACGGATATGACAAACGTGGAGACGGTGAGCCCGCGCGGGCTCGACCTCCAGGAGCGGGTGATCGAGATCAACCGCGTCGCCAAAGTGGTGAAGGGCGGCCGACGCTTCTCGTTCACGGCGCTGGTCGCGGTGGGCGACGAGGAGGGCGTGGTCGGGATCGGCTACGGCAAGGCGCGCGAGGTCCCGCTGGCGATCCAGAAGGGCGTCGAGAACGCTCGCAAGAACTTGATCCGCGTGCCCAAATACGGGCAGACGATCACCCACAAGATCATCGGCCGCTTCGGGGCCGGGCACGTCGTCCTGCGCCCGGCCAGCCCCGGTACCGGGGTGATCGCCGGCGGCGGCGTCCGCGCCGTGCTCGAGCTGGGCGGCGTCCGCGACGTGTTGACCAAGAGCATCGGCACCCAGAACCCGATCAACCTCGTGAAGGCGACGATGGACGGCCTGATCCGGCTGCGGCGGCCGGAGGAGGTGGCGGAGCTGCGGGGGCTCACGGTCGCGCAGGTCTTGGGGATCACCACCAACGGCTCGCCCGCGGGTCCTGTCGCGGGGGAGGACACCCCTTCCCCCACACCACCCGCGGAAGAGGCGTCTGGAGAAGAAGCGGCCCCGACGCCTGAGGAAGGCGCCCCCGGCGGGGAGGGGGGAGCTGGGGAGTCGCCGGCGCAGGAGGCGACCGCTCCACCCGTTGAGGGGGAGCGGTCGTGAGCGGCGTGGAGATTCGGCAGGTGAAGTCCGCGAACGGGACCAACCCGAGTCAGCGGGCGACGCTCCAGGCGCTGGGGCTCGGCCGCATCGGCAAGACGGTCGAGCGCAAGGATTCTCCGCAGCTGCAGGGGCAGCTGCGCGTCGTCTCCCATCTGGTCGAGGTGAAGTCCTGATGGCTGAGACGCCCCGCTCGGAGGAGATCGGGCTGCACAACCTGGCGCCGAAGCCCGGCTCGCGCCGGCCGCGCAAGCGGCTCGGCCGCGGCGAGGGCAGCGGTCTCGGCAAGACCTCGGGCCGCGGTCACAAAGGAGCCGGATCGCGCTCCGGCGCCAAGCGCAAGGCCGGCTACGAGGGCGGGCAGAACCCGATCCACATGCGGATGCGCAAGCTTCGCGGCCCGCACATGAAGAAGTCAATGCCGTTCGAGAGCTTCCGGACGAAGACGCAGCCGGTCAACGTCGCCGTGCTGGAGGAGCGCTTCGACGCCGGCGCCGAGGTGACGCCCGAGGCGCTGAAGGAGAAGGGTCTGGCGAAGCGCTCCGAGCCGGTGAAGATCCTCGCCCGCGGCGAGATCTCGACCAAGCTGACCGTCCACGCGCACGCCTTCAGCGCTGCCGCCAAGGAGAAGATCGAGGCGGCCGGCGGATCCTGCCACACTCTGGAGCCGTAATGCTCCGGACTATTGCAAACGCTTTTAGCGTCGCCGACATTCGCAAGAAGCTCGCCTTCACTGCGGCGATGCTGCTGCTCTACCGGCTCGGCGCCTACATCCCCGCGCCCGGAGTCAACGTCGACGCGGTCAAAGACATCCAGGACAACTTCTCCGGCTCCAACATCCTCGGCTTCCTCAACCTCTTCTCGGGCGGCAGCCTCTCGCGCCTCTCGCTCTTCGCGCTGGGGATCATGCCCTACATCACTGCCTCGATCATTCTGCAGCTTCTGACCGTGGTCGTGCCGTCGCTGGAGAAACTGCAGAAAGAAGGCGAGGTCGGCCAGCAGAAGATCACCCAGTACACGCGCTACCTCACCATCGGGCTCGCCTTCGGTCAGTCGTTCGGCTACGTCTTCCTCTTCCAGTCCTTCGGGAACCAGGCCGGAAGCAGCGTCGTCGGCAACCTCACCGGCGCCAAGCTCTTCCTGATCGTCACCTGCCTGACAACCGGCTGCACGCTGCTGATGTGGATGGGCGAGCTGATCACCCAGCGGGGGATAGGCAACGGCATCTCGCTGTTGATCTTCGCCTCGATCATCTCCGGGCTGCCGCAGGGGATCCAGGCGTGGTGGACCAGCCCGGACCAGGTCTTCGTCGTGATGATGCCCTTTGTCGCCCTGGCGGTGATCGTCGCGATCGTCTTCGTCCAGGAGGGGCAGCGCCGGATCCCGGTCCAGTACGCGAAGCGCGTGGTCGGGCGCAAGATGACAACCGGCGGCTCCACCTACCTGCCGCTGCGGGTCAACATGGCCGGCGTCATCCCGGTCATCTTCGCCGCCTCGATCATGGCCTTCCCGCCGACGATCGGCCAGCTCTTGAACACGCCCGTCGCACTCGACTTCGCCGCCTTCTTCAACCCCGAAGGGTGGGCGTTTGTCGCCGGCGAGGTGTTCTTCATCATCGTCTTCACCTACTTCTACACGGCGGTCACCTTCAACCCGGTGGACCAGGCCGACAACCTGAAGAAGTACGGCGGCTTCATCCCCGGGGTGAGGCCGGGCCGGCCGACCGCCGAGTACCTCGACCGCATCCTCTCGCGGCTGACCTTCCCCGGCGCTCTCTACCTGGGGGCGGTGGCGGCGCTGCCGACGATCCTGATCAGCCAGACCTCGGCCAACTTCTTCTTTGGCGGCACTTCGATCCTGATCGTGATCGGAGTAGCGTTGGACACGGTCAAGCAGCTCGAGGCGCAGTTGATGATGCGCAACTACGAGGGCTTCTTGAAATAAGTTAGGTTTGGCCTGATCGAGGACGCTGCAAACCGGCGCATTAGACGGGCGACCCCCCGCCCGCGCGCGCACGGATGACGCGTCTGACACGTCGCATCTCGGTGTCCTCGGGCTTGCCTTTGGCACCACCAAAGGCTGCGCCCTGCGTCCTTGATCTGCTCGGTCAGCCGCGCCCCCGCGCACACGCGGGGAGGGGTCGACCATCCAGGGTCTTCGGTTTCGGAATGCGGAAGACCCCATTCAATACATAACCTTCCCAATGGCCATGACTGAACTCAATCTCGTACTTCTCGGCCCTCCCGGCAGTGGGAAGGGCACCCAGGGGGAGCGGTTGCAGGAAGACCTTCGGTTGCCGTATTACGCAACAGGGGACATCCTGCGGGCGGCGGTCCGCGAGGCGACCGAGCTGGGCCGCGCCGCCAGGGAGCACATGGATCGCGGCGACCTCGTCCCCGACGACGTGATCGTCGGGGTGATCGGCGAGCGAGTCGACTCCACGGAGGCGGCCGACGGGTTCATCCTCGACGGGTTTCCCCGCACCGAGCCGCAGGCGGAAGCGCTCGAGGGCAGGCTGTCCGAGCTGGGCAGGGGGCTGACCGCCGTGCTGCTGATCGACGTCAGCGACGACGAGGCGGTGCGGAGGCTGGGCGGCAGGCGCACCTGCGTCGAGAACGGCCACGTCTTCCAGGTCGATTTCAACCCGCCGGAGCGGGACGGCGTCTGCGACGTCGATGGCAGCGCCCTAGTCGTCCGCGACGACGACAAGCCCGAGGTGGTCCGCCACCGCCTCGACCAGTACCACGACAAGACTGAGCCCCTGGTCGGCTACTACGACGGGCACAGCCTGCTGCGGCGAATCGACGGCGCCGCGACGCCGGACGAGGTGGCCGAGCGGATCCGCAGGACCCTGGTGACGCTGAGACTGGAAGCCGACGAGGCAATCTAGTGGCCCGTCCAGCAAATCCCAGCACCGGACTTACCGGACGAGCCACTAGTGGCCGCCTAGCGTGTACCGGATGATCGTCAAGAAGAGCCCGGAGCAGATCGAGAAGATGGCGGCGGCAGGCGAGGTCCTGACCCGATGCCTGCAGATCCTCGCCGCCAAGGCCCGGCCCGGAGTGACGACGGAGGAACTCAACTCGGCGGCCCAGAAGTTCATCCGCTCCCAGAGCGCCGAGCCCGCCTTCAGGGGCTATCGGGGATTCCCCGGCTCGATCTGCGCCTCGCCCAACTCGATGGTCGTCCACGGAATCCCCGGCCCCTATGAGCTGAAGCGCGGCGACGTGCTCTCGGTCGACATCGGCGTGATCAGGGACGGCTGGGTGGCGGACGCCGCCCGCACATTCCCGATCGGCCCGATCGGCCCCGAGGCGCGCAAGCTCCTCGACGTGACCAGGGCCGCGCTGTTCGCCGGCATCGAGCAGATGCAGCCGGGCAACCACCTCGGCGACATCTCCGCGGCGATCCAGCGGACGGTGGAGATCGAGGGCCTCTCGATCATCCGCACCCTGGTCGGCCACGGGATCGGCCGCAACATGCATGAGGACCCGCAGGTCCCCAACTTCGGTGAGCCGGGCCGCGGCCCGCTGCTGGAGGAGGGCACGGTGCTGGCGATCGAGCCGATGGTCAACGTCGGCGGGCCGCTGGTGCGGACGGGCGACGACGGCTGGGCCGTCTACTCTCAGGACGGCTCGCTGGCGGCCCACTTCGAGTTCACCGTCGCCATCGCAGCGGACGGCCCCCGCATCCTCACCCCCTGGCACGAAGAGGACTAAGTGACTATCCGAAAACCCGCGTGTGTGGCTGGCGAGCGCCGGACCAAGCGGGGCGAGGACGCAGGGAGGCCGAATAGTCGTGCGCTATTCGGCCGACTGAGGACGACGCATCCGCGCCGTGTCCGCCGCCGCCGGGCGTGCGCGGGGGTTTTCGGATAGTCACTAGGCCGCCGGCGCCCGGCCCCTGTTATCTTTCCCGGTCGGCCCAGAGGGCCGTTGATCGTGCCGCGCGCCCGACTCCTGGGGCGTACCGGCGTCCTGTTTTCGATACGAATCCGGAGCGATGAAGGTTCGAGCTTCCGTCAAGCCGATGTGCGAGAAGTGCAAGATCATCCGCCGCAACGGCGCGGTCCTCGTGATCTGCCAGAACCCGCGCCACAAGCAGCGGCAGGGGTAGGGCGCGGCGCGAAGATGGCACGCATCGCGGGGGTCAACATCCCAGTCGGCAAACGGGTCGAAGTCGGGCTCACGTACGTCTTCGGCATCGGGCACTCCATGGCGCGGAAGATCCTGGCGCAGACCAAGATCGACCCGAACACCCTGGTCAAAGACCTGACCGAGAACGAGATCGTGCAGCTGCGCGAGGCGGTGGAGCAGCGGGAGGTCGAGGGCGACCTGAGGCGCGAGCGCTCCCAGGACGTCAAACGCCTGATGGAGATCGGCTCCTACCGGGGTCTGCGGCACCGCCGCGGCCTCCCGGTCCGGGGCCAGCGGACGAAGACCAACGCGCGCGGCCGCAAGGGCCCGCGCCGGATGAGCGTCTCCGGCAAGCGCAAGGCGCCGACGCCGAGATAGGAGAGGCCCAGTGGCCGCAGCCAAGAAACCCGCGAAGGGGCGTGCACGGCGCCGCGTCAAGAAGAACGTCACCTACGGGCAGGCGCACATCAAGACTTCCTTCAACAACACGATCGTCACCCTGACCGACACCGAGGGCAACGTGATCGCCTGGGAGTCCGCCGGCTCGGCCGGCTTCAAAGGCTCGCGCAAGTCGACTCCGTTCGCTGCTCAGGTGACCGCCGACGCCGCCGCCAAGAAGGGCATGGAGCACGGCCTCGAGAAGGTCGAGGTGTTCGCCAAGGGCGCCGGCTCCGGGCGCGAGACCGCGATCCGCTCGCTGCAGGCGGCCGGCCTCGACGTCACCACCGTCAAGGACGTCTCGCCGCAGGCCCACAACGGCTGCCGCCCGAAGAAGCGGAGGAGAGTTTAATGGCCCGCGACACCTCCCCTCAGTGCAAGCAGTGCCGCCGCGAGGGGCAGAAGCTCTTCCTCAAGGGCGAGCGCTGCTTCACCGACAAGTGCGGGGTCGAGCGCCGCTCTTACCCTCCGGGCGAGCACGGTCGCGGCCGCATGCGCCAGTCCGAGTACCGGGTACAGCTTCGCGAGAAGCAGAAGACGCGCCGCTACTACCAGGTGCTCGAGAGCCAGTTTCGCGCCTACTACGACAAGGCCTCTCGTCAGGAGGGCGTCACCGGCGAGAACCTGCTCCGGCTGCTGGAGTCGCGCCTCGACAACGTCCTGGTGCGGCTCGGGTTCGCCGCCTCACGGCGCCAGGCCCGCCAGCTCGTCAGCCACGGGCACTGGATGGTGAACGGCCGTCGTGTGGACATCCCCTCTTACCAAGTCCGTCCCGAGGACGTCATCTTGATCAAGCCGAGCTCGGCCGCCACCGACACGATTCGCAAGGCGACGGAGCTTGTCTCGACCGTGCCGGCCTGGTTGCAGGCCGATCACGACGCCCTCACCGCCAAGGTCCTGCGCTACCCCGAGCGCGCAGAGATCTCGGCGCCGGTTCAGGAGCAGCTGATCGTCGAGCTGTACTCCAAGTAGTCCGGGCCCATTCTGAACACGCATACGCAAGGAACCGATGACCACTGACTTCCAGATCCCCCGCATCACCTCAGAGAAGGTGGACGACCGCTGCGGCACCTTCACCATCGAGCCCCTCGACAAGGGCTTCGGCTACACCTTCGGCAACAGCCTCCGGCGGGTCCTGCTCTCCTCGCTGGGCGGCGCCGCAATCACCAGCGTCCGCATCGAGGGCGTCGCGCACGAGTTCTCGAACGTGCCCGGCGTCAAGGAGGACGTCACCGACATCGTCCTCAACCTGAAGGACCTCGTCACCCGCATGCACACCGACGCCGACGAGGTGGAAGCGCCGCTGGTCGCCACCGGCCCCGGCGAGGTCAGGGCCAAGGACATCGACCTGCCCTCCGGCGTGGAGATCCTCAACCCGGACGCCCTGATCGCGACGCTCGAGAAAAAAACCAAGCTCGAGGTCTACCTGACGATCGGCCGCGGCCGCGGCTACTCGCCGGCCGAGGAGAACAAGTCCGACGAGCAGCCGATCGGCGTGATCCCGATCGACTCGATCTTCTCGCCGATCCGTCGCGCCTCCTACTCGGTCGCCACGGCCCGGGTCGGCCAGCGGACCGACTTCGACAAACTGGCCCTCGACCTCGAGACCGACGGCTCGATCGAGCCGGCCGCG
The DNA here is from genome assembly GCA_019456285.1 of Solirubrobacterales bacterium. Classification (GTDB taxonomy): domain Bacteria; phylum Actinomycetota; class Thermoleophilia; order Solirubrobacterales; family 70-9; genus VRUE01. The sequence continues at coordinate 22,525 of VRUE01000007.1, read as the reverse complement.
GCGCTGCGCGAGGCAGCCGAGATCCTGATCGAGAGCCTGGCAATCTTCACCGACGCCGACCGGGTGGAGGAGCTGACGGCTCGCGAGCCGGCCACGACACTGCCGCCCGACTCGATGCCCGGCCCCGGCCCCGGCCCCGGCCCCGGCTCCGGCGTCGCCGCCGGCAACGGGCTCGACGAGATCCTGATCGAGGAGCTGGAGCTGGGGGTGCGCTCCTACAACTGCCTGAAGCGGGCGGGCGTCCAGACGGTCGGCGACCTGGTTCGAAAGTCGTACGTGGAACTGAACGCGATCCCCAACTTCGGCCAGAAATCGATCGAGGAAGTGATCGAGACCCTCCATTCCCGCGGCCTCGACCTGCACCGAGACTGAGGAAGCGGGAAGACCGGAGCAGAGGAAGCCGATGCGTCACCGCAAGAAGCGCAACAAGCTGAGCCGCGATGCGTCGCATCGGGAGGCGCTGCTCTCGAACCTCTCGAAGCAGCTGATCGAGCACGAGCGGATCAAGACCAGCCAGGCGAAGGCGAAGGCGGTCAAGCCCGAGGTCGAGCAGCTGATCACGCTCGCCAAGCGGGGCGATCTGCACGCCCGTCGCCAGGCGCTGGCGACGCTGCGCAACGACAAGTTCATCGTGCACAAGCTGTTCGAGGAGGTGGCGCCCCGCTACGAGCAGCGCCCCGGCGGCTACACGCGGATCGTCAAGCTCGGGCCGCGGCGCTCGGACTCGACCGAGATGGTCTACCTCGAGCTGGTTTAGCGACTTAGAACGTAGGTGGGGGAGGAAGGGCACCCTCCCGCCCGGACTCGCGGGCTTCGCCCGCTCTGAGTATCCG
>VRUE01000007.1:0-21592 GCA_019456285.1 Solirubrobacterales bacterium | reverse complement strand
CCCGTTCGGGAGGGTGCCCTCCCTCCCCTCTCGGTCGTAGGCGACGAACTCCACGTATCCGCCCGTTCGGGAGGGTGCCCTCCCTCCCCTCTCGGTCGTAGGCGACGAACTCCACGTATCCGCCCGTTCGGGAGGGTGGCCTTCCTCCCCTCTCGGTCGTAGGCGACGAACTCCACGTATCCGCCCGTTCGGGAGGGTGCTCCACGCCTCCGTCACGGCCGCTGCATACTGCTCGCGGTGAGGGCCGTTCGGCTGGACATCGAATACGACGGGACCGGGTTCCGGGGTTGGGCGGCGCAGCCGGGGCTGCGGACCGTGCAGGGGGAGCTGGAGGCGGCGCTGGCGACCGTGTTGCGGGAGGAAACGCAGCTGGCGGTGGCTGGGCGCACCGATGCCGGGGTGCACGCGCTGGGGCAGGTGGCCAGCTTCGCCTGCGAGGAGGAGATTCCGGACGACCTGGCGCGGCGGCTGAACGGGGTCGGGCCGCGCGACATCGCTGTCACCAAGGCGGCGATGGTTGAGGATGGATTCGACGCGCGGCGCGACGCCAGGTCCCGCACCTATCGCTACCGGATCCTCGCCTGCCCCTCGCCCAGCCCCTTCGAGCAGGGCCGCGCCCTCTGGTGGCCGCATCGGTTTGACCGCGAATCTCTCGACGCCTGCGCCGCCGCCCTTCCCGGCACCCACGACTTCACCGCCTTCACCCCGACCCAGACCGACCACGTCCGCTTCGAGCGGGACATCCTGCGCGCCGAGTGGGAGGACCGGGGGGAGATCCTCGCCTTCCGCGTGACCGCCGACGCCTTCATGCGCAGCATGGTCCGCGCCCTGGTCGGCACGATGCTCGAGGTCGCAAGCGGACGCCGCTCCGGCGGCAATTTCGCAGGCCTGCTGCATGGCGCTTCTCGGACGGAGGCCGGAGACACGGCCCCACCCCACGGCCTCTACCTGGAGTCGGTCGCTTACGACTGACTTAGTAGTGCTTTGGTAGCTCTGTCGTAGGGTTCGCAAGCCGGCCGGCGAAACCTCTCTGCATCCGGGTTGTCGACGCAGGGAGGGATCATGGCGGTGATGGCGGCAGTGGATGTGGATGTGGACGGGCCCTCGGCGGTGCGAGAGCGCCTTGAGGCGTTCGCCTCCGAGGTGCTGTCGGAGGCGGTGAACCGCCCGGTGCAGCTCCAAAACGGCGGGGTGTACCTGCGTGGGTTGATCGAGCAGGGCCCCCGCAAGTCCCTTGAGCCGATGGTCGCGCGGCTCGGCGGGGAGGGGGACTACGAGAGCCTGCAGAACTTCCTCGCGGTGAGCCCGTGGGACCCGGCGCAGGTGCTGCGTGCCGTCGCCGAGCGTGTTGCCCCCGAGATCGGCGTGCAGGCCTGGGTGATCGACGACACCGGCTTCCCCAAGGACGGAAAGCGCTCCCCGGGCGTAAAGCGCCAGTACTCGGGCACGCTCGGCAAGATCGGCAACTGCCAGGTCGGGGTCTCGGTGCACGCGGTCGGCGCCAAGGCCACGGTCCCGCTGGGCTGGGCGCTTTACCTGCCCGAGGAGTGGTGCGAGGACCCCGAGCGGCGGCGCAAGGCGAAGATCCCCGAGGAGGTTGTCTTCAAGACCAAGCCCGAGCTTGGGGCCGAGTTGATCGAGCGCGGCGCCGATTGGGAGATCCCCGCCGCGCCGGTGCTGGGCGATCAGGCCTACGGCGATGACAGCAAGCTGCGCGAACGGCTCGATGAGGGCGGGATCGAGTACGTGTTCTCGGTCGGTCCCAAGACGACCGCCTTCGCGCCCGAGACGGTCTTCGAGGTACCCGAGCGCAAGGGCAAGACGGGCCGCTCGCGTAGCCGGTTGCGCCCCGACCGCGAGCCGCAACAGATCGGTGCGCTGATCAGTGGCCTGGGTCCCGATGAGTGGCAGGCCCTCACGTTTCGCGACGGCCCCGAAGGCGAGCCCGTCAGCTCGCGGTTCGCCTTCGCGCGGGTCCGTACCCTGAAACGCTGGCAAAACGGAGCGACGCAAGAGCCCAGGGAGGAGTGGCTGATCGCCGAGTGGCCCGAGGGCGAGGAGGCCCCCACCGACTACTGGCTCTCCAACCTGCCCGCCGACACCGAGCCCGAGCGACTCGCCCGACTGGCGCGACTGCGCTGGAAGGTCGAGCTCGACTACCGCCAGCTCAAGGGCGAGCTCGGCCTCGACCACTACGAGGGCCGCTCCTACCTCGGCTGGCACCACCACACCGCGCTGGTCAGCGCCGCTCATGGCTTCCTCACGCTGGAGCGGCTTGACCCAAAAGCCCGGCGGCCGGTCTGACACTGCCGAAGGCCGCGCTGCTGCTGCAGCCGATCTTCAAGTGCTGGGCCGGCCGCTGCCAAACCTGCCAACAGCCCGTCGAGCTCAACCATCTCGCCCTCCACCCGCTACGACCGGACCAGTGACACCTACCAAAGCACTATTAGTGACTATCCGAAAACCCCCGCACGCGCCCGGCGGCGGCGGACGCTGCGCGGGGCTACGTCCTCAGTCGGCCAAATAGCGCTGCTATTCGGCCTTCCTGCGTCCTTGCCCCGCTTGGTCCGGCGCTCGCCAGCCACACACGCGGGTTTTCGGATAGCCACTTGCCGAGATAGCCGTCCGTAGAATCGAGCCGGTGAGGGTCCTGCTGACCAACGACGACGGGATATCCGCCCCCGGCTTGCAGGCGGCGCGGCGGGCGCTGCGTGAGCTGGACGGAGTCTCGGTCGACGTGATCGCACCGGACTCCAACCGCAGCGCCACCGCGCGCAGCATCACGACCCGCTCGCCGCTCACCGTCGAGGAGGTCGAGTTCGGCGACGGCGACCGCGGCTTCGCCACCGACGGCACGCCGGTCGACTGCGTGCGCTTCGCCGACCTCGGGCTGCTCGGCAGCCGCCCGGACCTGATCGTCTCCGGCATCAACCACGGCTCCAACCTCGGCGACGACATCACCTACTCGGGCACGGTTGCCGCGGCCTTCGAGGGGATCGTGCTCGGCATCCCGGCGGTGGCGGTCTCCCAGCAGTCCTCGGGCGGCGGCATGGGCTACGTCAGCGGCCGCTTCGAGTTCGGCTGCGTGGCGCCCTTCGCCGCCGAGCTGGTCCGCCGCCTGGCCAGCGAGCCGATGCCCCCGGAGACGCTGATCAACGTCAACTGCCCCGCCGGCGAGCCGGACGGGATCGAGGTGACGAAGCTCGGCAAGCGCCTCTACAACGACGAGCTGAAGCTGGTCGGGGAGGATCCGGAGAGCGGCAGGCGCCGCTACAAGATCTACGGCTTCGAGCCCTCCTTCGAAGACGAGGAGGGTACGGACCTCTCCGCGGTTGCGCAGGGCCGGATCTCGGTGACGCCGATCCACTTCGACCTCACCGACCACGGCGGGCTGGCGCGGCTGCGCAAGTGGGGCTTCGAGGAGATGCTGGCGACAAGCGCAAGCGCCGCCTCGGTGTGAGCGCCGGCACGGCCGAGCGGGCCACCGAGCTGCGGCGCGAGCTGGAGCGCCACAACCACCGCTACTACGTCCTCGACGACCCGCTGATCGCCGACGACGCCTACGACGCGCTGCTCGACGAGCTACGGGCGATCGAGGCCGAGCATCCCGAGCTGCGCACCCCCGACTCCCCCACCCAGCGGGTCGGGGCGCCGCCGCTCGACCGCTTCCAGCGGGTCGAGCACGCCGCGGCGATGCTCTCCCTTGCCAACGCCCGCGACGAGGAGGAGCTGCGCGACTGGGAGACGCGACTGCGCAACCACCTGAAACGACTCGACATCAGCGCCGCGGAGTTCAGCTACACGACCGAGCCGAAGATCGACGGGCTGGCGATCTCGCTCACCTACGAGGACGGCGTCCTGGTCCGCGGCGCGACCCGTGGCGACGGCCGGGTGGGGGAGGACGTGACCCAGAACCTGCGGACGATCGGGGCGATCCCGCTGCGGATCGACGACGCTCCGCCGCTGGTCGAGGTGCGGGGCGAGGTCTACCTGCCGATCGCCGACTTCAAAGCGCTGAACGAGCGCCGCGCCGAGGCCGGCGAGCCCGCCTTCGCCAACCCGCGCAACGCGGCCGCCGGCTCGATCCGCCAGCTCGACCCGGCGATCGCCGCCGAGCGCCCCCTCTCGATCTGGTGCTATGGGCTCAGCGTCAGCCGCGGCCTCGACCCGGCCACCCACACCGAGGAGGTCGAGTGGCTGGCCGGGCGCGGCTTCAAGGTCAACCCCGACACCGACCGCCACGACGGCATCGAGGCCGTGGTGGAGCGCTGCCGCTGGTGGGAGGAGCGGCGCGAGGAGCTCGACTACGAGATCGACGGGGTGGTGGTCAAGGTCGACGAGCGAGCGCTGTGGCGGGAGCTGGGCGTGGCCGGCCGCGAGCCGCGCTGGGCGATCGCCTGGAAGTTCGCACCGACCACGGCGACGACGAAGCTGCGCAAGGTCGTCTGGAACGTCGGCCGCACCGGGCACCTGGTGCCCTTCGCGATGCTGGAGCCGGTCCACGTCGGCGGCGTCACGGTCTCCACCGCGACCCTCCACAACGAGGAGGACCTGGCCCGCAAGGATGTGCGGGTGGGGGACGAGGTGATCGTGGTGCGGGCCGGCGACGTGATCCCGCAGGTCGTCGCGTCGCTGGTGCAGCGCCGCAAGAAGGGGACGCGGCGTCCGAAGCCGCCGAGGAAGTGCCCGGCCTGCGGCACGCCGACGGTCAAGCCCGAGGGCGCCGTCTTCACGATCTGCCCCAACAGGGCCGGCTGCCCCGGGCAGTCCTTCCAGCACGTCAAGCACTTCGTCAGCAAGGGGGCGATGGACATCGACGGGCTGGGCGAGAGGCAGGCGCTGCTCTTCCTCGAGGAAGGCCTGATCGAGGACGTCGCCGGCATCTACGAGCTGCGCGAGGAGCAGCTGGTCGAGCTGGAGAGATTCGGCGAGGTGTCGGCACGGAACCTGCTGACGGCGATCGAGGCCTCCCGCTCCCGCCCCTTCGAGCGCGTCCTCTACGCGCTCGGCCTGCCCCGGGTCGGCCAGGTGACGGCGGAGGCGCTGGCCGACCACTTCGGCTCGATCGAGGCGCTGCGCGTCGCCGACCCCGAGCGGATCGAGGGGGTGGAGGGAGTGGGCCCGATCATGGCGGTGCAGATCGCCGAGTCGCTCGCCGACGAGCGCACCCGGGAGCTGATCGAGAGGCTGCGCGTCAAGGGCCTGCGGCTGGAGCAGGACCGCTCCGAACAGCGCGCCGCCGCCGGCGCGCTGGAGGGCAGGGCCCTCGTCCTCACCGGCACCCTCCCCAACCTCACCCGCGACGAGGCCGCCGCGGCGATCAAGGCGGCCGGCGGCAAGGTCGTCAACTCAGTTTCGAAGAAGACCGACTACGTGGTCGCCGGCGAGAGCCCCGGCGCGAAGCTGGCCAAGGCCGAGGAGCTGGGCACCGAGGTCCTCGACGAGGCCGGTCTGCAGAAGCTGCTCGATGGGCGGTAGCGGCGGCGCGGGGTACCTCCCGCCCGGACAAATGCCGGCCTAGCTAGGCCGGCATTTTGAGTATCCGCCCGTTCGGGAGGTACCCCGCACCGCCGTTGCCACAATCGCCGCATGCTGCCTGCGCAGCGTTGTCAGTAGGAGGCGATCGCGGCGGCGATGCGGTCCTGTTCGCGGTGAGCGATGCTGAGGTCGCGGACGCCCGCCATCAGGATCGAGAAGATCGCGATCCGGCCGCTGCGGTTGAAGCAATAGCCGGAGAGGTTGCTGACCCCAGTCAGGGTGCCGGTCTTGGCCCGGCAGCGGCCCTCCGCCGCAGTGCCGCGCATCCGCGAGGCGACGGTACCCTCGCGGCCGGTCAGGGCGAGCGACTGGATGAAGTCGTCGCCGATCTCGTCGTCGCGCACCGACTGCAGGAAGCGGACGACCCGGGCCGGCGAGGCGCGGTTGGAGCGGGTCAGGCCGGAGCCGTCGATCGCCCGGACCCTGGAGTTGTGGCGCCGCGCGAACTGCGCAACCACGGCGGCCCCCGCCCGGCTGCTGCCGGTGGTCCCGAACCGCGCTCCGATCAGCTTCAGCAGCGTCTCGGCGTAGAAGTTGTTGGAGGGGACGTTGGTCGCCTCGGCGAGCCGGCTGATGACCGGAGAGCGGACGGTGGCGATCCGCTCGCTGCCCGGCGGCGCCACGCCCAGCGCCACCCTCGCCCGCACGGCGACACCGGCCCGGCGGAGCGCCCGCGCCAGCTTGCGGGCGGCGACCTTGGCAGGGTCGGAGGCGAAGCTGCGACCGCTGGAGCTGCTGTAGCCGGAGTTGAGGGAGAGGCCGGAGAGCGGCCCGATGTAGGAGCTGGTCGCGTAGCCGGAGTCGGCGACGCCGCGCCGGCGGTCGAAGACGGTGTCGTCCGCGTAGAGCCTGCCGGTCACGGCGCGGATGCCGACGGCGCGGATCTGCCGCTTCAGCGCGAACAGGTTCGTGCCGAGACCGTCGAGGAAGCGGTTGTAGAAAGCCGGTGTCCCCAGCGCCGGGTCGCCGCCCCCCTTCAGGTAGAGGCTGCCGTGCAGCACTCCGCGCCGGTCCAGCCTGCCGGAGCTGAGCACCCGGGTGGGAATCCGCGCATCCGGGCCGAACCGGGCCAGCGCCGTCGCCGTCGTGAACAGCTTCATGTTCGAGGCGAGCGGCCGCCGCCTCTGCGCTGCCCGCCGGCAGAGGACGCGGCCGCTGCCGGCGTCGATCGCAAACAGCCCGCTCGCCGGCCCGCCGCCGTGCGCCAGCCGCTCCCGCAGCTCGCGGCAGAGCTGGCCGCGGGAGGCGGCGTCCGCGGCCGCAGGGAGCAGCAGAAACGCGCTCAGCGCGAGGATCGCGGCGAATCGGGCCGGGGTCTGCCTCATCCCCTGGGATAATCCATGTTGATGGGCAAAGTTGTGGACATCGAGTCCCAGCCGCGACGCCGCCGCGCCCGCAAACGCCCCTCGAAGACCGCCCTCGTCCTCGGCGGCGGCGGCTTCACCGGCGGGGTCTATGAGATCGGCGCCCTTCGCGCCCTCGATCTCCTCGCGGTCAACAGCACCGTGAACAACTTCGACATCTACGTCGGCACCAGCACCGGCTCCTTCGTCGCCGGGATGCTCGCCAACGGCATCACCCCCGACGAGATGATGCAGGTGCTCGACGAGCAGGTCCCAGCGGAGATCGAGGACCTCGACCTCGGCAAGATGCTGAAGCCCAACTACCTCGGCTTTCTGCAGAAGGCCGCGCTGCTGCCGCTGCGCACCGCGGAGCTGGTGCGCAACCTGGTGCGGATGGGGGAGTTCTCGGCGATCGACATCGGCGTCGGCCTCGCCGAGGCCCTGCCGGCCGGCCTCTACTCGGGCGCCGGGATCGGCGAGTACGTCGAGACGGTGCTCTCCGACGCCGGCCGCGTCAACGACTTCCGCCGGCTCGACCCCGAGCTGTACATCACGGCCACCGACCTCGACACCTGCGAGCGGATCGTCTTCGGTGAGGGGCGCTGGTCCGACGTGCCGATCTCCAAGGCGATCCAGTGCTCGACCGCGCTGCCGATCGTCTACAAGCCGGTCGAGCTGAAAGGCCGCCAGCTGATCGACGGCGGCGTCCGCTCGACCACCAACGTCGACATCGCGGTCGAGAAGGGGGCGAAGCTCATCTTCGTCGTCAACCCGCTCGTCCCGTTCGTGAACGACTTCGAGAAGACGATCCCGACCGTCTTCGGCAACCGGGTGCGGCGGGTCTCCGACATGGGTCTGCCGGCGATCGCCAACCAGACCTTCCGGCTGATCGCCCACGCCCGCCTGCACCAGGCGGTCGAGCAGTGGCAGGAGAGGTACCCGGGCGTCGACATCGTGCTGGTAGAGCCCGAGCCCAACGACGAGCTGATGTTCGGCACGCCGATCATGGACTACTCGCGGCGCCTGAAGATCGCCCGGCACGGGTTTGAATCCGTCACCGCCGCTCTCGCCCGGGACTACGACCGCTACAGGGAGATCGCCGAGCGCCACGGCCTCGAGATCTCCGGCCGCCGTGTTCGCCGCGTGGTCGAGCGGGTCGCCGAGGAAGAGCCGGAGCAGTCCTCCGCCTGGCAGCGCGTCCTCGAGCAGGCCACCTCGGTCCTGCTGCGCCAGTCCGGCGAGGCTTCCTAGCCTCGCCGGCGCCGCTCAGCTCGCGTAGAGCTTCTCGATCTCCGACTCGTACTTCTCGGCGACCACAGCGCGCTTCACCTTCAGCGTCGGGGTCAGCTCGCCGCTCTCCTGGGAGAGGTCGTGCGGCAGGATCGCGATCTTCTTGATCTGCTCGACCCGGGCGAACTTCTCGTTGATCTTCGCCACGTGGTCCTCCACCGCTTTGCGGATCTCCTCGTTGGAGGCGAGCTGCTCGGGGTCCTCGGGAAGGCCGTGCTCTTTGGCGTGGGCGACCACCTCCTCGGGGTCGAGCGTGACCAACGCCACCAGGTAGGGGTGGCGGTCGCCGACTACGACGCACTGGGAGACGAGCGGGTGCTGCTTGATGTCGTTCTCCGGGTTGGCGGGGGTGATGTTCTTGCCCCCCGCGGTGATGATGATGTCCTTCTTACGGCCGGTGATCGTGATGAAGCCGTCTGCGTCCATCTCGCCGATGTCGCCGGTGCGGAGCCAGCCGTCGACGATCGCCTCCCGGGTCGCCTCCTCGTTCTTGTAGTAGCCCTGGAAGACGTTCGGGCCCTTGACGAGGATCTCGCCGTCGTCGGTGATTTTCACCTCGCAGCCCGGGAAGGGCTTGCCGATCGTGCCGATCTTGAAGTCGTCGGGAGAGGAGATCGTCGCCGCGGTGGAGGTCTCGGTCATCCCCCAGCCCTCCAGCACCAGCACCCCGGCGGCGTCGAAGAAGCGGAGGATCTCCGGGTTGATCGGGGCGGCGCCGGAGATCGCGAGGCGCAGCTGCCCGCCGAACAGGCCGCGGATCTTCGAGAGCACTTTCCGGTCGGCGAACTCGTACTGCTTGCGGAGCAGGAAGCCCGGCTTGCGCCCCGAGCACTCCACCTCGCGCATCTTCTTGCCGATCCGGATCGACCAGTCGAAGACCGCCTTTTTCAGGCCGCCCTCTCTCTCCATGCCGCTGGTCGCGGCGGTGTAGATTTTCTCGAAGATGCGCGGCACCGACGGGAAGTAGGAGGGCCTCACCTCCGCCAGGTTGGAGAGGATCCTCAGCGGGTCGCGCTCCCAGTAGGCGAGCGTGGCGCCGAGGTCGAAGCTGCCGAGCTGGACCAGCAGGGCAAAGGAGTGGGCGAGCGGCAGGTAGAGGTAGGTGACGTCTTCGTCCTCGATCACGCTCGTCTCGTTGACCATGTCGAGCATCGCGCGGTAGTTGCCGTGGCTGATGATGCAGCCCTTCGGCGGGCCGGTGGTGCCGGACGTGTAGATGAAGGTGCAGATGTCCTCCGGGGTGATGTCGCTCCAGCGCGTCTCCCACTCCGAGGCGTCGCGGGCCGAGCCCCGGGCCGCCAGGTCGTCGAAGGAGATCGCGTCGTCGCTCGACCCGGTCATCCGCACCACATGCGTCAGCAGCGGCAGCTTGTCGCGAACGGCGCGGATCTTCTCCAGCTGCTCGTCGTCCTCGACCACGACCACCTTGGCGTCGGAGTTCTCCAGCACGTACTGGCACTCCTCGAGGGAGTTGGTCTGGTAGACCGGGACGACGACCGCTCCGGCCGAGAGCGCCGCGAAGTCGACGTAGGTCCACTCGGGTCGGGTGTTGGCGAGGATCGAGACCTTGTCGCCCTTCGCGACACCGAGGTCGACCAGGCCCAGCGAGAGCGAGCGGACCGTCTCGAGCACCTGGTCGAAGCTGCGGTCGACCCACCTGCCGCCCTCCTTGTAGCGAACCGCGGGCGCCTCTCCGTACATCTGCGCAGCGCGCGGCAGCAGGTCCGCGAGGGTGGTCGATTTGGTTCCCCGCCCCATCGCGGGGGAAGTCTAGTTAAGTGCTAGGCGGCGGGAGCGCGCCGCTGCTCCGGGTGGGGCGGCGAGCTCCGCAGCGAGGACTGGAACAGGGACTTGTCGATGCGGCCGTGGAAGATCGGGACGCCCATCTCCACGCACTTGCCGACCACCTCCTGCCGCTTTATCTGAAGCTCGTCGGCAAGCTCGGAGGGGGTGAGGTGATTGGCCAAGGCGGACCTCCCATGTAGTTGAAGTCGAGGAGGAGATGTTTACCCCTGCCGGCGGACGTGTCAAACGAGCGGCCGCATCTTGCGGAGATTCGTCCGGCCGAGGGAGCGCGATAATGTCTCGATGCTCGCAGCCGCCGCCACGCCGATCCCCCGCCGGGGCCGGCTCCGGGTGATCCTCGCCCTGGCTCTGGCGGTCGCCGCCCTCAGCTACGCCCTGGTCGATATCTCGACCAGGAAGGCGGGCCGGGAGGTGGTCCGGATCACCGGGATCAACGACGCCCAGCGGATCTTCGGCGGGGTGCCGCAGGCCGGCGACCGGCTCGGCCCCGCCAACGCCCCGGTCGCGGTCCAGGTCTTCAACGACCTGCAGTGCGTGCGCTGCCGCGACGACTTCCTGACCACGATCCCCGGCCTGGTCGACGGCTACGCGCGGCCCGGCGACGCGAAGCTGCTCTACCGCCACTACTCGGTCAGCGCGAACCCGCTGGAGCTGGGCTTCTTCGGCGCCGAGGCGGCGGCCCGGCAGGGCTACGGCTGGCAGTACACCTACCTCTTCTTCCGCAACCAGGACGAGGCGGAGCGGTTCGGGATCGACGGCGACTTCACGGCCTCGCTTGCGGGCTCGACCGGCGAGCTGGACGTGCCCCGCTGGCAGGCCTACCTCGACCGCCAGCACGGCTCCGGCGGGGCGATCGCGGAGAAGCTGGAGGGCTACGGCGAGCTGGGGCGGAATCTCGGCATCCGCACCCGCCAGGCGGCGATCGTCAGCGGGCCGGGCGGCACCCGCACCCTTCAGGACGGCCCGAGCCTCGGTCGGATCGAGCGGGCGATCGAAGCGGTGCGGTGAGGGCTCAGCTAATCGGGGCGCCCGGATTCGAACCGGGGGCCTCACCGACCCGAACGGTGCGCGCTACCAGGCTGCGCCACGCCCCGATGGCGGCGATTATCTCAGAGGCTCGTCCTAAGAGCCTCGAGCGACGTCGCCCCGACTCCGAGCTGGCCGCTACTTTGCGGGGCGCTGCCGGTTCCCAGGTGACGCGATGACCCGAAGGCTCGCCCTCCTGGCAACTGCGCTGGCGCTCCTGGCGCTGCCCCCGGCCGCCGTCGGCGCCTTCGTCCCGCCCGGCTTCGTGGGCATCTCTCCGCAGGGCCCGATCGGTGACTCGGACTTCGAGCTGATGCGGCAGGCCGGCGTCAAGAGCGTGCGGCTGCCGCTGTTCTGGTCCTCGGTCCAGCCGCACAGCCGGTTCGTCTCCACGCCCGAGTTCTCGGCCTTCGACAACGCGGTCGCCGCCGCCGCTGAGCACCGGATCAGGGTCTTCCCGTTCCTCTGGGGATCTCCCGGCTGGGTGGCGCCGCGCCCGCTCGACGAGCCGGTCGGGAGCGTCTGGCAGCGCTGGGCGTGGGCGTCGTTCCTGCGCGACGCGGTGGCGCGCTACGGCTCTCGCGGCTCCTTCTGGGAGGAGAACCCCGAGCTGCCGTTTCTGCCGATCCGCCAGTGGGAGATCTGGAACGAGGAGAACATCGTCACCTTCTCCAGGCGCCCCGACCCGGAGCGCTTCGCGCGGCTGATCCGCCACTCCGGGCGCGTCCTGCACCGCGCCGATCCCGGCGCCAAGGCGATCGTCGGCGGCCTCTTCGGGCGGCCGCTGCAGGTCCCGCCCAACGTGCGCTCCGGGGACTTCCTCTCCCGCCTCTACCGGGCGCGCCGGGTGAAGAAGTACTTCGACGGCGTGGCCCTGCACCCCTACGTCGCCGACGCCGACGCGATGCGCCCCCAGATCGCCAACCTGCGCCGCATCATGCGCGTCCACCACGACGCCGCCACGCCGCTCTACGTCACCGAGCTGGGTTGGGGCTCCGACAGCGGCGAGTCGCGCTGGGAGCGGGGCCTGCGGGGGCAGGCCCGGGAACTGAACCGGGCGATGGCGATGCTCGCCAACCACCGCCGCGCCTGGCGGGTGGGCGGCGTCTGGTGGTTCTCCTGGGTCGACCAGGACGGCGGCTGCCAGTTCTGCGACTCGGCCGGCCTGCTGACCGAGAGGCGCGAGGCGAAGCCGGCCTGGTACCGGTTCAACAGCTGGACCGGCGGCGATCCCGACACTGTCCCGCGCGCCACCTTCGGGGATTGACCTGGCGGGGCTCACGAGCACGGGGACGCCTGACGCCGGTTGGTGCTCGCCGGATCTCGGGTACGTCTCGCGCTAAATTAGGCTCCGAGCCGACTTCGAATTTCGACCAACTCGACCAGGAGGAGACCCAGATGGCTTTCTCAGTTCCCGACCTTCCGTATGCGTACGACGCGCTCGAGCCTCACATCGACGAGGCGACGATGCGCGTGCACCACGACAAGCACCACCAGGCCTACGTCGGCAAAGCGAACGGCGCCCTGGAGGGGACCGAGTGGGCCGATCGCGACGTCGAGGACGTGCTGCGCAACCTCTCCAGCCTGCCCGGCGACAAGCAGGGCCCGGTCCGCAACAACGCCGGCGGCCACTACAACCACTCGCTGTTCTGGCAGATGCTCGGCCCTGACGGCGGCGGCGAGCCGGGCGGTGACCTGGCGGCGGGGATCGCCGAGACGTTCGGCTCGTTCGACTCCTTCAAGGATCAGTTCAAGAACGCCGGGATCGCGCGTTTCGGCTCCGGCTGGGCCTGGCTCGTCACGGACGGCTCCGGGCTCGCCGTGGTCTCCACGCCGAACCAGGACTCGCCGATCTCCGGCGGCAGCGTCCCGCTGCTCGGCTGCGACGTCTGGGAGCACGCCTACTACCTGAAGTACCAGAACCGGCGCCCCGACTACATCGACGCCTTCTGGAACGTCGTCAACTGGGACTACGTCGCCCAGCGTCTCGCCGAGGCCGGCTGAGGACTACGCGGTCAGCTATCAGTTCGCCTCGCCCGTCTCGAGCGGGCGGAAGTCCGCGATCCTGGCGCCGCAGACGGGGCAGAACCAGTCTTTGGGGATGTCCTCGAAGGCGGTTCCGGGTGGGATGCCGCCGTCGGGATCGCCGATCGCCGGGTCGTAGACGAACCCGCAGCTCTCGCAGACCCAGAGTGTGGCTTCCTTGGTTGCGGTCACGCCCAAAGTCTAGGGAACTCAGTTGTCGCCGAAGCTGACCGAGGCCGGCTCGCGCTGGGAGGCGTCCTCGATCTCGAAGAACTCACGGTCCGTGAAGCCGCTCTGCTTGGCGATGATCGAGGCCGGGAACTGCTGGATGTCGGTGTTGTAGGACTGCACGTTGGAATTGTAGATCCGCCGCGAGGCCTGGATCTCGTCCTCCAGCTCGGAGAGGTTGCGGCTGAGCTGCTGGAAGTTCTCGGTGGCGCGCAGCTCCGGGTAGTTCTCGGCGACGGCGCGCAGGTCGGTCAGGGCCCCGGTCAGCTGCTGCTCGGCCTTGGCGGTGTCGCCGACGCTGTGGGCGGCCATCGCATCCGCTCGCGCCTTGGCCGTCTTCTCGAAGACCTGGCTCTCGTGCTTGGCGTAGCCCTTCACGGTCTCGACCAGGTTGGGGACGAGGTCGTGCCGCCGCTTCAGCTGCACGTCGATGCCGCTCCACGCCTCGGCGACGCGGTTGCGGGCGGCGATCAGCGAGTTGCGCTTGCCGATGTAGTAGAGGGCGCCGATTACGACGACGACTACGATGAAGATGAGGGTGATGGGCATTGCGGCTCCTCTGGTCGGACCGGGCTCGCGGCAATCCTAAGTGATAGTCACCAACGCCACCCCGCCCCGTCCAAACCGGGTTAGTCACTTAGGATCGACGCCGTGGGCGCCAAGCAGGAAGCTCAAGCCTGGGTCGAGACGGTCCGCAAGCTCGGCGAGCGCAACGGGCTCACCTACGAGCCGATCGGGGGGATCAACCCCAAGGACGGGCCGGTGGCGCTCTGCGTGGGCGGCGCCAACCGGCTCACCGGCCAGCTCGCCGACGGGTTCTGGGGCTCCTCCTGCGATGCCGGCGAGAGGGAGGTCGGCGGCCTCTTCGGCAAGGCGGTGCTGCCCACCGCGATCCTCGCCAAGGCGCACATGCCCGATCTGGCGAAGGTCGTCCCGGCCTTCAACGTCGAGTCGATCGAGGGCCGCGAGGTGGTGACCCAGCGCTTCGCCCGCAAGGTCGAGTTCGAGTCGATCGACTTCAACCGGCGCTTTCTTGCCACGGTGCCGCGCCAGTACGACCCGGTCGCCCTGCGTGAGTTGTTCAGCCCCGGCTTCCTGGAGTGGACGACGACGATGACGGGCGAGCTCGACTTCGGCGTCAACGACCGCCAGCTCTGGTTCCAGTGGCGGCTGCGCGAGCGCAGCGAGGCGGAGCTGAAAGAGGCGCTGCGCAACGCCGGCCAGCTCTTCAGGCGCCTCCACGCCGAGATGGACGAGGAGGGCATCCACATCTATCCGGCCGGCCCCTGGCACGCCGGCCTGGAGCCCTTCCCGACCGGATAGAGGGAAGAGCTCAGGCGGGGTAGTCGGGGTCTCCGGGAAGGAGGACCCGAGGCTCCTCCGGGGTGCCGATCACCTTCGGCAGGACCGGCTCCACGGCGCGGCCACGGTAGGCCTCGATCGCCTCGGCGGCGGTGCGGAAGGGCAGCAGCGACTCGAGCTGCTTGACCGTCGGGAAGGCGAGCGCCAGCTCGCCCGCCGCCTGCGCGTCCAGCGCCGCCCGCGGCTCGAGCCAGGAGGCGTCAGTGGTCTCGACCCCGTCCGGCTGCGGCGGCGTGTGGGCGGGGGCGAGGGCGAGGAAGAACCAGGCGTCGAAGCGGGTCGAGACCACCTCCGGCGTGATCCAGTGGGAGAAGAGGACCAGCTCCTCGGAGGCGGGCAGCTCGACCCCGGCCTCCTCGCTCAACTCACGCACCGCGCAGGCCCGGTGGCCGGCCTCGTCGGCTCCGTCCTCGGGATCCACGGCGCCGCCGGGGAAGACCCAGACGCCGGGCATGAAAGACGACTCCCTGCTGCGCCGCAGCAGCAGCACCTCCAGCGCCCGGTCCGAATGCTCCCCGCCCCGCCGCAGCAGCACCACCGAAGCCGACGGCCGCGGCACCGCCGGCTCCCCCGGGTTGGGCGCCTCCGCGGGCCCACGCTGCCGTTCGCCCATCTGCCAACTCTATAGGGGGTCTGTGAGCTTGACCTCGCATATCGGGGGTCAAGCTCACAGACGTCGCTTTAGGACCTGAGCCTGAATCCCCCGATCTCGATGGCCTCTTGACTCCGCACCCCTTCGCCGGGAGCCACTTCCCTCCACCCGGGTAGCACCACTACCCGGGTGAGCGGGAATCGGCCCCCGACTCGGCCTGCGAAGCCGAGAGTCTCGCCGATTTCGGTGGATTGAGGCTTAGCCGAGGGCGCGGTCTCGACTCCAGCGCACCCAGAGCTGCGGCGGGCGAGCCAGACCAGCAGGAGGATCAGTCCCAGGGGGACGAGAATCGCAAGGCCGACTACCGATACGGCCGCAGCGGTCCCGAGGATCTGCCCGGCGTCGCCCAGCGCGTCGCCCACGCCCCAGCGACCGCCGAGTCCGGCGCCACGGCTCGGGGCGGCGCCGGACTCGATTCGCAGCGAAACGCGGGAAAGATGCGCGCGCCGCTGCAGCGCCCCCAGGCGGGAGCGCAGCCGAGCCAGGCGCCGCCGCTCGGCCCGCAGCTCGGCCTCGACGGCGCTGCGCTCGGCTTCGCTGTCGGCGCGGGAGAGCTGCGCGAGCAGCCCCTCGACCCTTGCCCGTGCGTCCCTCAGCCGCTCCCCCGTCGCAACCGTCGGCGCGGTGATGTCGGCGGTCGACTCCGAGCGGGACTGGACCTCGGCGATGCCCGAGAAACCGGCCAGGGCGTCACCGAGCTTTCCGCTGGGGATCAGCAGGTCGAACACCGCAGCGGCCCCCCTTCGCCGCCGCTGCGGATTGAGGAGCGCAGGACGATGCCGTCGTAAGTGCGGACGGTGGCGATCCCGAGCACGCGGCCGATCTCGGCGTTGGAGAGGCCGGCGAAGAACTTCAGCGCGACCAACTCCCGCTCCCGTGCCCCGAGCGCGTTCAGGGCGCCGGCGAGGGCAACGCGCAGCTCGCTCCGCTCGTCCGGATGGGCGGTGAGGGGATCCGCGCGCTCCTCCGGCTCGGCGAGGAGCCGCGCTTGCCGGCCGCGTAGGCGTAGACGTCGTCGCGGCTGTCGCGGTAGAGCTGGTCGAAGACCAAGGCCGGCTCCGCCGTGCTGGGCGGCTCCTCGGTGGGCGCGGCTACGGCTTGGCTCACACCCCTACTACGAGCCGGGAACTGATCCGTCACAGGTCCACTTTGTTATCTAAAGCGCTAACATCGTCATATGTCGATCTCTCATCACCCTCTCATCAGCAGGCCCGGCGCCCCGCCGGTTGCCGAGATCTGGCGGCGCAGCGGGCTCAGCCAGGCGGAGCTGGCCCGCCGGGCCGGGCTGCCGCGATCCGTCCTCAATGTCTACGTCAGGGGCAGACGGCGTCCCCGCGCCGACGTGCTGATGCGGATCGCCGCCGCCGCCGGGATGGAGCTGCGGCTGGCGCGGCGAACGCCGCCGGTTGACGCCGAGCAGGCGGGACGGCGGCTGGCGCAGGTTCTCGAGCTGGCCGAGGCGCTGCCGTTCCGGCCCCGCGAGAACCTCGGCTACCCGAAGCTCCCACGGGGAAGGAGCCTCGCCGCATGAGCGAGCTGATCGGCAAGCTCTTCGCCCTGCACGACGCGCTGAGCGCGGCCGGCCTTGCCCACGCCTTCGGCGGCGCGATCGCCCTGGCGTACTGCACCGAGGAGCCGCGCGGCACCCGCGACCTCGACGTCAATATCTTCACCGACTCCTCCAATGCGGAGCGGGCGCTGGGGGCGCTGCCGGACGAGGTCGCGGTGACGCCGGCGAGCGTCGAGGCGGTGGCTCGCGACGGCCAGGACCGGCTCTGGTGGGACGACACGCCGATCGACGTCTTCCTCAACAACCATCCGTTTCACGAGGCGGTCGCGGAGGGGGTCGTGTGGGTACCGCTCGCCGGCCGCGACGTGCCGGTCCTCGATTGCGCCTCGCTGGTCGTCTTCAAGGCGCTGTTCGCCCGGACCAAGGACTGGGCCGATATAGAGGCGGTCGCCGAGCGCGACCCGGGCCAGGTCGAAGCGGCTGCCGTTACGGTCGAGGAACTGCTCGGCAAGGACGACGCCGCCTACGCGCGGCTCGCCTCTCTGGTGATCCCCGGCTGAGCTAAGAATCCATCCTTAAGCGGCGCGGGGGAGGGGTGCTGGCGTCGCGATGGCCGCCGCTGGCGCGTAGGCGGCGTCGTGGGCCGCCGCGATCGACTCGCCGGTGATCTCGACCAGGCGGCGCAGGTCGCCCTTCGAGATCGAGAGCGGGGGCATCAGGACGATGACGTTGCCGAGGGGGCGGATGATCGCGCCGCGCTTGCGGGCCTCGAGGGTGACCCGGTCGCCGAGGCGCAGCGTCGCGTCGTGCTCGCCGAGGTCGATCCCGACCATGAAGCCGCGGCCGCGCACCTCGGCGACCTCGGGCATCGCCTCGATCTCGTCCAGCAGCTCGGTCAGGAGGCGGATCTTCGGCTGCAGGCGGAGCATCGTCCGCTCCCGCTCGAATGCGTCGAGGCTGGCAAGAGCCGCGGCGCAGGCGAGCGGATTGCCGGTGTATGTGTGGCCGTGGAAGAAGGTGCGCTGCTCCTCCGGGGCGCCGAGGAAGCCCTCGTAGACGCGCTCGGTCGCAAGAGTGGCGGCGAGCGGCATGTAGCCGCCGGTCAGGCCCTTGGCGAGGCAGAGGAAGTCGGGCGCGACCTGCTCCTGTTCGCAGGCGAACATCGTCCCTGTGCGGCCGAACCCCGTCGCCACCTCGTCGCAGATCAGCAGCACGCCGAAGCGGTCGCACAGCTTCCGCACCGCCCGCAGATAGCCGGGCGGGTGGACGAGCATCCCGGCGGCGCCCTGGACCAGCGGCTCGACGATCACCGCGGCGATCTCTTCCCGATGGGCGGCGAGGACGCGCTCGAGGTCGGCGGCGTCGCCGGGCTCGGCGGCATGGGTCTGGAACAGCAGCGGCCGGTAGGTCGCCTGGAAGAGGTCGATCCCGCCGACCGAGACCGAGCCGATCGTGTCGCCGTGGTAGGCGTCGCGCAGGTGGACGAAGGAGGTGCGGCGCGCCTCCTGGCCGTCCCGCTGCTGCTGGTACTGGAAGGCCATCTTCAGCGCGATCTCGGTCGCGGTCGAGCCGGAGTCCGAGTAGAAGACGCGGGAGAGCCCCGGCGGGGCGAGGTCGACCAGGCGGGCCGCCAGCTCGGCGGCGCCGGGGTGGGAGAGCCCGAGCATGGTCGAGTGGGCGACTCTGCCGAGCTGCTCGATCACCGCCCGGTCGATGCCGGGGTGGCGATGGCCGTGGACGTTGCACCACAGCGAGGAGGCGCCGTCGAGGTAGCGGCGCCCGTCGCTCGCGATCAGCTGCGAGCCCTCGGCGCGCTCGATCACCAGCGGCTCCTCCCCGCACCAGTCCCGCTGCGGCGTGAACGGATGCCAAAGATGATCGCGATCGAGCTGGGCGGGATCCACCGACATCGCCAGCACCGACCTTAGACCCGCCCCCGGCCGGAACTCCCCGCTCGGAAGTCCGCAGGGTGCGGGCGATGTGCGACCGTGTCGGATCGGCTTGACCCGCTACCGGCATCTGATCACGGACGAGAACCGCAAGTGGTGGACGCTGGGGGCGATGTGCTTCGCGCTGTTCATGATCATGCTCGACAACACGGTCGTGAACGTGGCGCTGCCATCGATCCAGCGCGACCTCGGCGCCTCGATCTCCGGCCTGGAGTGGACGGTCAACGGCTACACGCTCTCCTTCGCGGTGCTGCTGGCGACCGGCGGGCGGCTCGGCGACATCTTCGGCCGCCGCCGCATGTTCCTCGTCGGGGTCGTCATCTTCGCCCTCTCCTCGGCGACGGCCGGCCTCGCCGCCGACTCCACCTCGCTGGTTGTCAGCCGCGTCGTCCAGGGCGTCGGCGCGGCGCTGATGATGCCGGCGACGCTCTCGATCATCACCGACGCCTTCCCGGCCGGCGAGCGCGGCAAGGCGATGGGGATGTGGGCGGGGGTCTCGGGGCTGGCGCTTGCGGTCGGCCCGGTGCTGGGCGGCTTCCTCACCGAGCAGGTCAGCTGGCGGGCGATCTTCTACCTCAACATCCCGGTTGCGGTCGGGGCCGTGCTCGCGGCCCTGTTCGCGGTGCGCGAGTCCCGCGACACCACGGTCAGCCGCCAGGTCGACTACGCCGGGGTGGCGGTGCTGACCGGCGCGCTGACGGCGCTGGTGCTCGCCCTGGTCGAGGGCAACGCCTGGGGCTGGGGCTCACCCGAGGTCGTCGCGCTGCTGGTCGGCGCCGCGGTCGGGCTGGCGGCCTTCGTCGCGATCGAGCTTCGCGTCAAGGTGCCGATGGTCGAGTTCCGCTTCTTCGCCGATCGCAACTTCGTCGGCGCGATCGTCGTCGCCCTGATCGTCTCCTTCGCGATGCTCGGTGTCTTCTTCTTCCTCGCCCTCTACATGCAGAACATCCTCGGTTACTCGCCGCTGGAGGCCGGGGTCAGGTTCCTGCCCTCGACGCTGATGATCGTCAGCGTCGCGCCGGTCGCCGGTCGCCTCTCGGACCGCCTCGGCCCACGCTGGCTGATCGCCGCCGGGCTCGCCATCGTCGCCGCTGCGCTGTACAGCTTCAGCGGCGTCGCGGTCGACTCCAGCTACCCCGAGCTGCTCCCCGGCTTCATCCTGCTCGGCCTCGGGATCGCGATGACCATGTCGCCGATGACCAGCGCCGCGATGAACGCGGTGGCTGTGGAGAAGGCGGGGATCGCCTCCGGGGTGCTCTCGATGTTCCGGATGATCGGCGGCAGCCTCGGCATCGCGGTCACCGGCGCGATCTTCCAGAGTTCGGTCGGCAGCTTCGAGACCGCCAGCCCCGCGGACTTCGTCAACGCGTTCGGGCACGCGATGACCGTTTCCGCCGCGGTCGTGCTGGCGGGCGCCGCGATCGCCGCGATCGCGATCAGGGCGAAGCGGCAGCCGATCGACCTCGAGGTGGCCGTGGCCGCGGAGTGAGTGGCGCTTTAGTCGTGCTATCCGTGACTGTTCAGGTCCCAGCAGGTGACATAACCCGAACCGCGAATCTCCTCGTGTGCCCGACCGACGCCCTTCCTATGAGGAGCTTGAGGCCCTCGTCGCCTCCCAGGCGACGCTGATCGAGGAGCTGCGAACCGAGGTCGCCGAGCTGCGGGGGCGACTCGACCAGAACTCGCGCAACTCCTCCAAGCCGCCCTCCTCGGACGGCTATGAGAAGCCCGCGCCCAAGAGCCTGCGCCGCCCCTCGGGCCGCAAGCCGGGCGGGCAGCCCGGTCACCCGGGCCGCCACCTGAAGCAGGTCGAGCGCCCCGACGAGGTGATCCGGCACGTGCCGGATCGCTGCGGCGCCTGCGGCGGCGACCTGCAGGGGGCCGAAGTCGTGGCCGAGGAGGCCCGCCAGGTGTTCGACCTGCCGCCGGTGGCGCTGCACGTCACCGAGCATCGCGCCCAGCGGCGCCGCTGCGCCTGCGGGGCGCTGAGCGCCGCCCCCTTCCCCCAAGGCCTCAGCGCCCCGGCCCAGTACGGGCCGGCGCTGCGGGCGCTGGCGCTCTACTTGATCTGCTTTCAGCACCTGCCCTACCAGCGCGCGGCGCGCCTGTTGGCAGATTGGCTCGGGGCGCCGATCTCGACCGGGACGCTGCGGGCGATCGTCGAGCGCGGCGGCGGGGACCTCGATGAGTTCGAAGGCATCGTGCGCAAGCGGCTGATCGGCTCCGCGGTCGCCCACTTCGACGAGACCGGCGCCCGCGCCGACGGCGCCCTGCGCTGGGTTCACTCCGCGAGCACCGAGCGCCTCACCCTCTACGGGGTGCACGACCGGCGCGGGGAAGACGGAATCGACCACCTCGGCGTCCTCGGGCGTTTCGGCGGGGTCGCCGTCCACGACGGCTGGGCGACCTACCGAAACTACGAGGACGCCACTCACGCCCTGTGCAACGTCCATCACCTGCGCGAGCTGTTGGGGGCGATCGAGCGCGACCCCGAGACCCAGACCTGGGCGCAGGAGATGGACGCCTTGCTGCGCGAGGTCAAGGCAGGGGTCGAGCGAGCCCGCGCCGCAGGGCAGAGTGCGCTCTCACCGGCTGCCTTGAAGGCCTTCGAGAAGCGCTACGAGCAAGTCATCTCCCTCGGGCACGAGCAGAACCCGCCGCCCACGAAGCGCACCGGCAAGCGAGGGCCGATCGGGCGCTCGAAGACCGCCAACCTTCACCGGCGCCTCGACGAGCATCGCGAGGAAGTCCTGCGATTCGCCCACGACTTCCGGGTCCCGTTCGACAATTATGCCGATGTCCTGGTTATGCCGATGTTGGCTTGGAGGGGCGGCTGCTGCCGTGGGGTCAGGCTCCGGGAGTT
>VRUE01000068.1 GCA_019456285.1 Solirubrobacterales bacterium | reverse complement strand
ATCGCCCGCCGCGCGGCGGCGGCGGCGGCCGCCGCTTCGGCCGCGGCGCCCGCCGCCCGCAGTAGGTTGCGGCGATCGATCCCCCGCACCTTCAGGTAGTCGATCTCGTAGCCGCCAGCCGGCACCAGCTCGGCCTCGATCCGCTCTCGGGTGCCGAGGAAGGAGACCTTGGCGCCGCTAGCCCGAAGCTCGGCGGCGACCGCCATGGCCGGCACGACGTGGCCGGCGGTTCCCCCCGCCGCCACTACGACTGTTGCGATTCCCGGCACCCCTCGATCGGCTCCTTTCGCGGGCGGGCGAGCGCCCGCCGTCGATGACCCGCAGTTTGCCAGCGCGGGCGGTCCCCCCGCGGGCCACGTTGAGAATCAGGCCCACCGCAAACAGGGTCACGAGCAGGCTGCTGTTGCCGTAGGAGACGAGGGGCAGGGGGACGCCGGTCAGCGGCGCCAGCCCCATCACCGCGAAGAGGTTGATCGTCGCCTGCACCAGGATCAGCGAGGTGAGGCCGGCGACCAGCAGCATGCCGTAGCCGTCCTTCGCTTTTTTCGCGACCTGCAGCCCGGCGTAGCCGAACATCGAGAAGAGGCCGACGACGCCGACGATCCCGACCAGGCCCAGCTCCTCGCCGATCACCGCGGAGATCATGTCGGTGTGGGCCTCGGGCAGATAGAAGGCCTTCTGCACCCCGTTGCCGATGCCGATGCCGAAGATCCCGCCCGAGCCGAGGGCGATCTTCGCCTGCGCCGCCTGGAAGCCCGATCCGGCCGCGTCGGCGCCGGGGTTGAGGAAGCCGGTGAGGCGGGCCATCCGGTGGGGCTCGACTAGGGTCAGGAGCAGCGCGAAGAAACCGAGCGCCAGGCCAATCAGGACGAGGTCTCGCCACCGCGCACCGGCCGCGATCAGGGTCGCGCCGACCGCGAAGGCGACGATCAGCGCCGTCCCGAGGTCGGGCTCGACCACGATCAGCGCCGAGGCGAGGCCGGTGACCAGCAGGCAGGGCATCATGCCGTCGAGCGACCGCGCCCGCTTCGGCCTCCTGGCGAGCAGGTCGGCGCCGTATAGGACGAGCGCCAGCTTGGCCAGCTCGGAGGGCTGGATCTGCACGAAGCCGAAGTCGATCCAGCGGGTGGAGCCGTTCACCGTCGTGCCGATCACCAGCACCGCGACCAGGAGCAGGAGCGAGATCGCCAGGATCGCCGGCGTGAGGCGGCGGGCGACCTCCAGCCCGTGCCGCGCCGTCAGGTGCATGACCACGAGGCCGGCGGCGCCGAACATCGCGGTGCGCTTCAGGTAGAAGGCGCTGTCGGAGAGGCCGCCGTCGCTGAGGACCTGGGTGGTCGAGCTGGCCGAGAAGACCATCACCGCACCGAAGGCGAGCAGGCAGAGGGTCGCGGTGAGCAGCATGTTGTACTCGGCCGGGAGGGCGGCGGCGCGGGAGCGCCCTCTCTTCTTCCGCTTCTTCTTCGCGGCCTTGCGGGACCTGGCGGGCCAGCCGAGCGCCAGCGCGCGGGCGCTCATCGAAGGCTCTCCACGATCTCGCGGAAGCGATCGCCGCGCCGCTCGAAGTTCTCGAAGGCGTCGAAGCTGGCGCAGGCGGGCGAGAGCAGGACGACCCCGCCGGGGCGGGCCGCGGCGGCGGCGCGGCGCACGGCATCCTCCAGATCGGCGCAGCGGTGCAGCCCGATCCCGAATTCCGCCAGCGGCGCCAGCTCGGTGGCGAGCCGGTCGGCGGAGGCGCCGATCAGGTAGCAGGCGGCGCAACACTCGCGGATCGGGTCGGCGAGCGGCGCGAAGGAGTCGCCCTTCTCGCTGCCGCCGAGAATCACCTGCACCCCGCCCCCGAAGGCGCGCAGCCCGACCGTGGCCGAGGCGACGTTGGTCGCCTTGGAGTCGTTGACGAAACGGACCCCGTCGATCTCGGCGACCGGCTCGAGGCGATGCGGAGCCCCGGCGAAGCTGCGCAGCCCCTCGCGCACCGCGTCGAGCTCGATGCCCATCGAGAGCGCCGCCGCGGCGGCGGCCATCGCGTTGGCGACGTTGTGCTCACCGAACAGGCCCAGCCCGTCGACGGCGAGCAGCGGCTCGCCGTCGTGGAAGATCGTCCCCCCGGCCAGCGACACCTCGCAGTTCGGCCCCGCCCCGTGGCAGAAGGCGACCCGGCGGGCGCAGCCGCCGAGGTCGACCCCGGCGAGCGCCGGGTCGTCGGCGTTGTAGACGGCGGCGTCGTCGTTGCCCTGGTTGGCGAAGGCGCGCAGCTTCGCCGCCAGGTAGGAGTCGAGGTCGGCGTGGCGGTCGAGGTGATCGGGGGCGAGGTTGAGGAAGACGGCGCACTCCGGCGCGAAGGCGATGGTGTCCTCGAGCTGGAAGCTGGAGGCCTCGCAGACGACGGTGGCGCCGGGGTCGAGGCCCGCGGCGAACGAGGAGAGCGGCGTGCCGACGTTGCCGGCGACCGCGACCGGCTCGCCGGCGGTCCGGTAGACGTGCCCGAGCAGCTCGGCCGTCGTCGTCTTGCCGTTGGTGCCGGTCACCGCGACGAAGCGGTTGGGGATCGCCCGCCAGGCCAGCTCCAGCTCGCCGACCACGTCGATGCCGCGCTCCAGCGCAGCCGCTATCACCGGCGCCTCCCGGGGCACGCCCGGGCTCTTGACGACGGTCCGCGTCCCTTCCAGAAGAGCCAACCCATCCGTATCCAGGACAACTTCGACGCCGTCACCAGCCAGCCCTGCCGCCCCCTCCGGATGCCCGGAATCGACCCCCCGAACGACCTCCCCCCGCTCGGCCAGCAGCTGAGCGACCGCGTACCCCGACCGGGCCAGCCCGACCACCAGGAACGGCCCTTCGGGCAGCGGCGGACGAGGCTTCCTCGGCGGCGGCGCAGTCATCCCACCTATCTTCGAGGCCGGGATGGCCGGATCCTCTCAGGGTCCACGTGCGGGAAGGGGTTCCACCCGCGTCCCAAGCCGAGCGGGGCCGGGCGCCTGAGCGCCCGGCCCCGCTCTTCGGTCACACGGCTACTCGCTCTTGAACAGCTCGAAGAACGGCGGGAAGGTGAGCACCAGGCCGATCGCGACCAGCACGATCAGCGCGACGGTCGCCTGCCGCCACTCCACGTCGCGGTCGCGAAGCGCCATGTGCAGCCCACCCCAGCTGACCAAGAATGCAATCACCGCGAAGACCGTCTTCCCCGAGAGCGGCCCGACCCGCTCGCTCAGATCGAGGAAGTCATGCACGCCGGTGCTGGCCTCGCTGAGCGTCGTCAGGATGCCGAGGACGAGCGTGCCGATGCCCGCGGCGAGCATCACCGCCACCACCGGCCCGTTCGGTTTCGCCTCGACCGCTCCACCTGCCCCCTGCGGGCCGCCCGCCGGCTGCGGGGTCGCCCCGGTGGGAGTCTCCGGTTTCTCCATCTCCATCTTCGTCAACCCCTTTCCGCTAGACGGACGCCTTCTTGGTGATCAGCGCGCCGAGAATGCCTGCGATCACAGCGACCGCGAACGCGGCGACGAACAGGCCCAGCGCGATCTTTCGCGCCGTTTGGTTTTTGATCAGATCCGTGCGGTAGTAAAGAACCACGAATGCGGCGGCGGTCGCGAGCATCGGCGCGATCCAGGCGACGTGCTCCTTCCACTCCATGCCGAACTTGTGCCACTCCGCGGTGTCGGGATTGGCCAGCAGCTCCGACCTGGGGCTGGTGGGCGTGTCTTCGCGGTACCACGGATAGACGATCCAGGTGCCGGTGATCACCGTCACCCAGGCGATCGTTGCCATCGCCGTCGTGCCGACCACCAGCCGGCGCGTTCGCTCCGCGATGCCGGTCCCGGTGACCAGGCCGGGTTTGAGGCTGTAGAGACCGGCGAAGCCTCCCGCGAACGCGAGCAGAAAGCCGCCACCCAGAACAAGACCATGGATCAAGGCCCAGAACTCGCGAGTGGCTAGGTCCATGTTTCCTCCGTTTCCGCCGGCCGGCGAGCCGCGGGCGCGCCGGCCCGGCCATGGAGTTGAGCGTGGCCGGAGGGTTGGCGGATGCGAATGCCCCGCGCCACCTTGCCGGGCGTCGTATCTGTCGGCGCGACCCTACATCACACCGAACCGAACCGCAACGGATCGGGGTTCTGTACGGATCCGTCTCTCGGACGCAGGCCCGGCGCGGTGCGCGACCGCCTACCGCCCGATGCTCTGCTGGTAGAGCGTGAAGCCGATCCCCGAGCAAACCGCAGCGACGATCCAGAAGCGGAGCATGATCTTGGTCTCCGACCAGGCCATCATCTCGAAGTGGTGGTGGAGCGGCGCCATCAACAGGACGCGGCGGCGGAAGGCCTTGAAGGAGAAGACCTGGACCGCCACCGATAGCGCCTCGATCACGAAGATGCCGCCGATGATGATCAGCAGCACCTCGGTCTGGGTCATCACGGCGAGCGCCCCGATCGCCCCGCCGAGGCCGAGCGAGCCGGTATCCCCCATGAAGATCGAGGCCGGGAAGGCATTGAACCAGAGGAATCCGATGCAGGCGCCGACCAGGCAGGCGGAGAGCAGCGCCAGGTTCTGCTGCTCGTTGGTGACGAAGGCGATCGCCGTGTAGGCGAACAGGGCGATCGCGCAGGAGCCGGCGGCGAGGCCGTCGAGGCCGTCGGTGAGGTTGACCCCGTTGGAGGTGCCGGCGATGACGAGGAAGACGAGGACGAAGTAGAGGACGGGGCCGAGGTCGACGCTGGCGTCGCCGATCCGGAAGAAGAGGACCGGCTCGAGGCCGACCTCGTGGCGCGCCACCCACCAGAGGCCGAGCGCCAGGATCATCTGGACGAGCAGCTTGTAGCGAGCCGGGAGGCCGAGCGAGCGGCGTTTGACGATCTTGATGAAGTCATCGCCGAAGCCGAGCGCGGCGCTGCCGATCGCGACGCCGAACACCGCCAGGCTCTGGGCGTCGCGGTCGGAGAGGACGAGGTAGGGCACGAAGATCGCGGCGAAGATGATCAGCCCGCCCATCGTCGGCGTGCCCGCCTTGGCGTGGTGCTCCTGCGGCCCGTCCTCGCGAATGTGCTGGCCGAACTCCTTCACCCGCAGGTACTCGATGAACTTGGGGCCGAGGAAGATGCAGATCAGCATCGCCGCCATGCCGGCGATCAGGACTTCACCCACCGGGGGCTCCTCCGTCCAGCA
This sequence comes from Solirubrobacterales bacterium, assembly GCA_019456285.1. Taxonomy (GTDB): domain Bacteria; phylum Actinomycetota; class Thermoleophilia; order Solirubrobacterales; family 70-9; genus VRUE01. The sequence continues at coordinate 5,121 of VRUE01000068.1, read as the reverse complement.
GCGCTGCAAGGGTCTCAGCCACCACCTCCAGGCCGGCGGAGCGGGAGCCCTTGACGAGGACCGCGTCGCCGGGCTCGAGCTGCGCCGCCAGCAGCCCGGCAGCCTCCTCGGGGATGCCGACCAGCTCATCGGGGTCGTAGTCGCGGGCCGGCTCGCCGACCCCGACCAGCAGGTCGACCCCCTTGGCGCGCGCGTGGGCGCCGACTTCGCGGTGGTACCCGGCAGCGCCCGTCCCCAGCTCCGCCATCTCACCCAGCACCGCGACCCTGCGGTTGCTCTGCAGGGAGGCGAGGTGGTTCAGCGCCGCGCGCATAGACACCGGGTTGGCGTTGTAGCAGTCGTTCACCAGGACGATCCCGTCGCCCAGCTCGAGGCGCTCGCTCCGGAAGCGGGAGAATCCTATGTTTGCAGCGCGGTCGGCCATCTCGGTGAGCGGCGCCTCCAGCGCCACGCCCACGGCCACGGCCGCCAGCGCGTTGGTCAGGTTGTGCGCCTCGGTGAAGGGGAAGTGGAACCGGTGGCGTCCCGCCGGCGTCACGATCAGCGCCTCCGTCACCCCGTCCTCGACCCGCCGCTCGGCGACGTCGACGTCCCCCCCGGGCCCGAAGCGGATCGGGCGAGGGGACCGCTCCAGGTGGGGCTCCAACTCGCCCGCGTCAACCGGGACGACCGCCGCCCCGTCCCCGGGCAGCGCCGCGAGGATCTCCGCCTTCGCCGCCGCGATTGCCTCGACCGTGCCCAGCAGCTCCACGTGGACGGGGCCGACGTTGGTGATCGCCGCCACGTCGGGCTCGGCGATCGCCGCCAGCTCGGCGATCTGGCCGGGCCCGCGCATCGCCATCTCCAGCACCAGCACGTCGGTGTCGGCCGGAGCTTCGAGCACGGCCAACGGCAGCCCGACCTCGGTGTTGAGGTTCTCGCGGTTCGCGTGCACCCGCCCCGGCAGCAGGGCCCGCGCGATGTCCTTGACCGAGGTCTTGCCGACCGAGCCAGTGACCCCGACCACCTTCGCGTCGAGCCGGCGGCGCCAGGCGCGGGCCAGGGACTGCATGGCGACGAGCGGGTCGGGGACGGCGAAGACCCAGGCGCCGCTGAGGCCGGCGGCCCGCCCCGGCTCGACGACCGCCCCCCAGGCCCCGGCCGCGATCGCCTCCGCGGCGAACCGGCCACCGTCGACGTTCTCGCCGCGCAGGCCGAAGAAGAGGTCGCCGGGCCCGGCCTCGCCGGAGGCGATCGCGGCGCGCTCGGGATGGCCGGGACCTCCCGCGGCGACGATCTCGGCCCCGATCGCCGCGGCGATCTGCTCAGCGGTCAGGTTCACAGCCTGCGCAGCTCCTGCCGCGCCACCTCGCGGTCGTCGAAGGGGACCCTGCGGCCGTTCTCGAACTCCTGCCCCCGCTCGTGCCCCTTGCCGGCGATCACGACCGTGTCGCCCGGCCGGGCTCGCCCCAGGGCGAGGGCGATCGCGGCGCGGCGGTCCGTCTCGACCTCGACCCCTTCCCTGCCGTCGATCCCGGCGAGGACCTCGGCGACGATCGCCTCGGGCGCCTCGGAGCGCGGGTTGTCGGAGGTGACGACCGCCAGGTCCGACAGCTCGGCCCCCGTCCGCCCCATCTTCGGCCGCTTGGCGCGGTCGCGATCGCCGCCGGCGCCGAACACGGCGATCAACCTGCCCTCGGTCAGCCGCCGCGCCGCCCGCAGAACGCTCTCCAGCGAGTCGGGGGTGTGGGCGTAGTCGACCAGCACCGCGAACGGCTGCCCCTCGTCAATCGGCTCGAAACGCCCTGGCGGGGGGGTTGCCTGCTCGAGCCCGGCGGCCGCTGCGTCCGGCTCGACCCCCATCGAAATCGCCGCGGAGAACGCTCCCAGGATATTGGAGACGTTGAAGTGACCGGGCAGCCGGGTCCGCACGACTCCGGCCGGCGGGTAGTGGGTCGCGCCAGATGAGGTCTTCAGGCCTCCCAGCGGTTGCGTCACCGTGAACTCGGCGCCGTTCGGCTTCAAAGCGATGTCGCTGGCGACGATGTGCGCCTCGGCGCCCTCGGCCGAGAAAGTGAGGCAATCTGGCCCCCCGGAGAGAGACTCGAGCTCCCGAACGAGCCGCTGCCCATATGAATCGTCGACGTTGATGATCGCGGTCCCCGGTCCCATCTCGAACAGCAGCCGCTTCGCCTGGAAGTAGTCCTCCATGCCGCCGTGGAAGTCGAGGTGATCCTGGGTGAGGTTGGTGAACAGCGCCACGTCGAAGTGGATCGCATCGCAGCGGCGCAGGGCAAGCGCGTGCGAGGAGGCCTCCATCGCGCAGGCGCGGTCACCCCCGTCGAGCATGCGGCGAAACACGGCCTGAAGATCGATCGCCTCGGGCGTGGTCCGCTCGACCTCCTCCTCCACCCCGCCGACCACCTGCTTCACGGTTCCCAGCAGCCCGCACCGCACCCCGGCCGCCTCGAGGATCTCCCTGACCAGGAAGGCGGTCGTCGTCTTGCCGTTGGTCCCGGTCACCCCGACGACCTTCAGCTCGCCGGTCGGATCCCCCCAGAACCGCGCCGCCAGAGGCGCCATCGCCGCCCGCGCGTCCCCGACCACGACCTCGGCAACCCCAAGCCCCAGCGCCCGCTCGACCACCAACCCAACCGCCCCGGCCTCCACGGCAGCCGCCGCAAACCGATGCCCGTCGACCTTCTCCCCGGGCACGCAGAAGAACAACGCCCCCGGCTCCACCCTGCGACTGTCGTAGGCAAGCGATTTCACGTCGACCCGCGCATCGCCGACAATTCGCGGCGAATCCGCTCCCGCGACAAGCTCGTCCAATCTCATCGGAGCGATTCTAAGTCGAGCCCCCGGCGCTTCCTCCGCGGGTGGCACCGGGGTGGGGGTGTCCTCCGCAGCCCGGAGGCTGCGGAGCCGAGCGCTTGCGGCGCCTCGCGCCCTCGTCCCGGCCGGCGGAGCAGCACGCAGGGCAAGGAGGGCGCCCCACCCGGCGACAGGCCCCGCGGCCAAGCGCTCGGTCCCTACCCCGGCGGCACACCGAGATATGGCAGGGCGAAGGCCGCGATCTTGCCGAACGCCGGCGCCGCAACCGACCCGCCGTAGATGTCCCCCTGCGGCTGGTCGACGGTCACCGCGACAAGCAACCGCGGGTCCCGGGCCGGTGCGAAGCCGATGAACGAGGCGACGTACTTGGTCTCCGAGTAGACCCCGTCCTCGGCCACCTCGGCGGTGCCGGTCTTGCCGGCCAGCGTGTAGCCGGGCACGCTGACCTCGGAGGCGGTGCCGCCCGGGGCGAGGACGCCCTCGAGCATCGTCCGCAGATCGGCGGCGACGCTCGCTGAGATGACGCGGTGGCCGGACGGCTTGGGCACCGGCTCGCCGTCGACCGCCTCGATCAGCTGCGGCCGCCGCAGGACGCCGCCGGCGGCGATCGCCGCGTAGCCCGCCACCATCTGCATCGGCGTCACCGAGAGCCCCTGCCCGAGCGGCAGGTTGCCCATCGTCGACCCCGAGTACTCGTCCAGCGCCGGTACGATCCCCCGCTCCTCGGCCGGGAACTGGACGCCGGTCGGGCGGCCGAAGCCGAAGCGGCCGATCCAGCGGCTGAACCGCTCGCCGCCGAGCTGCAGGCCGACCGTGACGGCGCCCACGTTGGAGGAGTGGGCGAGGATTTCGGCGACCGACATCGTCACCGTCCCACGGGCGTGCGATTCCTCGATCGTCCGGTCGGCGACCTGGATCGCCGGCGGCAGGGTGAACAGGCTCTCCGGGGTCACCAGCTTCTCCTCCAGCGCAGCTGCGATCGTGAACGCCTTGAAGGTCGAGCCCGGCTCGTGGGTGAACCCGGTCGCCCGGTTGATCAGGTTCTCCGGGTCGACGTCGGTGAGGTCGGTGGGGTCGACCGGCGGCCAGTTGGCCATCGCCAGGACGCGCAAGTTGCGCGGGTCGACGACGATCGCCGTGGCGCCCTTCGGCGAGTAGGCGGCCCCGACTTCGGCGAGGACCCGCTCCGCCTTCGACTCGATCGCGGGGTCGAGGGTGAGCTGGATGTCCCGCCCGTCGCTGGCCTCGGTCACCGTCTCGAGCCGGATCGGCTCGCCGAGCGCGTCCTTGACGATGCGCCGCTCGCCGTCGGTCCCGCGCAGGACGGAGTCCCTGCCCGCCTCCAGCCCGGTCAGGCCCTGGCTCTCCGCCCCGACCGCGCCGATCACCTGCGCCGCCAGCTGGCCCTGCGGGTAGGTCCGCCTGCTGTCGGGGAGCTGCCCGATCCCGGCCAGCTCGAGGCGGGCGATCCGCGCCGCGGTCGGCATGTCGACCTTGTGGGCCACGTATGAGAAGCCGGAGCCCCCGGTGAGGCTGCGCAGGATCTCGTCCCCGTCCTTTTCCAGGATCGGCGCCAGCTTCGCCGCGGCGGCCACCGGATCCTTCACCTGGTAGGGCGTGGCGAAGATCGTCGCCGCGTCCTCGGAGACGGCGAGCGGGTTGCCGTGGCGGTCGAGCACGCTGCCGCGCAGGCCGGGCACGGTGACGACCTCGGTCTGCTGGTAGGCCGCCTCGGAGGCGAGCTGCGCGCCCTGCACGCCCTGCAGCCAGGCGGCGCGGCCGACGACGACCAGGAAGCAGAGGAGGAAGCCGGCGAAGAGGAGCCCGATCCTTCGCTCGGTCGTGCGCATCGCGACTTAGTAGACGGAGCCGGCGGCGGCGAGGCGCTGGGCCGCGGTCGCGATGTCCCGTGGGCTCGCCTGCACGTAACCGATCTCCCCGGCGCTGGGAACGACCAGCCCGAGCGCCGCCGCGTCGTGGCGGACCCGCGCGGTCCCCGACCGCTGCGCGTCGCGGCTGCGCAGGATCGAGTTCTCCTGGTCGAGGGCCCGGGTGTTCTGGTCGATCCGGCCGGCCGAGGCGGCGAGGCTGAGGGTGACCACGTTGAGGGCGACGATCCCGGCCAGCAGCATGCCGAGCACCCCGATCCAGGCGCGGCCGCGGGTCATCCGGACCATCAGGCTGGAGTCGGGCAGGTGGCGGACAGCGGTCGCGGTACCGACCGCGAGCGGGATCAGCTGGCCGCCGGGGCGGCGGGCGGGGGCGGCCCGGCGAGCCGGAGCCGCCTTGCGGGCCGACGCGCGGGCG
>VRUE01000067.1 GCA_019456285.1 Solirubrobacterales bacterium | reverse complement strand
CTCTTCCACGACCGCGGCGTGCGGATGGAGCGGACCTCGCAGCTCAACGTCGGCGGCAACATGGACTTCTACAACATGCTCGAGCGCGAGCGGCTGGCCTCGAAGAAGATCTCCAAGACCAACGCGGTCACCTCGATCATGGGCCACGAGCTGCCCGACGAGGACGTCCACGTCGGGCCCTCCGACTACGTCGCCTGGCTGACCGACCGCAAGTGGGCCCACATCCGGATCGAGGGCCGCTCCTTCGGCGACGTGCCGCTCAACCTCGAGCTGAAGCTCGAGGTCTGGGACTCCCCCAACTCGGCCGGTGTCGTGATCGACGCGGTGCGGATTCTCAGGCTGGCGCTCAACAACGGCATCGCCGGCCAGCTCGACGGCCCCTCCAGCTTCCTGATGAAGTCGCCGCACACCCAGCGTCCAGACGACGAGGCGCGCGAGCAGACCGAGGAGTTCATCGCGGCCAACGCACGCGGCAAGGGCCCGGTGCCGAGCGGGGCGGAGACGCCCGGGGTCGAGACGAAGGCCGAGGCCTGAGGTAGGGGGGCCCGCCCTTATCCTCCATCCTCGTGGCGGTCCAGTCTCTCTCCATCGCCCAGGTCACGCCGCACCGGCGGGCCACCCGCAACCGCGTCAACGAGTTCGTCCACCGCGTCTCCGAGGAGCTGGAGCGGCGCGGCCACGAGGTGCTGACGGTCGCCGCCGGGGACCCGGTCAAGCGGCTGCTGGGCGCCAACTCGCTCGACATCGTCCACGTCCACGAGCCGTTCGCGCCGAGCGTCTCCTCGGCGGCGCTGCGCCACTCCCACTCGCTCAACGTCGCCACCTTCCACAGACCGCAGGAGCGGGTGCTCTCGACCCAGGTCGCCCGGCCGCTGGTCGAGATCTTCTTCGGCCGCCTCGACGCCCGCACCGTCACCAGCCCGGCCACGGCGCGGCTGCTGGAGGGCTACTTCCCCGCCTCCTACGAGCTGTTCGAGCCGGGCGGCCCGGAGCGCGACTGGGCTGAGGTCGCCGCCGAGCTGGAGTCCCTCTACCGCCGCCTCCTCGCCCGCCGCCACGACCCGGCCGGCGATCCGGAGGCGCGCCGCCGCATCGCCGAACGCCCGCTGATCGAGGTCGACCTCCACATGCACACCGACCACTCGCCCGATTGCGCGACCCCGGTCGAGGTGCTGCTGGAGACCGCCCGCGACCGCGGCCTCGGGGCGATCGCGATCACCGACCACAACGAGGTCTCCGGGGCGCTGGAGGGGCGCCGGATCGCCGCGCAGACGGGCGACATCAAGGTGATCGTCGCCGAGGAGGTGAAGACCGCCGAGCAGGGCGAGGTGATCGGCCTCTTCGTCGAGGAGAAGATCCCGCGCGGGATGACGATGGCGGAGACGATCGCCGAGATCCGACGCCAGGGCGGGCTGGTCTACGTCCCTCACCCCTTCGACCGCTTCCACTCGGTGCCCGACTACGAGCACCTGATCGAGATCGTCGCGGAGATCGACGTGCTCGAGGTCTTCAACCCGCGAGTGGCCCTGACCGCCTTCAACGAGGAGGCGGAGCGATTCGCCCGCAAGTACCGGATCGTCCCCGGCGCCGGCTCCGACAGCCACGTCGCCCAGGGGCTGGGCAGCGTGCGGGTGCGGATCCACGACTTCGACGGACCACGGGAGTTCCTCGAGGCGATGCGTGACGCCGACATCACCCGCAAGCACAAGAACCTCGTCTACGTGCAGACGCTGAAGCTGCTGCAGACGACCGGGCGGCCGAAAGCGCTGAAGCGCAGCGTCCTCGACGCCAAGCCGGTGCGGGGCGGGCGGCCGCGCGGGCGCCGCTCGGCGAGCAAGAGCTGATGCAGGCGGGCGGCGCGAAAGGAGCCGCGCCCGGCCCGTCAAAGAGATCGCCGAGCGTGCCGGCGACCGACGACGAGATCAAAGAGAAGTACCTGGAGCGCGCGATCCGCGAGCTCAACCAGCTGACCCGCGAGCTGCAGGAGTGCCCGCACTGCCCGCGCGGCAAGCTGATGCCGGTGCTTGGCTCCGGCCACCCGCAGGCCGACGTGATGATGCTCAAGCACACGCCCGGCATGGCGGAGGTCGAAGAGGGGGTCGCCTTCTACGGGCGGGCCGGCAACGCGCTGATGAAAAGCTTCAAGCGGCTCGGGATCGACCCCCTGGTCGTCTACGGGACGCTCTGCGTGAAGTGCCCGGTCGCCGAGCCCGACCTGGCCGCCGAGCAGTGCCTGCGGCGCTTGGTCGAGGAGATCGCGATCGTGCAGCCGAAGATCGTCGTCGTGATGGGGAAGCCGGCGCTGCGCGTCCTCAACGGGCTCGAGGTGCCGCTGTCGCGGCCGGTCGAGCCGCGTCAGGGCGAGGTGCAGGCATTCACCCCGACCGTCGACGCCCTCTACACCCCCGACATCGACGACTCGCTCGACGAGGAAGGCGCCAAGCAGCGCTTCTGGCGAGCCTTCAAGCTGCTCGGCGACTGGTACGAGGACCTGCCGCCGTACTGACGGGTGCCGCGGGTCAGCGCGGCGCTGCAGATGAGGCGAGTCCGCCCATCGCGTCGATATTGGCCGAGGCCAAGCCGCGGACAACGATCGTGTCGAGGGCCGTCTGGGCGGCGAGCGCCTTCTGGGCCGCGTCGCGATCGGCGACCGCGACCCCGACCGTGCCCTCGGGCTCGCCGAGGCGGGCGAAGTGGCTGCGGTAGCCGTCATGGAGGTCGCGGTAGAAGGACTCCTCCTTGGCCAGGCGTGCCGCCGCGTCCTCGCCGACGGCGGTGCGGACGTAGCCGCAGACCGGCGGCGTCTCGCGGCCAGCCTCGCGGGCGCCGGATTCGACCTGCTGTCGTGCCCTGGCGGCGAACTCGGGGGTCATCCAGTTGAAGAAGGCGCCGTCGAACTCGGCCCCGGCCAGCGCGCACATCCTCGGCCCCATCGCGGCAAGCACGAGGCGCACGCCGGGCAGCTTCCCGCGCAGCTCCGGCAGCGACTCGCGCATCCGGGTCAGCGGCCGCTCGGAGAAGCCGGCGCCGACCCCGAGCCAGAGCCTCGCCGGGTCCAGCCCCAGCCGCGCCAGGTCGGCGGCGATCTGCTCCGGCGGGGTGCGGTCGAGCGCGATCACCGCGACGCCGAGGTCGATCCCCGGGACTGCGGCGGCGAACTCCGCCAGCGTCTCCAGGCCCTTCGCGCCCGGGTGGTCGTTGGACCAGATCGAGGCGTAGCCGAGCTCGGCGCAGCGGGCGGCGAGCGGCCGCGCCACCTCGGGGTCCAAGCCCGCCGCCACTCCAAATCCGCGGCTCATGCTTTCTCCAGCAGCGCCACGCACTCGATGTGCGGGGTCTGGGGAAACATGTCGACCGGCCTCACGCGGCTCAGCCTATAGCCGGCCTCGCCCAGCTGCGCGGCATTCGGGGCCAGCGTCGTCGGGTTGCAGGAGACGTAGACGATCCGCTGCGCCTCGCACTCGATCAGCCGCCGCACGATCTTCTGCGAGAGCCCGGCCCGGGGCGGGTCGATCACCACGACATCGGGCTTGCCGGCCTCCTCCAGCAGCGGCCGCACCCCGGTGCGGGCGCTGCCGGCCACGAAACGGGCGTTGGCGATCCCGTTGCGCTCGGCGTTGCGCTCCGCGTCGGCGATTGTCTCGGGAACGATCTCCAGCCCCCAGACCTCGCCCGCCCGCGCCGCCATCGTCAGCCCGATCGTCCCGATCCCGCAGTAGAGGTCGAAGACCCGCTCACCGCCGCTCAGCCCCGCGTACTCGGCGGCGACCGCGTAGAGCCGCTCGGCCATCTCGGTGTTGGTCTGGAAGAAGGCGCCGTGCGAGATCTCCAGGCGCAGGCCGCACAGCTCCTCGCGCAGCCGCTCCTCCCCGAGCGCGCCGGTCGGGCCGTCGGTGCCGCCGGAGTCGCCCTCGATCACGGTGTGGAGGTCGACCGGGGGCTTCGGGAAGCGGGCCGGAGAGGTGACCAGGCGGGTCTGGACCTGACCGCTGCGGCGCCCCTCCCGGACGACCAGATTGCGGAGGACGCCCTCCCGGGCCCGGCGGTCGTAGGGCGGGATCGACTCCAGCCGCGCCCAGCCGCGCACCTCGTTGCGCGCCGCGTTTCCCCGCTGCGAGGCCAGCAGGCAGTCCTCGACGTCGACGATCAGGTCCCAGCGGCCGCGGGCGTGGAAGCCGAGGATCGTCTCGCCGCCGCGCTCGCCGAAGGAGTACTCGAGCTTGTTGCGGTAGCGCCACCGCTCGACCGCCGGCACGATCTCCTCCAGCTCGAAGCCGTCGAGGCCGCCGATCCGCCGCAGCGCCTCCTCGGTCTGCTCGCGCTTGTGGGCGAGCTGGCGCTCGTAGGGGAGGCCCTGCCAGGGAGCGCCCGGGCAGGGCTCGCCGCCGTGAACGCAGCGGTCCGCGACGCGGTCGGCGCCCGGGCTCAGCAGCTCGACCGTCCTCGCCTCCGCGAAGCGCCGCTTCGCCTTCGTCACCTCCGCCCGTACCCGGTCGCCGGGCAGCGCCCCGGCGACGAAGACGACGTAGCCGTCCGTGCGGGCGACGCCGCGCCCGCCGAAGGCAAGCGACTCGATCTCGACCTCGAGCAGCTCACCGCGGTGCGCGGCCCCCGGCTTCTTACCGGCGGCCTGCTCCACTGGTCTAGCTCCGCTTCTTACGGGCCCGCCGCGCGGTCTGGGTCGCCTGTTTGCGGACCGGCTGCGTCCGTCCCTCGACCTCTTTGCGGGCTTGTTTGATCAGCCGCTCGAGCTCCTTCAGCAGCACGCCCGTCTGCCGCCGGCCCCGCTTCAGCAGGTCGGAGAGCATCTTCTCGGCGTCGCCGCGGGTCATCCGGCCCCTTTCGACCGCGTCATCGATGACCTCCTGGAGGCGGTCCCGGCTCAGGGTGATGTTGCGCTCCAGGCTCTCGCGGAACTGCTCGACGCTCTTGTCCAGCCCGCTCGCCCGGCTGCCGCGCTTGGCGGCCGGTCCCTTTGCCGCTTTTGCTTTTTTGGCGGCCGGCTTGCGCGCGGCGGGTTTTTTGGCGTGCGTCCCAGCCTTGGCTTTCTTGGTCGTCTTGCCGGAGCTCTGTTTTTTCGCGGCCATCTGCTCTCGCCTCCTGGTCTCTGCGTGGGTGGTTGCCACTGACTATCTCATTCCCGCAGCCGACGAGTTGCGAACCTCGCCTCGACCGGGGCGTGGTCGGAGAGGCGAAGGGCAAGGCCGTCGTGGCGGACCTCGTGTCGCTCGGGTGGCCAGGGAGCCGGAGACTCGACGACATCCAGGCCCCGCGCCAGGAGGTGGTCGATCGCGCCCGGGGCGGTCGGCGCGGCCAAGCCGAAGCGCTCGCGCAGCTCCTCGAAGACCTCGGGATCCTCCGCCGGGCGCAGGTTGAGGTCGCCGCCGAACAGCAGCGGCGCCTCGCCGGCCCGGTCCGTAGCGGCGCGGGCGGCCAGCAGCACGTCCTCGGCGGCGAGCGCGGGGCGGTCGTCGGTCGCGTGCAGGTTGGCGACGCAGAGGCCCGCGGCGGTGCGGGTGAAGGTCATCGCACGGCGCTCCGGCCTGCCCTCGCGGATCGCCAGCTCGCGGCGCTCGGCGATACCGCCGAGCGAGCCGGAGGCGCGGACCAGGGTCAGGTTGGAGCCGCCCTCCCCGGAGGCGATCAGGTCGGGGTTGAGGCGGGCGGCGAGGGCGCGAAGGGCGCCGAGCGAGTTGCGCGAGGTCAGCACCCGGTGCGCCTCGGCCCCGCAGGCGCGGGCCAGCGGCGCGGCGAAGCGCGGCGGGCACTCCTGGAGGAGCGCGACGTCCCACTCGGCTGCGGCCAGCATCGCCGCGAACTCGGCAGAGAGGTCGCGGTTGACCTGGACGTGGGTCGCGCCTCTCTCCTCGATCCGCAGCAGCCGCGAGCGCCAGGTGAACAGCGCCGGGTCGGGCGGGGAATCGCGCCCGTGGAAGAGGTTCCAGCCAATCGCGGTGAGCTCCACCCCCTTAGTATCAGCGAGCTTGAAGCGGGACTTCCTCACAGGCGAAGAGCTGGGCGCGTTCGAGCTGGGCAAGCTGCTCGACCGGGCGCTCGAGCTGAAAGCGGGCAGGCGGGACGGCGCCGGCGCCGGCGAGCTGGCCGGCCGCAGCGTCGCCCTCGTCTTCGAGAAGCCCTCGACGCGGACGCGGATCTCCTTCGAGGTCGGTGTCGCAGAGCTGGGCGCCACGCCGATCGTGCTGCGCGGCGACGAGCTGCAGGTCTCCCGCGGCGAGTCGGTCGGAGACACGGCGCGGGTGCTGTCGCGCTACCTCGACGCGATCGTGATCCGCTCCGGCTCCCACGAGGCGGTCGCCGAGCTGGCCGCCGCGGCCGACGTGCCGGTCGTCAACGCGCTCACCCCGCTTCACCACCCCTGCCAGGCGCTCGCCGACCTGCTCACCCTGCGCGAGCGCTTCGGCGACCTCGCCGGCCTCCGCCTCGCCTACGTCGGCGACGGCAACAACGTCGCCCGCTCGCTGGCGATCGCCGGGGGGCTGGCTGGGATGGAGGTGGCGATCGCGGCGCCCCCCGGCTACCAGCTCGAGGAGGGCCACGGCGCGAAGCTGACCGACGACCCCCGCGCCGCGGCGGCAGGCGCCGACGCGATCTACACCGACGTCTGGGTCAGCATGGGGGACGAGGAGGAGGCGGAGCGGCGCCGCTCCGACCTGGCGCCCTTCCGGGTCGACGCCGAGCTGCTCTCGGTGGCCAAGGACGGCGCGGCGGTCCTGCACTGCCTGCCTGCGCACCCGGGCGAGGAGATCGCCGCCGAGCTGCTCTACGGCGACAGCTCCGCCGTCTGGGACCAGGCCGAGAACCGCCTTCACACCCAGAAGGCCCTGCTGGCTATGCTGCTCGACTCCTAGCAGGCAGCCGGAATCGTGTATCCAGAGATCAACCTGGGGCCGCTGACCCTCCAGACCTTCGGGCTGATGTTCGCACTCGCCTTCCTCGCGGCGGGGGCGCTGATCGCAAGGCGGCTGAAGGAGATCGGCAGGCCGGTCGACTGGGCCTACGAGATGGGGTTCGCGGCGCTGGTCGGTGGGGTTGTCGGCTCGCGGGTCTATTTCCTCGTCCAGAATTACGACAGCGTCAAGGACGACCCGCTCGGCAACCTCTTCTCCGGGGCCGGGCTGGTCTGGTACGGCGGCGTGATCGGCGGCGCCCTGACGGTCCTGCTCTGGGCCTGGTACCGCGACTTCCTCCGCCTCGCCCTGCTCGATCTGGCGGCGCCGGCCCTGGCGCTCGGCTACGCGATCGGCCGCGTCGGCTGCCAGCTCTCCGGCGACGGCGACTACGGCAAGGCCTGGGACGGGCCATGGGCGATGGCGTATCCGGACGGCACGGTGCCCACCGATCAGACGGTCCACCCGACGCCCATCTACGAGACCCTGGCGATGGGCCTTGGCGCCTGGGTCCTCTGGCAGCTCCGCGACCGCTTCCGAGCCGGCGTCCTCTTCGCGATCTATCTCCTCTACGCGGGCGCCGAGCGCTTCCTGGTCGAGTTCATCCGCCGCAACGACGATCTGGTGTTGGGGCTGACCATGGCGCAGCTCGAGAGTCTTGGGATAATGCTCGCCGGGGCGGTCTGGGTCTACGCTGTGAGGCGCCGCCATGGCACCCTGTCGCGCGGAGGCATCCCAGCCGTCGCCGATCCGCGGCCGGCGGCCTGAAGGCGTTGCCACGAGATGCTGTTACCCTTGCAAAAAATATTTTGCGGTAAATCCGAGGAGGCTGCACGGCGGTGGGACCTGCAGAGATCGAGAGCGAGGGGGAGCCGTTCGAGGCGACCGTCGACGCGGTGCTGGACGCGGCCACCGGCGCGATCGAGGCGGCCGGTTGCGAGGAGCCACGCGCCGACTCGGAGGCTCTGGTGGCCGACGCGCTCGAGGTGAGCGTCGGGCAGCTGTCGCGGGACGGCGCCGGCGAGGTGCCGCCCGAGGTCGCGGCCGCGATCGCCGAGGCGGTGCGGCGGCGGGCGGAGCGCGAGCCGATGGCCTACATCCTCGGCCGCTGTGAGTTCCGGCAGATCGAGCTCGCGGTCGACTCGCGGGTGCTGATCCCGCGCCGGGAGACCGGGCTGCTGGTCGAGGTCGCGACCGAGCTGCCCGAGGGGGCGCGGGTGCACGAGGTCGGCACCGGTTCCGGCGCTGTGGCGTTGGCCCTGCTTACCGAGCGGCCGGACCTGCACGTCACCGCCTCCGACCTCTCGCCGGAGGCCGCCGAAGTCTGCCGCGAGAACGCCGACCGCCTCGACCTCTCCCTGGAGGTGACCGTCGCCGCCGGTCTGCCGGACTCGCTCGACAGCGGCATCGACCTGGTCCTCGCCAACCTGCCCTACGTCACAGACTCGACCATCTTCGATCGCTCTCCGGAGATCCGGCGTGAGCCGCGGCTCGCGGTCACCGGCTCCTGCGGGGAGGACGGCCTCGGCGTGATCCGCGGGCTGATCGACCAGACGCCCACGGGTTGGCGGATGGCGCTCGAGCACGACACGCACCACGGCCCCGCGATGCGGGAGCTGCTGCGCGACGCGACTACTATGCGGGACCACATGGGTGGTGAGCGGGTGACAGTCGGTCTTGCGCCATGAGCGCAAGCGAAGCGTGACATTGCGCCGTGAGTGACGCGACGACGCGGGCCGAGCCCGCGGCGGGTTCCACCGAAGCTGAGCGGCGGGCCAAGGTCGAGCGCCTTCGCGCTGAGGGAATCGACCCCTTTCCGCGCTCCTTCCCCGATCGCACCAAGATCGCCGCGATCTACGCCGCGCACGATCCCGGGGAGTTGGGGCCGGGCGACCACGCCGAGTGGTCCTACCGGATCGCCGGCCGGCTGACCGGCCGCCGCGGCCACGGCAAGACGACCTTCTTCGACCTGCGCGACCTCTCCGGCTCGATCCAGGCCTACGCCCGGGTCGACGCGCTCGGGGAGGAGGCCTACGACCGGGTCAAGGACCTCGACATCGGCGACGTGGTCGGCGTCGAGGGCGACCTCTACGTGACCAAGCGCGGGCAGCTCGCCCTCAGCGTCCGCGAGTGCACGCTGCTCGCCAAGGCGCTGCGCGACCCGCCCGACCTCTTCCACGGCATCTCCGACCCCGAGGTCCGCTACCGCCAGCGCGAGCTCGACCTGATGGCGAACGAGCGCTCGCGGGAGATCTTCGCGCTGCGGGCGAAGGTGCTGACGGCGATCCGCGACCACCTCAACGAGCGCGACTACGTCGAGCTGGAGACGCCGGTCCTGCAGCGGCTGACCGGCGGCGCCGCGGCACGGCCCTTCAAGACCCACCACCACGCCCTCGACCGCCACCTCTTCCTGCGGATCGCCACCGAGCTGTATCTGAAGCGCTGCATCGTCGGCGGCTTCGAGAACGTCTACGAGCTCGGCAAGTTCTTCCGCAACGAGGGGATGTCGCCGCAGCACAACCCCGAGTTCACGATGCTGGAGTGGTTCGTCAGCGGCGTCGACTACCACGGCGTGATGGATGTCGCCGAGGAGCTGGTCGCCGACGTCGCCCAGCGGGTGCTCGGCACGACCAAGGTCGAGCGCGACGGCGAGACGATCGACCTGGCGCCGCCCTGGCCGCGGGTGCCGCTGCGCGACGCGCTCAAGCGGGAGACCGGAGTCGACATCGTCGCGGCCAGCCGCGACGAGCTGGCGGAGATCGCTGGCGAGGACGCCGAGCCCGACGACGACTGGGCGGCGCTGGTCGACACGCTGCAGGGCAAGCTGGTCGAGCCGAAGCTGATCCAGCCGACATTCATCATCGACCTGCCGCTCGCTATCTGGCCGCTGGTCAAGCCCGTCCCCGAGCATCCGCGGCAGATCGGCGAGGCCTTCGACGGGGTCGTCGCCGGGATGGAGATCGTCGGCGGCGGAACCGATATCAACGACCCGGTCGAACAGCGGCGCCGCTTCGTCGAGCAGCGCGAACGGCAGGAATCGGGGGCGGTGGAGACGCCGCACGAGCACGACGAGGAGTTCGTGCGGGCGCTCGAATACGGGATGCTGACGGCGAGCGGCGCCGGCCTCGGGGTCGACCGGCTGATGATGATCCTCAGCGGCGCGAAGACGCTGCGCGACGTGATCCTCTTCCCCTCGATGCGCGAGAGCCCCGGTTCCTGAACCGCCGATGGGCCCCCATGGGAGACGGAATCGGCCCGTCGGCGACGAACGGCCTCGCCTCGCCCTCGATCGCGGCGCGCGCCCGCAGGCGCGACGGCGACATGCTGGAATTGGTCCGTGCCGATAAAGTGCATGGCAGGGCGCCCGTAGCTCAGTGGTCAACGGCACCTTTACGGGTGCCAAAGAGCGTCGGCCTTTCAAGCCGAAGGTCGCGGGTTCGACTCCCGTCGGGCGCATTCCATCGCTTTCCACAGGA
>VRUE01000066.1 GCA_019456285.1 Solirubrobacterales bacterium | reverse complement strand
GGCGGCGCGCTCGGTCGCCGCGGCGACCGCATCGAGGACCGCCGCCTCGGCGGCGGCGGCGACCAGCGGGCCCTCGGCGCCGTGCTCGGCCTGGGCGCAAAGGTCGAGCGCCGCCCACTCGGGGTCGGTGTCGTGCCCCGCGACCAGCATCAGCTCGGAGGGCCCGGCAAGGGAGTCGATCCCGACCCGGCCGTAAACGGCCCGCTTCGCCTCCCGCACCCAGGCGTTGCCGGGCCCGGCGATGACGTCGACGGGGACGATCGTCTCGGTGCCGTAGGCGAGGGCGAAGATCGCCTGGGCGCCGCCCATCGCGTAGACCTCGTCGACGCCGCAGAGGCCGGCGGCGGCAAGGACGAGTGGGTGGACGTGGCCGTCGGGGCCGGGCGGCGAGGTGAGCGCGAGGCGCTCGACGCCGGCCACCCGGGCCGGGATGCAGCACATCAGGACGCTCGAGGGATAGGCGGCTCGCCCCCCCGGCGCGTAGACGGCGGCGGCGCCGACCGCGACCTCACGGATCGTCACGACCTGCCCCTGGGGCAGCTCCACCTGCCGCGGCTCGGCGTCGACCTGAGCCTCGGCGACGGCGCGGATGTTGGCTGCGGCAAGCTCCAGCGACTCGCGCAGAGACGGGTCGAGCTCGGCCAGCGCCTCCCCCGCGGCCTCCGGCTCCACCCGCAGGGAGGCCGGCGCCTCCTCGGTCGCGTCGAAGCGGGCGGTCAGTCGCAGCACCGCCTCCTCGCCGCCCTCTCGCACCTCACGTTCGATCGACGAGACATCGACCTGCGGCGCCGACTCGGACGCCCAGCTGCGGATCGTGCCCGCGGTCCTCGCGGCGCCCTCCCACTCGAAGCGCTGCAACCTCATTGCGCGACTCCCTCGCGCAGCTTCGCGGTCAGCTCGTCGACCTCCTTGGAGCGCAGCTTGTGGGCGACCCTGTTGGCGACGAAACGGGCGGTGCAGACGGCGATCTCCTGGCGCTCCTCGAGGTCGTTCTCCTCCAGGGT
Source organism: Solirubrobacterales bacterium (assembly GCA_019456285.1). GTDB lineage: Bacteria > Actinomycetota > Thermoleophilia > Solirubrobacterales > 70-9 > VRUE01. The sequence goes on along the minus strand of VRUE01000066.1, from coordinate 9,599 downwards.
GCGCCCGGTGGCGACCAGGTCGACGATCCCGTCGGCGAGGCCGATCAGCGGGGCCAGCTCGACCGAGCCCTTGACCTCGATCACCTCGACCTGCCGCCCGGTCGCCTCGAAGTAGCGCTCGGCGACCCGCGGGTACTTGGTTGCGATCCGCATCATCCCGAGGCGGCGCTCCGCCTCGCCCAGCCGCTCGTCGCCCTGGCGCCCGGCCAGGACCATCCGGCAGCGCCCGAAGCCGAGATCGAGCAGCTCGTAGACCATCCGGTCGGCCTGCTCCAGCAGCACGTCCTTGCCGGTGATGCCGACGTCGGCGGCACCCGCCTCCACGTAGGTGGGCACGTCGGAGGGCCGCATCGTCACCAGGGTGATCGCCTCGCCGGGGAAGATCAGCGAGCGCGACCCGCCGCGCGCCGCGGCGGTGTCGATCCCCACCGCGTCGAGCGCGTCGAGCGTCCCCTCGAGCAGGGCGCCGCGCGGCACCGCCAGCTTCAGCGGACCGTCGGCCTTGGCGCGGCCCATCCCGGCGACCTCGACGCTCACGAGTCCTCCCTCCGCGACTCCTCCTCCATCTGCGCGACGTGGACCCGCTCCAGGTAGAGGGCGAAGCCGGCCGCCGGCAGGTCGACCCCAAAACGCTTCAGGAGGCCGTCGTAGCGGCCGCCGCCGCCCAGCACGTAGCCGAGCGCCGGGTCGTAGACCTCGAGGATCGCGCCGCTGTAGTAGCCGAGGTGACGCAGCAGGCCGAGGTCGATCTGGACCCGGTCGGCCGCGCCGCGGGCCTGCAGCGCTTCGAAGGTCTCGCCGAGCCGCGCCGTGGCGCGTTCCACCGCGGCGCCGCCCAGCGCCCGCGCCTGCTCCAGCACCTCGCTGCCGCCGCGAAGCTGGGAGAGGGCGACGCAGGTCGCGCACCGCTCCTCGCCGATCCCCGCCTCCGACAGCTCCACCTCCAAGCCGACCAGGTCGTGCATCGCGAGCCGCTCCAGGACCGAGTTGCGCACCTCGCCCTCGACCCCGAACTCGGTCAGGAGCTGGCGGTGGAGGTCGGCATCGCCGAGCCCGATCACGGCGCGATCCAGGCCAGCCGCATCGAGCGCCGCCTCCAGCACCTCGACCACCTCGGCGGTCCCCTGCGGCGCCGGAGCGCCGATCAGCTCCACCCCGGCCTGCGCGAACTCGCGCATCTGGCCGCGCTGCGGGCGCACCGCGCGGAAGGCGTTGGCGAGGTAGCAGAGGCGCAGCGGCAGCTCGGCGTTCGCATACCGGGTGGCGACCAGCCGGGCGATCGGCACGGTCATGTCGGGGCGCAGCGCCAGCAGGTCGCCGCGCTCGTCGAAGAAGCGGTAGGCGCTGTCGGCGGTGCGCCCGTCGCCGCGGGCCAGCACCTCGTCATACTCGATCGCGGGCGTCGCGACCTCGCCGTAGCCACGGCCCTCGAACACCTCGATCAGGGCGAGGTGGAGGCGGCGCAGCTCCCGCATCTCGTCGGGGAGCACGTCGCGGGTGCCTGGCGGTATCGGATAGATCATCTTTGCGCTCTTTGCGGCGCCTGCAAACCGTCGCATCTCGGCGTCCTTGGTCGGCCACCTTGCTCACGCACGGCCTGAGTGCGCTCGCTTCGCCGGCCTTCCTGCGTCCACCGACCTGCTCGGTTTTCGGCGCCTTTAGGCGGGGACCTCCGCGGACACACGTTCAATCTGGGCGCCGAGGCCGTGCAGCCGCTCGTCGATCTGCTCGTAGCCGCGGTCGATCTGGCGGATGTTGCCGATCTCCGAGACGCCGTCGGCGGCCAGCGCGGCGATGAGCATCGCCATCCCGGCGCGGATGTCGGGGCTCTCGACTCGCTCGCCGTGAAGACGGCTCGGACCGCTGACGATCGCCCTGTGGGGATCGCACAGCGTGATCCGAGCGCCCATCGCGACCAGCTTGTCGACGAAGAAGAGGCGGTTCTCGAACATCTTCTCGAAGATCAGGATCTCGCCCTCCGCCTGGGTGGCGAGCGCCAGCGCGATCGGGGTGAGGTCGGCCGGGAAGGCCGGCCAGGGGCCGTCCTCGATCTTCGGAATCGCGTCGCCGAGGTCGACCTGGATCCGCAGGCGCTGTCCCGGGGGGACGATCACGTCCTCGCCCTCGACCGTCGACTGGAGGCCGAGGCGCCGGAACTGGCGGCGGATCATGACCAGGTCGGCGGGCTCCGCGTCGCGGATCCGCAACTCGCCGCCGGTGGCGGCTGCAAGCGCCATGAAGCTGCCGACCTCGATGTGGTCGGGGGAGATCGTGTGCTCGGCGCCGCCCAGCCGGTCGCGGCCGTGCACGGTCATCACGTTGGAGCCGATCCCGTCGACCTCGGCGCCCATCTTGGCCAGCAGCCGCGCCAGATCCTGGACGTGGGGCTCGGAGGCGGCGTTGGCGATCGTCGTCGGCCCCGGGGTGAGCGCCGCGGCCATCAGCGCACTCTCGGTGCCCATCACCGAGGGCTCGTCCATGAAGATCGCGCCGGCGCGCAGGCCGCCGGGGGACGCGGTCAGCTCGATCCAGCGGTCGCCGTCGACGCGGGCCCCCAGGTCGCGGAAGGCGTCGAGGTGCGCATCGAGGCGGCGGCGGCCGATGAAGTCGCCGCCCGGCGGCGGCATCCGCGCCTCGCCGAAGCGGGCCAGTAGCGGGCCGGCGAGCAGGAACGAGGCCCGGAGCTTCTTCGAGAGCTCCTCGTCGACCTCGACGTCGGAGACGCCCGCCGCGCAGAGACGCAGGCTGTTGTCGGCGACCCAGGCGACCTCGACCCCGAGCCGCTCCAGCAGGGCAATCTGCGCCTCGGTGTCGCGGATCCGCGGCACTCGGTGCAGCAGCAGCTCCTCCTCGGTCAGGAGGCAGGCGGCGAGAATCGGCAGCGCCGCGTTCTTGTTTCCGGCGGCGGTCAGCTCCCCCGAGAGCGGCGCGCCTCCTTGGATCACGAATTTCTCCATTGGCCTCGGCTAGGGTAGCGGCCGTCATGGGCAGGAGCTGGAAGATCTTGATCGGCGCCGTCGTCGCCCTCGTCGTCCTGCTGAGCCTGAACGCGCTCGCGGTCGACGGGGAGACGAAGCCGGCCGAAGCGACGGTCGCCGGCGGCGAGATCCTCAGCCTGCCCGGCGGTGACCTCCAGGTCGTCGACCGGGGCCCCGAGGACGCCAGCCCGATCGTCCTCATCCACTGCTTCACCTGCGCAATCGACTGGTGGGACCCGATGATCCCGGCGCTGGCCCGCGAGCATCGCGTGGTGGCGATGGATCTGCTCGGGCACGGCGGCTCGGAGAAGCCCGCTTCCGGCTACTCGGTCCCCAACCAGGCGGACCTGATCGCCCGGGCGCTGAGCAGGCTCGGGGTGCGAGATGCGGTGGTGGTCGGCCACTCGCTCGGCGGCGGCGTTGCGATCGCCCTGGCGGAGCGGTCGCCCCAGCTCGTCGACCGCCTCGTCATCGTCGATTCGCCGCCCGACCACCGGGACGGCGATCTGGGCATCGTCGCCAGCCTCGGCTTCGCGCCCGTGGTCGGCGAGGCGTTCTGGCGCCTCAAGCCCAGCTTCGCCGTGAGGCAGGGGCTCGGGGTCGCCTTCGCCCCCGGCTTCGACGTGCCCGACGCCTTCGTCGAGGACGTCGGCCGGATGACCTTCAGCTCCTACGACGACTCCCACAGCTCCTTTGACGATTTCACCGGGGAAAGGGGGCTCAGTCGGCGGGTAAGGGCGACGGGGAAGCCGCTGCTGGCGATCATGGGCGCCGACGAGCAGATCATCGATGACCCGGAGGCGGCGCTGGCCTCCTTCGCCGCCGCCGTCCCGGGCGCCCGAACCGAGCTGATCGCCGGCGCCGGCCACTCTCCCAACGTCGAGGCGCCGGGTCGAACCGCCGCTCTGGTGCTTGGCTTCGCCGCCCCGAACAGGGCCGGCCGGGACGGCGCCAGGCACGAAATGCAAGAACCCCTGCAGAACCGGGCTGCCGTCCGGGGCGGCCCCTAGATTACGAACCCATGTTCGATCCGAAGACAACGCTGGCCGGTCGGCTGACTGACGCAGTCGACCTGCTGATCGATTTCGCGACGCTCGGCGAGTACGGGCTGGAGCCCGTATCCGAGCCCCGATCACCCTGCGAGACCCGTAATAGGCCCCTTAGCGCCCCGGGCAGAATTAGCGCGAGGCCGGGGAGGCCGAGGACCAAGCGGGGCGGCCACGAGACGATCCCCGCATAGCGGCGCTACGCGGGGATCGGGGAGGGGCCGAATCCGCGCCGGTCATCGACCTCCACCGGACCGCGATCATTCTGGTCGGGGTGCTACTAAAAACCGGCGGCGACCTACTCTCCCAGGAGGTTGCCCTCCAAGTACCATCGGCGCTGAGGGGCTTAACTGCTCTGTTCGGAATGGGAAGAGGTGTTTCCCCCTCGCCATGCGCCACCGGAAATTTTGCGAGATCGCCCGGTGGAGCTTGAAAACCGCACAAGACCTCAGGGTAGAAACAAAATATCCGTCAAGCCCTCGACCCATTAGTACCGGTCGGCTGAGCGCATTGCTGCGTTTACACCGCCGGCCTATCAACCTGGTGGTCTACCAGGGGTCTTACTCCCTCATGGGGATGGGAGAGCTCATCTCAGGGACGGCTTCCCGCTTAGATGCCTTCAGCGGTTATCCGCACCGTGCGTAGCTAACCTGCGGTGCCCTTGGCAGGACAACAGATACACCAGCGGCACGTTCATCCCGGTCCTCTCGTACTAGGGATGACTCCCCTCAACTCTCCAACGCCCACGGCAGATAGGGACCGAACTGTCTCACGACGTTCTGAACCCAGCTCGCGTACCGCTTTAATGGGCGAACAGCCCAACCCTTGGGACCTACTCCAGCCCCAGGATGCGACGAGCCGACATCGAGGTGCCAAACCGGTTCGTCGATGTGGACTCTTGGAACCGATAAGCCTGTTATCCCCGGAGTACCTTTTATCCGTTGAGCGACGGCGCTTCCACTTGCAACCGCCGGATCACTAAGCCCAACTTTCGTTCCTGCTCGACCCGTCGGTCTCGCAGTCAAGCTCCCTTGTTGCCTTTACACTCTACGCACGATTTCCAACCGTGCTGAGGGAACCTTTGGGCGCCTCCGTTACATTTTAGGAGGCGACCGCCCCAGTCAAACTGCCCACCTGACACTGTTCACCACCCGGATCACGGCATGGTGTTAGAAGCCCAGACTACCAAGGGTGGTATCTCAAGGGTGACTCCCCGGCAGCCAAAGCCGCCGGTTCACTGTCTCCCACCTATCCTGAGCGAGATACCCCAGACTCCAATATCAAGTTGCAGTAAAGGTTCACGGGGTCTTTCCGTCTTGCCGCGGGTACTCGGCATCTTCACCGAGACTTTAATTTCACCGAGCCTCTCGTTGAGACAGCGTCCAAGTCGTTACGCCATTCGTGCAGGTCGGAACTTACCCGACAAGGAATTTCGCTACCTTAGGACCGTTATAGTTACGGCCGCCGTTTACCGGGGCTTAGCTTCACTGCTTTGCGCCGAAGCGCTAACAGGTCCGCGTAACCTTCCGGCACCGGGCAGGCGTCAGCCCCTATACGTCGTCTTGCGACTTAGCAGAGGCCTGTGTTTTTGGTAAACAGTCGCTTGGACCAATTCACTGCGGCCCCCTCGGGCTTCCTCCGTGCGGAGTGCACCTTACCGGGGCGTCCCTTCTCCCGAAGTTACGGGACGATTTTGCCGAGTTCCTTAACGAGAGTTAGCTCGCTCACCTCAGTATATTCTACTTGTCCACCTGTGTCGGTTATCGGTACGGGCACGTGAGTCCTGCCTAGAGGATTTTCTTGGAGGCATGGGATTGGGGACTTGCCGGCGGTCAAGCCAGCTGGCGTCGCACCTCGCGTCAAAACGCCGCCGCGGATTTCCCTACGGCGACTGGCTACGTGCTTGCCCCAGGACGACCATCGCCTGGGTTCCCTTACCCTTCCCCGTCCCCCCATCGGTCATAACGGACTCGACGTGGTACAGGAATATCAACCTGTTGGCCATCGGCTACGCCTTTCGGCCTCGCCTTAGGTCCCGACTAACCCTGAGCAGACGAACTTTACTCAGGAAACCTTGGACAATCGGTGGAGGGGAGTCTCACCCCTCTATCGTTACTCATGCCGGCATTCTCACTTCCAGCCGCTCCACGGAGGCTTACGCATCCGCTTCACGCAGCTGGAACGCTCTCCTACCGCGTGCAGAGCCCGCAGGCCTGCACACCCATAGCTTCGGAGACTAGCTTGAGCCCCGTTGAATTATCCGCGCCCGGTCACTTGACCAGTGAGCTATTACGCACTCTTTCAAGGGTGGCTGCTTCTAAGCCAACCTCTTGGTTGTCTCTGCAATCGGACATCGTTTGCCACTTAGCTAGTACTTAGGGTCCTTAGCTGATGGTCTGGGTTGTTCCCCTTTTGCGCACGAAGTTTATCCCTCGTGCACTGACTCCCGAGCTAACCGTAACGGTCTTCGGAGTTTGCCTGAAGTCGGTAACCTGGTAGGGCCCCTAGTCCAAACAGTGCTCTACGGCCGTAACGCAATCACTCGAGGCTATACCTAAATATATTTCGGAGAGAACCAGATATCTCTGGGCTTGATTAGCCTTTCACTCCAATCCACAGGTCATCCGCCCAGTTTTCAACCTAGGTCGGTTCGGCCCTCCACGAGGTCTTACCCTCGCTTCAGCCTGCCCATGGATAGCTCGCCCAGTTTCGGGTCTACCGCCAATGACTGTGTCGCCCTGTTCAGACTCGCTTTCGCTGCGGCTCCGCTCATCGCTTAACCTTGCCACTGACGAGTAACTCGCCGGCTCGTGATGCAAAAAGCACGCCGTCACGCCCGTAGGCGCTCCGACCACTTGTAAGCTTACGGTTTCAGGTACTATTTCACTCCCCTTCAGGGGTTCTTTTCACCTTTCCCTCACGGTACTAGTTCACTATCGGTCACCAGGGAGTACTTAGCCTTGGAGGGTGGTCCCCCCGGGTTCAAACCGCGTTTCACGGGTGCGGTCTTACTCAGGGACATCAGTCGGCAGATCAGCGCGTTTTCGCCTACGGGACGATTGCCCTCTGTGGTGCGAGGTTCCACTCGCTTCGGCTAACACCTGATTTTGTAACTGCCGCCGAGCCAGGCACGGCTCGGGCGTGACGCCCTACAACTCCCGGCAGGCAACGCGTGCCCGCTTACACCTGCCAGGTTTAGGCTGATCCCCTTTCGCTCGCCACTACTAAGGGAGTCTCGGTTGATTTCTATTCCTCGGGGTACTTAGATGTTTCAGTTCCCCCGGTTGCCCCCCAGCGGCTATGTATTCACCGCTGGATGACGCCGCATTACCGGCGCCGGGTTTCCCCATTCGGAAATCCGCGGATCAAAGGCTGTTCAGCGCCTCACCGCGGCTTATCGCAGCCGTCCACGTCCTTCATCGACTCCTGGTGCCAAGGCATCCACCGTAAGCTCTTAATATCTTGACGGTGCTACGACCCTCGCGCCGAAGCGCTCGGGTCGGTTAATACCCATATTGGCCTTGTGCAGTTTTCAAGCTCCACCGAAACGCACGCAGCGGAACACCTCCGCTGGCGGTCTCTCAAAACTGAGCAGCGTTCCCAGCGGCACAGGGCCGCCGGGGAGCCCGGTCGACATTCTAGGAAATCTCCCTAGAAAGGAGGTGATCCAGCCGCAGCTTCCGCTACGGCTACCTTGTTACGACTTCACCCCAATCACAAACCCCACCTTCGACGGCTCCCTCCAAAAGGTTAGGCCACCGGCTTCGGGTGTTGCCTGCTTTCGTGGTGTGACGGGCGGTGTGTACAAGGCCCGGGAACGTATTCACCGCGGCATTGCTGATCCGCGATTACTAGCAACTCCACCTTCATGGAGGCGGGTTTCAGCCTCCAATCCGAACCGAGACGCGCTTTCTGGGATTCGCTCCACCTCACGGTATTGCTGCCCTTTGTACGCGCCAATGTAGCACGTGTGTAGCCCTGGACATAAGGGGCATGATGACTTGACGTCATCCCCACCTTCCTCCGGTTTGTCACCGGCAGTCTCCCATGAGTCCCCAACTAAATGCTGGCAACATGGAACGGGGGTTGCGCTCGTTGCGGGACTTAACCCAACATCTCACGACACGAGCTGACGACAGCCATGCACCACCTGTGAAGGTGTCCCGAAGGAAAGCCGTGTTTCCACGGCGGTCACCCACATGTCAAGCCCAGGTAAGGTTCTTCGCGTTGCGTCGAATTAAACCACATGCTCCGCTGCTTGTGCGGGCCCCCGTCAATTCCTTTGAGTTTTAGCCTTGCGGCCGTACTCCCCAGGCGGGGCACTTAGTGCGTTAGCGACGGCACGGGAGGAGTCGACACCTCCCACACCTAGTGCCCATCGTTTACGGCGTGGACTACCAGGGTATCTAATCCTGTTTGCTCCCCACGCTTTCGCGCCTTAGCGTCAGTACCGTCCCAGCGAGCTGCCTTCGCTATTGGTGTTCCTCCTGATATCTGCGCATTCCACCGCTACACCAGGAATTCCACTCGCCTCTTCCGGACTCTAGCCCCGCAGTATCCACCGGCTTTCAAAGGTTGAGCCTTTGACTTTTACAGCGGACTTACAGGGCCGCCTACGCGCGCTTTACGCCCAATGATTCCGGACAACGCTTGCTCCCTACGTATTACCGCGGCTGCTGGCACGTAGTTAGCCGGAGCTTCTTCTGGAGGTACCGTCAATCCACACGGCTATTCACCGGTGAACCTTCGTCCCTCCTGAAAGGGGTTTACAACCCGAAAGCCGTCTTCCCCCACGCGGCGTTGCTGCGTCACGCTTTCGCGCATTGCGCAAGATTCCCCACTGCTGCCTCCCGTAGGAGTCTGGGCCGTGTCTCAGTCCCAGTGTGGCTGATCGTCCTCTCAGACCAGCTACCCATCGTTGCCTTGGTAGGCCGTGACCCCACCAACAAGCTAATGGGCCGCGGGCCCCTCCCAATGCGGAGGCCGAAGCTTCCTTTAGCGCACAGGCTTGTGCCTGTGCGCCACATCCGGTATTAGCCCGAGTTTCCTCGGGTTGTCCCGGTCATCGGGGCAGGTTACCCACGTGTTACTCACCCGTTCGCGGCTTTGCCCCAGGGCAAGCCCTGGTTCGTCGCGCCACTTGCATGTGTTAAGCACGCCGCCAGCGTTCGTCCTGAGCCAGGATCAAACTCTCCGTGAAGAGTACTGCTTACAGAGAGCTGCCATGCCTGGCGGCCGCCGGGTACACATACTCGGCGGCCGGCATGACGGGTAAATCAGACCGCTCGGCACGCTGACGAGCCGAGCGGATCGGGCTCAAACAATCCGCAAGCCGTTCCGGCCTGCGGAGTGCACGCTGCTCAGTTTTCAAAGACCGCTGCGTCTCCGCGGCGGGACTCGCCGCTCGTCACGCATGGGCCAGGCACCGGGCCTGCCCAGAGGGACTGCAGAGTATAGCGCTGCGGGGACGGTTTGCCTAGGCGGCGGCATGCAGGCGGCGAAAGCGGCGCTTGCCGACCTGCAGGACCCGGCCGTCGAGCTCGGCCGGCTCCAGGTCGAGGCTGCCGGTGGGGAG
>VRUE01000065.1 GCA_019456285.1 Solirubrobacterales bacterium | reverse complement strand
GGCCCGGCGGCTGACCCAGCCGCTGCGGCGGCTGGCGACGGCAGCGGGCGAGCTGGCGGCCGGCCGGCGCCCCGAGCCGGTGCCGCCGGAGGGGACCGAGGAGCTCGACCACCTGGCCGAGGCATTCAACGGGATGTCGGAGCAGCTTTCCCTCGCCCGCGACGCCGAGCGGGCGGTGCTGCTCTCGGTCTCCCACGATCTGCGCACCCCGCTCACCTCGATCCGCGGCTACGCGGAGGGGATCGAAGACGGCACGGTGCAGCCGCGCGAAGCGGCCGAGGTGGTCGGCCGAGAGGCGGCGCGGCTGGAGCGGCTGGTCGGCGACCTGATGGCGCTGGCCCGCCTGCGCCAGGGGGTGATGGAGGTGCGCGAGGAGCCGGTCGACCTGGCGGCGGTCGCCCGCGAGGCCGAGGAGCGGCTGCGCCCCCGCGCGGCGGAGTCCGGGGTGGAGGTGCGGGTCGAGGGGGGCGAGGCCGGCGCGACGGCCGACCACGGCCGCACCCTCCAGGTCGTCTCCAACCTGCTGGAGAACGCGATCCGGGTCAGCCCGGAGGGCGGGACGGTGACGGTCGAGGCTGGCCCGGGCGAGATCCGGGTCAGCGACCGCGGCCCGGGCATCCCCGATGAGCAGATCCCGCGCGCCTTCGAGCGCTTCCACCTGCGCGCCCGCGCCGGCCGCGGCTCGCCCGACGGCGCCGGGCTCGGCCTTGCGATAGTCCGCGAGCTGACCGAGGCGATGGGCGGCAGCGCCTCGGTCGAGAACCTCCCCGGCGGCGGCGCCCGCTTCACAGTTCAGCTACCGGACTGAGCGGTACCCTGTCGCGACTGGATCTCCCTGGCCGGAGGGCTCCGCGCGTGCCCATCGCCGGCTCATCGCAATGGACACGATCACTTCGGAACATCCGACCGTCCCGGCCGAGCCGGGGCAGGCCGAGGCCGCCGCGGGCGTGCCGCGGCGCTCGCCGCTGCGGGCCGCGATCAAGACCGGGCGGCCGCACGAGTGGATCAAGAACGTCCTGGTCTTCGCCGGGCTGCTGTTCTCCGGCAAGTTCAACGAGCCGCACGCGGTGCTGGAGGCGACACTGGCCTTCATCTCCTTCTGCGCGATCTCCAGCGCCGGCTACTTCGTCAACGACCTGATCGACGTCGAGCTCGACCGCAAGCACCCGAAGAAGCGGTTCCGGCCGCTGGCCGCGGGCGAGCTCTCGGAGGGCGCCGCCATCGCCATCGCGCCGCTGCTGGCGGCCGGGGCGATCGGCCTTGCCTTCGCCACCGTCAACTGGGAGGTCGGGCTGATGGTGGTCGGCTACGGGATCGCCCAGATGGCCTACAGCCTCGGCCTCAAGCAGATCGTGATCGTCGACGTGATGACCCTGGCCGGCCTCTTCATCCTGCGGGTGACGGCCGGCGCCAGCGCCGTCGACGCCCACGCCTCGGAGTGGCTGATCCTCTGCACCGGCATGCTCGCCGCCTTCCTCGGTTTCACCAAGCGCCGTCAGGAGGCCGTCTCCGAGCTGCACCAGAGCACCGGCACCCGCCCCGTCCTGGAGCACTACTCCCTCCCCTTCCTCGACCAGATGGTCTCCCTGGTCACCACCGGCACGGTGATCAGCTACGCGATCTACACCGTCAACTCCCCCCTGATCGGCAGCCGCATGATGCTCACCATCCCGCCGGTCGTCTACGGCATCTTCCGCTACCTCTACCTGATCTACGACCGCTCAGACGACCGCTCCACCGCCGCCATAGTCGCCGAAGACAGGGGCATGCTCGCCGCCGGCGCCTCCTTCGTCATAATCGCCTTCCTCTTGCTCTACGTGTTCATGTGAGGCGATCGGCTACGAATCCCTCGGCGTCCGGCTCGCTCATCGTCGCTCTCCGGTGAGAGCTTCGCGGATCGCCTCGACCGGAGCCTGCGCCGTATCGAGCTCTTCGCGCCTGACGCCGCCACGGTAGGCGACGACGCTGCCGTCCCCCCGCACGTCGATGCCGGCGGTCGGCTTGCGCAGCAGCCCCCTGCCGGAGATCTGCAAGCGGGCGTGGACCTGGTCCGCCGGCGCGAAGTCGCGCAGCATCGAAGCCGGTTCCAGCGGCCCCTCGGTTCGGATCGCCTCGACCAGCCGCCCCACCGCGTCCAGCGCCACGTCGAGGTCGTCGAACCGCTGGTGCGAGACGTCGGACCCGTGTCGCACGGTCAGCCTCCAGACCATCGATGCAGCGTACGGAACCGTAGAGAGGGATCCCCGATCCCTCTTGTCGCTACGCTCCCCGCCGCGGCCGCTTCGGGCGCCGCGCCGGCGGGCCGACGATTTTCTCGGGGCCCTCGCGCTCGACGACCGGGACGTAGTCGCGGTCGCGGTGGCCGGTGTAGATCTGGCGGGGGCGGGAGATCTTCTTCTCGAGGTCGTCGTTCATCTCCATCCACTGCGCGACCCAGCCGGCGGTGCGGGGAATGGCGAAGATCACCGTGAACATCCCGGGCGGGATCTCCAGCGCCTCGTAGATGATCCCCGAGTAGAAGTCGACGTTCGGGTAGAGCTTGCGCGAGGTGAAGTACTCGTCGTCGAGCGCCTGCTTCTCCAGCTCGCGGGCGATCTCGACCAGCGAGTTGTACTCGGTCGCCTCGAAGACCTCGTCCATGTGCTGCTGGATGATCCGCGCCCGCGGGTCGTAGTTCTTGTAGACGCGGTGGCCGAAGCCCATCAGCTTCTCCTCGCGGTTCTTCACCCGCTCGAGGAAGCCGGGGATGTTGTCGACCGACTCGATCCGCCGCAGCATCCCCAGCACCGCCTCGTTGGCGCCGCCGTGCAGCGGGCCGTAGAGCGCCGCCACCCCGGCCGCGACGGCGGAGTAGGGGTCGACGCCGGAGGAGCCGACCCCGCGCACCGCGCTGGTCGAGCAGTTCTGCTCGTGGTCGGCGTGGAGGATGAAGAGCACGTCCAGGGCCCGGGCCAGCCGCGGGTCCGGGTTGTACTTCGCCTCGGTCTTCTTGAACATCATCGAGAGGAAGTTCTCGGCGAAGGCGAGGTCGTTGTCGGGGTAGACGTAGGGCAGCCCCATGTTGTGGCGGTAGGAGAAGGCGGCGAGGGTCGGCACCTTGGCGATCAGCCGCACCGCCGCCATGTAGCGCTCTTCGGGGTCGCCGATCTGCTTCGCGTCGGGATAGAAGGTGGAGAGCGCCCCGACCCCGGCCAGCAGCATCCCCATCGGGTGGGCGTCGTAGCGGAAGCCCTCGAAGAACTGTTTGATGTCCTCGTGGACAAAGGTGTGGTGGGTGATGTCGTAGACCCAGCGGTCGAGCTGCGGCCCGGTGGGGAGCTCGCCGAAGATCAGCAGGTAGGCGACCTCGAGGAAGGAGGAGCGCTCGCAGAGCTGCTCGATCGGGTAGCCGCGGTGCTGGAGGATTCCCCTCTCGCCGTCGATGTCGGTGATCGCCGAGCGGCAGGCGGCCGTGTTGGTGAAGGCCGGGTCATAGGACATCAGCCCGAAGTCGTCCTCGGAGACCTTGATCTGGCGCAGGTCCATCCCTCGCACGGTGCCGTCGGTGATCGGCAGCTCGTAGCTCTGCCCGGTGCGGTTGTCGGTGACGGTCAGCGACTCCGAGCCTGTGGTGGGCCCGCCGTCGGTGGCTGCGTCCCCTGTCTGCTGCTCGGTGGCCATCGCCCCTCCTCGAGCTCGTGTTTCGACGGAGCCGCCAGTATCGCAGCTTGGCTCGCCCAGCCGGTGACCGTTCGGGGGAGGCGGAGCGCTACTCGGCGGCTGCCGGCAGCGGCTCGAATTGGGTCATCCTGTGCAGCATCGCGAGGCGCTCGTCGATCTCCTCGCGGCTGAGGCGGGCGACCCGCTCGGTGCCGAACTCCTCGACGTTGAAGGAGGCGAGCACGGTGCCGTAGCCCATCGCGCGGCGCAGGCTCGCCTCGTCCAGCTCGCCGGTGTGGCTGTCGAGGTAGCCGAGGAAGCCGCCGGCGAAGCTGTCGCCGGCCCCGGTCGGGTCGCGGACATCCTCCAGCGGGAAGCCCGGCAGGGCGAAGAACGTGTCGTCGGTGAACAGCGCCGCCCCGTACTCGCCCTGCTTGGCGACGACGGCGCGCGGGCCGCGCTCGATCACGGCGCGAGCGGCGCGGGCCAGGTTCGACTCGCCGGTCAGCTGGCGGACCTCGGCATCGTTGACGATCACGCAGTCGACCTCGGAGATCGCCGCCAGCAGGGAGTCCTTCGCGGTGTCGATCCAGAGGTTCATCGAGTCCAGCGCGCAGAAGCGGGCCTTCCCGCACTGGGCGCGCACCTGGCGCTGCAGGTCAGGCTGGATGTTGGCGAGGAAGAGGACGTCCGCCGCCTTCGACTTCTCCGAGAGCTTCGGCTCGAACTCGCCGAAGACGCCGAGCTGGGTGTCTTCGGTGTGGGCGACGTTGAGGTCGTACTCGTAGCGCCCGCGCCAGAAGAAGGACTTGCCGCCCTCGACCCGCTCGATGTCGCCGGTGGCGATGCCGCGGCTCTCCAGCAGCTCGAACTCGGCCGCGCCGAAGTCCTCGCCCACCGGCCCCACCGGCCGCACCTCGGTGAAGAAGCGGGCGGCCAGCGAGAAGTGGACGGCGGTGCCGCCCAGCATCCGCTGCCGCTCCCCGAAGGGGGTGCGAACGGAGTCGAAGGCGATCGATCCGACGACGGTGAGCGACATCGGCACGGCACCCTAGCGGCTCCCCTGCGAGACTCCCGCTCCGATGAAGGCGATTCAGATCGAGGAGTTCGGCGGGCCCGACGTGCTGCGGCAGGTCGAGGTCGACGACCCAATGCCCGGCGAGGGTGAGGTCGTGGTCGAGGTCGCGCGCAGCGGCGTCAATTTTGCCGATACGCACACGACCCGCAACGACTACCTGGCCGAGCAGCAGCTGCCACTGATTCCCGGGGCGGAGGTGAGTGGGCGCACGCCGGATGGGCGGCGGGTCGCCTCGATCCTCGCCTCGGGCGGCTACGCCGAGAAGGTGGCCGCTCCGGAAGGCTGGCTCGTCCCCGTCCCCGACGAGGTCAGCGACGACCAGGCCGCGGCGCTGCTGCTGCAGGGGCTGACCGCGATGGCGCTGGTGCGTCGTTGCGCGCGGGTCGAGCCGGGTGAGACGCTGGTGGTCGAGGCGGCGGCCGGGGGCACCGGGTCGCTCTCCGTGCAGCTCGCCAAGCAGGCCGGGGCGAAGGTGATCGGCCTCGCCTCCAGCGAGGAGAAGCGGGCCCTGGCCGAGCGTCTCGGCGCCGACGCCACGGTCGACTCGCGCTCCGAGGACCTGAGCGCCGCGATCCTCGAGGCCAACGGCGGCGAGCCGGTCGACGCGGTCCTCCAGATGAGCGGCGGCGATGCCTTCGACGCCGAGCTCTCGGCGCTCGCCCCGCTGGGGCGGATGGTCGTTTTCGGGATCGCCTCGCGCCAGCAGCGCGAGGTCTCCACCGCCGCGCTGCTGCGCGGGTCGAAGTCGGTCGTCGGCTTCTGGCTCGTCCACCTGCTGGCCCGCCGCGACCTGGTCGCGCCGATGATCGGCGAGCTGTTCGGCACGGTGGCCGCCGGCGAGCTGGAGGTCACGGTCGGGGGCGTCTACCCGCTCTCGGAGGCGACCCGGGCGCACCAAGACCTGATCGGCCGCCGCACCTCCGGCAAGCTCCTCCTGGACCCGTCCAAGTGACCGCCTTCAAGGACCTGGGGCTGGCGCCGGAGGTCCAGCAGGCCCTCGACGAGCTCGGCTACGAGGAGCCGACCCCGATCCAGGAGCAGGCTATCCCGGAGCTGCTGAACGGCCACGACGTGATCGGCCAGGCGCAGACCGGGACCGGCAAGACCGCGGCCTTCGGGCTGCCGCTGCTCCAGCACCTGGACCCCTCCAGCGACGAGGTGCAGGCGGTCGTCCTCACCCCGACCCGGGAGCTCTGCATCCAGGTGACGCAGGCGCTGCGCGCCTACGCCGAGCACCTCGACGTTGAGATCGTCGCCGTCTTCGGCGGCGCCCCGATCCGCTCCCAGCAGGCGCAGCTCCGGGCCGGCGCCCAGGTCGTCGTCGCCACGGTGGGGCGGATGATGGACCTGATGTCGCGCCGCTCGCTGGTCCTCACCGCCGCCCGCTACGTCGTCCTCGACGAGGCCGACGAGATGCTCGACCTCGGCTTCATCGAGGACGTCGAGAAGATCCTGCGGATGTGCCCGAGCGGCCGCCAGACGGCGCTCTTCTCAGCGACGATACCGCCGCCGATCAGCCGACTCGCCGAGGGCTACATGTACGACCCGACGACGCTCCGGATCAGCCTCAAGACGCTGACCGTCGACGCGATCGCGCAGGCTTTCCTCGAGGTGCCGGCCAAGGAGAAGGCGTCGCGGCTGGTCGAGCTGCTGCGGGCGGAGGAGCCCGAGCAGGCGATCATCTTCTGCCGCACCAAAATCGGCGCCGCGCGCCTGGAGAAAACGCTGAAGAGCAAGAACCTCGACGTGAAGGCGCTGCACGGCGACCTGAGCCAGGGCTCGCGCGACGGGGTGATGATCGCCTTCAAGGACCACCGGGTGCGGTTGCTGGTGGCGACCGACATCGCGGCGCGCGGCCTCGACATCGAGCACGTCACCCACGTCATCAACTACGACGTTCCCGCCTCCTCGGATGCCTACGTGCACCGGATCGGCCGCACCGGGCGGGTGGGGCGGACGGGGCGGGCGATCACGCTGGTCACCCCGTCGCAGCGCAATGAGATCGGCCGCATCGAGCGCGACGTGAAGACCTCGATCGACGAGTGGGAGAGCCCGGAGGAGCGGTTGGAGCACGCGCCGAAGCCGCGGCGCCGCGAGCGCGGCAGGCCGCACGGGAACGGCGCCGCCAAGGCCGACGCACCGGCAGGCAAGGCGGTCAAGCTGTTCGTCAACCGGGGCGAGCGAAGCGGGATCGACGAGGAGGACCTGCGCTGGGCGTTGCGCGAGGGCGCGGTCCTGCCCGAGGAGGCGATCCACGACGTCCGCGTCCTGCATCGCTTCTCCTTCGTCGAGGTTGCCCCCGACCAGGCCGAGCGGGCGGTCGAGTTCCTCGACGGCACGAAGCTGAAGGGCAAGGAGATCCGGCTCGAGATCGCCAACAGCTGACCGCGCCGTCAGGGCGCGGTCAGCTCGGCGATGCTGGCGAAGAGCCGGTCGAAGTCGATCGGCTTGGTCACGTAGCCGCTGATCGCGAGGTCGGTGGATGCGCCGGCGTCCATCTCGTCCTGGTGGGCGCTGACGATCAGGGCCGGGGTGTCGACTCCCTCGGCTCGCAGCTCGCGGAGGGCGTCGATGCCGGACTTGCGGGGCATCATCGCGTCGAGCAGAAGCAGGTCGGGGGCCTCGCCGGGGTCGCGGTGCAGGGCCTCCACCACTTCCTCGCCGTCGGCGGCGGTCTCGACCTCGTACCCCGCCATCTCCAGCCTGGTCCGGATCAGCAGGAGGATCGTCTCGGAGTCGTCGGCGATCAGGACCTTGGCCATCGTCGCGCCTCCGTCTCGGCGTGGTTCGCGTCGACCCGCTCGCTGGCGGCGATAGCCGGAAGGCGGATGCGGAAGGTGGAGCCGCGGCCGGGCGTGGAGGCGGCTTCGATCGTGCCGTCGTGCAGCTCGACCAGCGACTTCGAGATCGCCAGCCCGAGGCCGGTGCCCCCGACGTTCTGGGTCAAGCCGGCGTCGCCACGGCTGAAGCGGTCGAAGCTGTGCTCAAGCTGGTCCTCCGGCATTCCCGGACCGTCGTCGATCACGGCGATCTCCACTTCAGCACCGACGCGGGCGGCTGTCACCCGGATCGATGCTCGTTCGGGACAGTACTCATGCGCGTTGGTAAGCAGATTGACCAGAACTTGGCGAATCCGCTCCCGGTCGGCGCTGACCTGGGGCAGGCCGGCCTCGACCTCCTGGCTCAGCGTCTGGCCCGCCGCCTCGGTCTGCGTGCGCATCGTCCGCACCGCGTCCTCGACCAGCGTCGCGACCTCGGTGGGGACGGGTTTGATCGCGAGCCGCCCCGCGTCGCTGCGGGCGAGGTCGAGGAGGTCGTTGAGGAGCCAGACCAGGTGGCGGGTGTTGTCGAGGATGATCTCGACCGTGTCCACCTGCTTGGGGCTGAGCTTCTCGCGCTCCAGGATCAGCAGCTCGGCGAATCCCTGCACCGAGGTGAGGGGGCTGCGCAGCTCGTGCGACGCGGTGAGGACGAACTCGTCTTTCATCCGGTCGAGCTGGTCGCGCTCACCGGCGCGGCGCTGCAGCTCGTCGGCCATCTGGTTGAAGGCGGCGCCCAGCGAGGCGGTCTCGGAAAGCCCGCCGACCTTGACCCGGGCCTCGAGGTCGCCGTTGGCCAGCCGCCCCGACGCCTCGACCAGCTCCTCGAGGGGGCGGCGCATCGAGGCGATCAGGCCGCTGAACAGCAGCGCCGCGCCGGTCAGCCCGGCGATCAACCCGGCGCCGACCAGCAGCGCCGTGTCGCGGGTCTCGCTGTTGATGTCGCTGCGGAGGGCCTGGCGCTTCCGCTGCTGGACGCCGATCGTCGTCCGCGAGTTGGCGGGCCGCTCGCCCCGTGCCAGGCGGTTGCGCGCCGCGATCTCGACCTGGTAGGAGCGGGCGGTCGCGTCCTCGAAGTCCTGGCGCTGCTGCAGGAAGCGGGCGACGCCGATCACGGCGAGGCCGGTCAGCACGGCGAAGGCGATCACGAAGCCGATCATCAACCTGTTGGCAAGCGATGGGCTCAACCGGAAACCGCGTCGGGAATATGCTTGCGTCGCTATGGGCGACGAGGCTACAGGCACGGCCGACGGCATCGACGCAGCGCCGGAGGGGATCGACCGGGCCGGGGTGGAGACCTGGTTCGCGGAGCGCCTCGAGGGTCTCGAGCTGCCCCTTTCCTTCGAGCGGATCTCCGGCGGGCACTCGAACCTCACCTACCGGGTGAGCGACGCCGCCGGGCGGCGCTGGGCGCTGCGGCGGCCGCCGCTCGGCAAGCGGCTCGGCTCCGCCCACGACATGGGGCGCGAGCACAAGGTGGTCTCGGCCCTGGGGCCGACCCCGGTGCCGGTGGCGCCGCTGGTCGGGCTGTGCGAGGAGGAGAGCGTCAACGGCGCCCCCTTCTACGTGATGGAGTTCGTCGAGGGTCCGATCCTGCGCTTCAAGGCCGACGCCGCGGTCTTCCCGGAGGAGGCGGATCGGCGGGCGATCGGCGAGCGGCTGGTCGACACGCTGGTCGCGATCCACGATGTCGACCCCGACGCGGTCGGGCTCGGCGACCTTGGCCGCAAGGAGGACTACGTCGCCCGCCAGCTGCGCCGCTGGCACGGGCAGTGGGAGAAGTCGAAGACGCGTGAGCTGGCGGCGATCGACGCGGTGCACGAGCGGCTCGCGGCGCGCATCCCCGAGCAGGGCCCGGCGACGGTCGTCCACGGCGACTACCGGCTCGACAACATGATCCTCTCGCCCGGGGGCGAGGTGGCGGCGGTGGTCGACTGGGAGCTCTGCACCCTGGGCGACCCGCTCGCCGACGTCGGCCTGCTGATGGTCTACTGGTCCCAGCCCGGCGACGAGGTGATCCCGCTGCTCGAGCCGGCGACGCTGGAGCCGGGCTTCCCCAGTCGCGAGGAGCTGCAGGCCCGCTACGCCGAGCGCTCCGGCCGCGACCTCTCCCAGCTCGACTTCTTCGTCGCCTTCGGCTACTGGAAGCTGGCGATCATCCTCGAGGGCGTCTACGCGCGCTACGCGGCCGGTCAGTACGGCAAGGTGGACGAGGGAATCCAGCAGTTCGCCCGGGTGGTCGAGCGCCTCGCCGAGGCGGCCGAGGCGGCCGAGCGGCGCGGCTGATCCGGCCCTGACGACCCGCTGCGGTCGGGACGCCTTGACGGCGCTCGCCCGGCGTGGCATCGTGCGCCAATCCCCGAACGGGGCGGAGAGAGGCCTCGTCCATCCGACTCCTGCTGCGCCCAGCAGCCCAATCCGAAGGAGCTGATTCCCTTGAAGCAGATCCGCAAGCGGCTCACGTACGCCAATGTGATGTCCTCGATCGCAGTCTTTCTCATCGTCGGCGGCGCTACCGCCTTCGCCGCCCTCGGCAAAGGCACGGTCGGCCCCAGGCAGCTGAAAAAAAATGCCGTCAAAGTCGGCAAACTCGCCCCGGAAGCGGTCAGGGCCGGCAAGCTGGCCAAGAACGCCATCGCCACCGACCGGCTCCGCGACAACGCGGTCACCAGCGGGAAGGTCAGCGATTCGGTCCAGAAATCCAACGATCTGCTGTTCGCGACGGTGGCTCCGGCAACCGCGGCCGCGGCGATCAAACGGGGCCGCGGGGCGCAGAACGTCACGCGCATCGGCACCGGATATTACGCCGTGACCTTCAACCGGCAGATCACCGGTTGCACCTGGCTTGCCACGTACGGGCAGCCCAATAACGCCGGCGTCAACGCTCTCTGGGCGACAGTCAGGGGCCAAACTAATACCAACCAGGTGGGCGTCGTGCTGCGGAATGCAGCCGGTGCGCAGGCCGACGGCAACGGCTTCCACCTAGCGGTGCTCTGCCCGTAGCCAGAGGACCGAGCGCTGTTTGGACGGGGCCGGCGATTCGCCGGCCCCGTTCGACGAAGCGGGCCTCCGCCGGCCAGTACGGCAAGGCCGCCGAGGGCATCCAGCAATTCGCCCGCCTGGTCGAGCGCCTCGCCGAAGCCGCCGAGACGGCCGAGCGGCGGAGCTGAGCGCCGGGACCGAATCGGCCCCTCACCGGACGCGACTGTCCCGGGGGTTGACGCTTGCCCGGCGACCTGTGTCCCTGATCACGTAAAACTGCCGCCTCGTGATCACCGAAACATGTAGGTCCCCGCAAGCTGCGGGTTCGGCTTCC